>CAYVDO010000094.1:1692-18292 GCA_964450125.1 uncultured bacterium
CCAGGTCGTGCCGATGACCGACGAGCTCTACCGCAGCTACATGCACTGGCGCGGCGAGCTCTACAACATCATGATCACTCGCGGTTGCCCGTACCGGTGTACCTACTGCTGCAATGCGTCGTTCATCAATCTCTACTTGCGCAAGGGCAAGCTCGTCCGCCGACGCCGCATTCCGGAGGCCATCGAAGAGCTACAGCACGCGCGGCGGCGCTTCCCGTTCCTGCGCGGCATCGACATCCAGGACGACAGCTTCCTGATGAGCGACGATCACTACATCGAGGAGTTCGCCAAGGTCTACAAGCGGGAGATCGGCATTCCGTTCTACGCGCGAACGATTCCCAGCTACGTGACCGAGCACCGCATCAAGGTTCTCAAGGAAGCTGGGTTGGATCACCTGCAGATGGGACTCGAGGCCTCCGAGCGGATCAACAAGGAAGTGTTCCGCCGCCCGGTGTCGAACCGCCGCTTCATCGACGCGGCGCACGTGTTCCACAAGTTCAACGTCACCAAGCACTACGACGTCATCCTCGACAATCCGTACGCCACAGAGGACGACTACGTCGACATCCTGAACACGCTGATCGCGTGTCCCAAGCCGTACTTCCTGAGCTGCCTCTCGATGACATTCTTCCCGTACACCCCGATCTGGGACCGCGCGAAGAAGGACAACATGATCGAGAAGGCACGCGAGGGATACGCAGACGGCATCGTCAATCTGAAGAACACTTACCTGAATCACTTGATCATCGTGGCGCCGATGACGCCCAACCCGCTGCTGCGCTACTTCATCGACCAACGCAACACGAAGGCGGCGCAGTTCCTCTTCCAGGCGTACTGCAAGCTCATCGTTCAACCTTACTTCAACGTGCTCAACCGCCTGCGCGGATCGCGTTACTTCTTCAACCTTCTCAAGCCTGCGTACTTCTTCCTGCAGCGGCTGCGCCGGCGCCGGGATTTCGTGCCGGCGGCGGTCGAAGGCGCCGCCGCGTGACGAAGGTCTCCGACCGAACGACCCTGCGAGCGACGGCCGGAGAATTGCCAGGCACGGATCCTCGACCGGGGGCACGGGCGACGCCCGCACCCCCGATGGGGTTTCGCGCTCCCGAGGCCGAGAGCGCCCCATCGCCGGCGCCAGCCAGCGAGCGCGGGCCGATGCCGGCGCAATCCGAAGGGCCGGTCGACGTCAGCATCAGCATCGTTACGTTCAACACCGGCGCGCGGCTGCTGCAGTGCTTGGAATCGATCCAGGAGACCGCAGGCGAGCTGCGTTACGAAGTCTTCGTCGTCGACAACGCCTCCGTCGACGACACCGACATCCAGATCTATCGAAGCTTTCCCAACGTTCGCCTCATCCTGAACGAACGCAACGTCGGGTTCGCGCGCGCCAACAATCAGGCGATCCTGCTGTCGCGCGGACGCTACGTGTTCGTGACCAATCCGGACATCGTGGTGCGGCCAAACGCGCTGCAGTCCATGATCGAGTACCTGGAGACTCATCCGGACGTGGGCGTCGCCGCTTGCCGTCTCGAGTATCCCGACGGCTCACTCCAGCTCTCCTGCCGTGCCTTCCCCACCCTGGCGTCGTTCCTGATCCGGGGGTTGCCGCTTCCCGAGCGCTGGAAGTCGGAGAGCGGCGTGATGCGGCGTTACCTGATGTCCGATTGGGACCATGCGAGCCGCCGCGAGGTCGATTGGTGCCTCGGTAGCTGCCTGCTCGTGCGCCGCGAGACCATCGACGCCGTGGGCGGCATGGACAGCCGCTTCTTCCTCTACTACGAGGACATCGATTGGTGTTACCGAATCCGGCGTGCGGGCTGGAAGATCGCGTACTTGCCGGAGGTGAGCATGATCCACTTCTACCGCCGGGCGAGCGCGAGCCGGGTGCCGAACCGCCTCACGTTCCACCACCTCCTGAGCGCGTTCATGTTCTTCGCGAAGTTCCTCGCCGAGCGTGGCCTGCGTACCTTCTGGTGACCGACCGATGTTGCCGCGAAGCCTCGCCAACTGGACGCCGGGACGCGATCTCGACGTGCTGATGGATCTGACCCCGCGCTGCAACATCTATTGCACCATGTGCTTGCTCCCGCTCGAGGAGGAGCATTCGAAGGGCGCGGAGATGCCGGAGCCGGTGTTCCAACGAATCGCCGACGAGGTGTTTCCGCGCGCGAAGAGCGTCTCGCTCTCCTGCGGAGCCGAGCCCTTCATGTCGAAGCGCTTCCTGCCGGCGCTCGAGATGGCGGCCGCGCGCGGCGTGCCACACATCAAGTTCGTCACCAACGGCCTGCTGATGACGGATCCCGCGATCGAGACCCTCGTCGATCTCGGCATCAATCGGGTGATGGTCTCCATCGACGGAGCCAGCGCCGCCACCTACGAATCGATCCGCGTGGGCGGCAAGTTCGATCGCCTGGTCGAGCGCCTCATGGCGCTCAAGCGCATCAAGGAGTCGCGGCGCTCGAAGACGCCAGTGCTCAAGTTCTCGTGGGTGCTGATGCGTTCGAACCTCCACGAGGTGCTGGAGCTGGTCGAGCTGGCGAATCGCGTGGGTGCGGAGGAGATCTACCTCCGCCACCTGGTGCCCTTCGCCGAGCTCGACGTGAGCCGCGAGCTGCTCTTCGATACCCCCCACCTCGTGAACGAAGCCCTCGACGCAGCATGGGAGCGAAGCCGGCGCTACGGCATTCGCATGACGACGCTGCCCAAGTTGCCTCCCGGCCACCCGTCCTTGAGGCAATCGCTCACGATTGCTTACGAGCACGCTCGCGAGATCGCCCGGGACGAGGGAGTGGGCGGCGTGCTCGCAACCGTTCATCGCAAGTGGCGGCTGCGTGCAACCGCATGTGATCAGCCGTGGTTCTCGGTCTACATCCGGCCCGACGGCGCGGTGAATCCGTGCGGCGCGTGGTTCAAGGAAGCGCCCCTCGGTGAGCTCTCGCGGCAGCATCTCGACGAGATCTACGCGGGCGACGACGCCCGGCGCCTGCGAGCCGAGCTGACCGGCCTGGCCCCGCTTCGTCCGGCGTGTGCCCAATGCCCCCACGTGGTTTCGGGTCGCGTGAGCCAGCACGCCTTCAAGACTCGCTCGGCCTGGGCGTCGGGGCGTCCGGAAGACTGGAAACCGCGTCGGCCCAAGATCCTCGAGCGGGCGCGGCGCGGCGCGCATTCGTCGAGCGCCGTGTGAACGATGTCCCGAGCGACCCCGCTGACGACTCGGCTCCCGATCTCAGCATCTGCATCGTCTCCTATCGGTGCCGCGAGTCGCTGATCGCGTGCTTGGCGGCTCACCGACCGAACCCGCCGAGTCTGCGCACGGAGACCTTCCTCGTCGACAACCACTCTGCCGACGGCTCGGTCGAAGCCGTGGCCGCGCGCTTCGCCGACGTGGACGTGACGGTGCTCGCCGACAACCGAGGCTTTGCGTACGCGGCGAACCGCGGCCTCGCACGCGCCCGGGGTCGATACGTGCTGCTCTTGAATCCCGATGTACGCGTGAGTGGCAACACGCTCGCTCGCGCCGTGGCGTTCCTCGACGGCGATCCGACCTGGGGAGCGCTCGGCATCCGCCTTCGCTACCCAGACGGACGCATCCAGGGCACGTGCGGGCACTTTCCCGACACGGTCGCGGTGTTGGCGCGCAGCTTCGGAGTCCACAACCTGCTGCAGCGCTGTGCGCCCTGGGCTGCTCGCGAAGACCTCGGCTACTTCTGCTTTCCCGACGACCTCCACGAGGTCGACGGCGTTCTCGGCGCATTCTTGCTGGTTCGCCATGTCGAGCTGGCACGCGTCGGCCTCCTCGACGAGGGCTATTTCCTCTACGGCGAGGATCTCGACTGGTGCAGACGCGCGCGGCGACTCGGTGTCCGCATCGTCCATCATCCTCGGCTCGAGGCCGTGCACGAGCAGGGTACCAGCGCCGCCCAGGTGCCGCTGCGGTCGCTACGACACTTCCATCGATCGGCAGTGCGCTACCATCGTTTGCACGAGCGACCCACGCTGCCACCGTGGGCGCGCCCCATCGCCCGGGCATCGCTTTCGGTACGCTATGCCCTCGCGCTGGCGCGCCACCTGCTCGGCTGGTGGCCCGCGCACCGCGTCTATCTCCACCTTCGTCGCGATCGCGCGAGTGCGCCCGAGCGCACCGTTTCGGGCGGCTCCACCTGAAGGGTTATAATTCGGCTCCGCGGTGCGCTCGAGATGAACATCCTTCTCCTCAAGCCTTCGGGGCTCGACAAGGCGTCGCCCGAGACGTTGCACCCGCTCGGGCTGATGTCGCTCGCGGCGTACCTTCGCCACGCCGGGCGCAACGACGGGGTGCAGATACTCGATACGCGCCTGCACCCGGAAGACAGTGTCGATCGCAATCTCGACCGCGTCGTCTTCGAGCCCAACCTCGTGGGGTTGAGCGCGCTGACGATCGAGGCCCGCTCGATGGCGGCGTACGCGCGTGCAGCACGCGCGCGTTGGCCCCGTGCGACGATCGTCTGCGGTGGTCCGCACGCATCGAGCTACCCGCGCGAGATCGTGTGTGAGACCGAGGCGGACGTCGCCGTACAAGGCGAAGGGGAGCTGACGTTCCTCGAACTGCTAGAGACGCTCGACTCGAGGCGGCCCCTCGACGACGTGAAGGGCATCACCTTCGCGCGCGGTGGCATCGCCATCGAGACGCCACCGCGCGAGTTCATCCAGGACCTGGATGCGTTGCCCTGGCCCGCCTGGGACCTCGTCGACATCGAGGGCTACGCCGCACGCCCCTGCATGTCGATGCTGCCCAAGCGTCGCTACATGACCATCTTCACCTCGCGTGCGTGCCCGTACCGCTGTAATTATTGCCACGACGTCTTCGGCAAGGTGTTCCGGGCGCGCTCGCCCGAAAACGTCGTCGCCGAGATCGAGGAGATCGGCCGCCGCTACGGAATCACCGAGTTCGAATGTGTCGACGACATCTTCAACATCGACAATCGGCGTGCCGAACGCATTTGCGATCTCATCATCGAACGTGGGCTGAAGATCGGCATCACGTTCCCGAACGGGCTGCGCGCCGATCGATTGCCGCGCCCGCTGCTCGAGAAGCTGCGTCGCGCTGGAACCCGCACCATCAGCTTCGCGGTCGAAACGGCCTCGGAGCGATTGCAGCGCGCGACCCAGAAGAAGATGAACCTGGGTCGGCTCGCGCAGGCCGTGCGCGACGCCAACGAGCTCGGGATCATGTGCACGGGGTTCTTCATGCTCGGATTTCCCGGGGAGACCCGCGAGGAACTGCACCAGACCGTGAACTTCGCCCTGTCGATTCCCTTGCACACTGCGCATTTCTTCATCGTGACGCCGTTCCAGGGCACCGCGCTCGCCGCCGACTACTCGGACGACGTACGAAGACACGCCGGCAGCTTCCAGACCTTCCACTACATTCTCGGTTCGACGAACCTGAGTGCGGTATCGGATCGCGAGTTGTATCGGATCCAGCGCACCGCCTGGTTGCGCTTCTATCTGCGACCGCGGCGTATCTGGCAGCTGCTTCGCACGTACCCCGAGAAGCGCAGCCTGCTCGCAAAAGCATCCCGACTGCTCGCGCACAAGATCGTGCAGAACTCACGTCGCACGCGACACTCTCTCACGCCCGCCGTCGCGACCGCGTGACGCGGGTGTGTGGGCGACCTCGCGAGGGAGCAGGGCGCGTCGTCGCGGGTGCGGCGAGCTGCATCGTTGTGTGTGTCGAGTCGTGTCGAGCGGAGATGCGGGTCTCGGCGACGCGCCGCTGATCCACGGTCATGCACGACCGGCAACGATTTGCGCGCGATCGAGCCCGGCCCCCGGTGAACGCCGATCCGACCCCGACTCGCGCCGAATCGTGAGCGATCCTTCAGCGGCCGGCTGTAACGCCTCGAAGTGCGCTCCGGCATCCGAAGCGCTGGCGCTCGCAGCCGAGCGGTGGGACCAGCCGCCCCGTCCGCAGCCACGGCGAGGCAACTCTTGGGATCGTCGACCGTGCCTGATCTGATTCGCAACCACGACATCCTCGTGCTCGGCACTGGCGACTGGGCGCTCTCCCCGCGCGAGCCTGATCTGCTGGCGGTACTGGCGGACGCCGGCAATCGTGTGCTCTGCATCGACTGCTCCGGCCTGCGCGCCCCCCGCCTACACGTCCACGACATCGGCCGCATCGTGTCGCGGTTGAAGCGCCTCGGACGTGGGATGCGATCGCCGTACCCGGGCATCGTCCTGAGCACCGCATTCACCATTCCGCTGCCCCGCTCACGATTCGTTCGCAGGATCAACGCGTGGCTCCAGCACCGGGCGGTTCGTCGCGCCACGGCGAAGCTGGGCCTTCGACCGACGATCGTATGGGTCGCCGGTCCAATCTTCGGCGAGCTCGTCTCGCGGCTGCGAGCGCCGTTCGTCCTCTATGACTGCTACGACGAGTTTTCCGCGTTCCCCGATGTCGACGGCGAGCTGATGAGCGAGCTCGAGCGGAAGTCGATCCAGCACGCCGACTTGGTGATCGCCGCGAGCACGGAGCTCGTTGCAGCGAAGCGCGGGCCGGCGGAGACGGTCCGGCTGCTGCGTAACGGCGTCCACATCTGCGCCTACGCCGACGAGCTGCCGCCCGAGCCCAGCCCGCTTGCCGGTGTGCCGCACCCACGCCTCGGCTACGTCGGCAACATCTACGGCCGCCTCGACCTCGAGGCTCTCGACGCCCTCGCCCTGGCGCGCCCTGACTGGGCGATCGTGTTGATCGGATTCGTGCGCTCGCCGATCGGGCGTCTCGCGACCCGTCCCAACGTCCACGTGCTCGGGCACCAACCCCGCGAGATCATGCCGGCGTTCGTCCGTCATCTCGACGTCGGACTGGTACCGCACGTTCCCGGACCGCTCGCCGATCGCCAGGACCCCACCAAGATCTACGAGTACCTCGCCGCCGGGCTCCCCGTCGTGAGCACCGATCTTCCCGCGATCGCCCCGTTCGGCTCGTGGGTGCGGCGCGTCCCGTTCGGAGGCGACTGGGTGAGCGCGATCGCTGGCGAGCTCGCCGCGGATGGTCCCGAAATTCGCGCGGGGCGCCGTGCCGAAGCACGCCGGCATTCGTGGGAGGCGCGCGCCCGCGAGCTCTCGGCTTGGATCGACGAAGCCCTCGCCGCGAAACGACTACCACGAGCATGATCCGTCGCGATCCGGCCCCGTGGATCCTCGGCGTCCTCACCGTCGCCACACGCGTGCCGTTCGTGCCGAGGAATCTCTACGACTTCGACGCTGCCGCGTTCGCCGAAGCCCTGACCTCGTTCGAGCCGCTGCGCTTTCACCCCCATCCACCCGGCTACACCTTCTACGTCGTCGCGGCGAAGGCGCTCCACGCGCTGGGGCTCACACCGCCGCTGGCGCTCGCCGGCGTCTCGATTCTCGCGAGCGTCGCGACCGTGGTGACGATCTACGCGTTCGGACAGGCCCTCGCCGGACGACGCGCGGGCGTCGTTGCCGCGCTTCTCTACCTCGCTTCGCCCCTCGCATGGACTTACGGTGCCGTGCAGGGCACCTACGGCGTGGGCGCCGCCTGTGCCGCTGCGATCGCGTACGGCGCGTGGAGGCGTCTGGAGGGCGCGGGCACGAGCGGACCCGCCCTCGCACTGGGGGCCGGACTTGCCGCCGGCTTCCGGCCCGACACGGCGCTCGTGCTGGCGCCGTTGCTGCTCGTGGCGGTGGTCCTGGCGCCCGATTCACCGAGCGTCGCGGCGCGGGTTCGCCAGCTACTGGGCGCGCTGGCCGCAGGCGCCGCAGGGCTCGCGCTCTGGATCGCTCCCGCAGCCTCTGCCGCCGGGAGTTGGAGCGGCTATCGCACCGCGGTGGCGCGTCAATGGGAAGTCGTGGCGTTCTCGAACGCTCAGGATCAGTTCAGCGCGCTCCTCTTCCACGTGGTGAACGTGGTGAAGGTCCTCGTGTATGGGGGCTTTGCTCTCGGCCCAGTGGGAGCGCTGCTGTTCGTGATCTGCGCGCGTCGCACCTGGCGCTCGATTCAGGTCTCACCATCCACCAAGGTCGTGCTCTTCACCTGGCTGGGCGGCTACCTCGTCCTCGCAGGCGGGGTCGCGTTCGGGCAGCCCGGCATGTTGCTCACGGCTCTGCCCGCGGCGTGCCTCACGATGGGTGTCGGGCTCACTCGCGCCCTGCCGCTCGACGCCCGCGTCGCCAGCTTGCGATGGGCGGCGGCAGCGTTCGTGCTTGCGGCGGCTTCGTTCCTCTGGGCGCCGGGACTCGGGCACCGCGCCTTCTTTGCCGCGCGCGCGTCGTTGCCGGCCAAGGTATCCACCGAGCTCGAGCTCTTTACGGCGCCGGGTATCGACCTCGTGGACAGGAGCTTCGGTGACGCATTCGCGCTCATTCGCGAGCGTCATGCGCCCCGCGAGACCGTGATCATCACCAACGTCGCGAGCTTCACCCGCGCGGTCTGGGCGCTGCCGGAGTACCGTGTGGCGTGCTATTTCGCGTTCGCGGGATTCGACTCGCGGCTGCCGGCGCGCGACATCGGCGAGCCCCTCGGGCGGTGGGCATTGCCTGGCGGAACCCGCTGGCTGGTGGTGCTCGACGCCGACCGGCACGCGCTGGCGCTCGAGGATCAAGTCGTGGAGCGCTGGATGCCGGGTACACCGATCGAGCCGCACGCCGTCCCTGAGCCCCCGGGAGTGCTGGCAACGATTCCTGTCGCGGATGTCTCCGAGATTCGGTTCCACGCGGGACGGATCGAGCTGCTCCGGGATGAAGTCACCGCCGCGAAGGAGGCGCGATGAATCACCTTCGACTCGGCTGGATCGTCGCGATCGCGCGCGCCGTGTGCGCGTTTTCGCTTGCAGGCTGTGCGACGCACGCCGTGGCGCCATCCGCCAACGACGCGCTGGCGCGAGAGATTCGCAAGCTCTGGAACTTCTCGGACCCCGGCGCGAGCGAACGCGTCTTCCGCGATCGCGCCGCTACCGCCTTCGATCCGGACAAGGCCGAGATCGAGACTCAGGTGGCGCGCGCTCTCGCGTTGCAGGGCAAATTCACGGAGGCGCTCGCCATGCTCGACGTCGTCGAGCCCCGCGCGCAGGCTCTTCCGGAGCGTGTCCGCGTGCGCATCGCGCTCGAACGCGGCCGTTGCCGCAACTCGAATGGCGATCCCCTAGGCGCCCGGCCGATCTTCCTCAACGCGTGGCAGAGCGCCCGCGCCGCTGGCCTGGATGATCTGGCAATCGACGCAGCGCACATGGTCGCCATCACGGAGATCGGCACTGCGGCCCTCGATTGGAACCTCCGCGCCCTGGCGCTCGCCGACGCGTCGGCGAGCGATCAAGCGCGGCGCTGGCGCACCTCGCTCTTCAACAACCTCGGGTGGACCTACCACGACCTCGGCGAGTACTCACAGGCGCTCACGTATTTCGAGAAGGCGCGCGAGGAATCGCGCCTCGGCAGCGATCGGGACACGCAGCGCATCGCCTCGTGGTCCGTGGCCCGGGCATTGCGCTCGCTCGGTCGCTACGACGACGCGCTCGTGATCCAGCACCAGCTCGAATCCGAGCTCACCGCTGCCAACGAGGTGGACGGTTACGTGTTCGAGGAGATCGCCGAGAATCTCCAGCGGCTGGGTCGGTGGCGCGATGCGTCCAGGTACTTCCGGCGTGCCCACGTGGAGCTCGCAAAGGACCAGGCCTTGAGTCACGACGAGCCCGAGCGTCTGGAACGACTGGCCCGTCTCGGCGGCGAAGCGGAGACCGATTCCCGATGAAATCGCGAGTACGTCGGCACACCGAGCACGCCAGCGAGCCTACCGCCGCTCCGTTGGTGTCCGTGGTGGTGCCGATCCTCGACGAGCGGCCGACGTTGGCGCGGCTCGTCACGGCGATCGGCGACGCGCTCACGCACCGCGGCCCATTCGAGATCGTTCTGGTCGACGACGGCTCGACCGACGGCAGCCGCGACGAGATCGCCTTGCTGGCCGCAAACGATCCGCGTGTCGTGGGTGTGTTGCTGCGCGGCAACTTCGGTCAGCATGCGGCGCTCGCTGCAGGTCTGGAAGCAGCGCGTGGGCGTGCCGTCGCGATCTTGGATGCGGATCTGCAAAACGACCCCCAGGATCTACCGCTGCTCCTCGACGAGCTCGAGCGCGGCCACGATCTCGTGAGCGGCCGGCGCGTCCAGCGTGCCGACTCCTTTGGCCGGCGTCTCGCGAGCGGCATCGTCCGTGATCTCATCCAGCGCGCGACGGGCGTGCGCCTCGAGGACCCGAACTCGGGCATCAAGGCACTTTCTCGTGAGCTGGTCGACTCCGTGAACGCCGAGGGCGATCGCCGGCGCTATCTCGCCGCGCTCTTCCTCACGCTGGCACGCAGCCCCGTCGAAGTGCCGGTACGCCACCATCCGCGCCAGCGCGGCCACTCCCGCTACGGATTGCTCAAGATCGCCGGGCTGCTGTTCGACTTCGCGATCGCCTTCCTGCGCCCGTTCCGGTGGGTGAGCGCCACGGGCCTCGGCCTCTTCACGTTGGGCACGATCGGCAGCGCCAGCTACGCGGCCGCCCGTTTCACGCTGCTCGACCACGGTATGCCGCGCCTCATCCTTTTCCTGATCCTCTGCCTCTCCGGCGGACTTCAACTCCTGATTCTCGGATTCGTCGGTGAGTTCGTGGTGCGGACCTACCACCTCGTCCAGGGCCGACCGCTCTATCGCGTCGAGCGCGTGCTGCGCATCACAGGCGAAGCGCCGCTCGCCTCGTGAGCGCAGGGTCTTGTCGCGTCACGTGCCGGCGGCGCCGCGGCCCATCTCGCACGTGTCCAGCCAGATCGTGACCGGGCCGTCGTTCACCAGCTCGATCTCCATGTCGGCCCCGAAAACGCCCGTCTCCACGTCGACGCCGCGCGCTCGCAAGTCCGTCACGAACGCTCCAAACCGCGATCGTGCGAGATCCGGTCGGGCGGCATTTGCGAAGGACGGGCGGTTCCCCTTGCGGCAGTCTGCGTAAAGCGTGAACTGGCTCACCGCGAGGACCGAGCCGCCCACGTCCTGGATCGAACGGTTCATCTTTCCGGCCTCGTCCTCGAAAACACGAAGCTGGGCCACCTTCCCAGCTAGGCGCTCGGGGTCGCCATCCGCATCGTCCTGACCGATGCCCACCAAGATGACCAGTCCGCGCCCGATCGAGACGTGTCCCCGGTGACATGCGATGTCCTCGGGAAGAGCGGCACCCGCACCACGCACGGTGAGCGAAGCACGCGATGCTCGCTGGATCAGCCCTCGCATCGTCGCCGTTCCCGGTGGTAGACCGGGCGCGTCTGCCCCACGGCCTCGCACCACCCCGCCTCGCGCTCATGCACGATCCCCTCGCGCTCCTCCGTCTCGACGCGCGCACGGAGATCTGCGCGCTCATCGGCAACCCGGTCCACCATTCGCTCTCTCCCGCGCTCCACAACGCTGCGTTCGTGGCATCCGGGCTCAATCTCGCGTACGTGGCATTTCGCGTCGAGAACGTGGCGGATGCGTTGCGCGGTGTCCGTGCACTGGGGATTCGGGGCTTGAGCGTCACCATCCCGCACAAGGTGGCGGTGATCGAGCATCTCGACGAGCTCGATCCCCTCGCCACCCGCATCGGCTCGGTGAACACGATCGTGAACCGCGACGGTCGGCTCGTCGGCCACACGACCGACGGCCTCGGCGCTCTTGCTGCGCTGCGCGCCGCCGGCGCCGATCCCCGAGGGCGCGACGTCGTGATCTTGGGTGCGGGCGGCTCCGCGCGGGCTATCGCGATGGCGCTGGCGTTGGAAGCGCCGCCGCAGCGACTCACGCTCGCGGCACGCGACCCGCGCAAGGCGAGCGCGTTGGCCGCCGAGGTCGCGCGCGAATCCCGCGCCATCGCGTCCGCCGGCCTCGCCCTCGCCGATCCCGCGCTCGCAAGTCGCGTACGCGATTGCGCCCTCTTGATCCACGCCACCTCCGTCGGCATGGCCCCCGACGCGAGTGGCTGCGTCGTTCCGAGCGATTGGCTCGGTCCCACGCAAATCGTCTTCGACATCGTCTACACGCCACGCGAGACCGAGCTGATCCGGCGGGCGTCGCGCGCTGGCGCGCGCACCGTGCTCGGCCTCGAGATGTTCGTGCGCCAGGCCGCAGCGCAGTTCGAGCTCTGGACCGGCGTCCCGGCGCCGCTCGGCGTGCTGCGGGACGCCGCCGAGGCGGGGCTGTGCGCGTGAAGATCGTCCTCGTCGGTTACCGCGGCACAGGCAAGTCCACCGTCGCGAAGCTACTCGCCGAGCGCCTGGGTCTCGAGGCCGTGTCCACGGATCGCCTCGTCGAGGCACGAATCGGGACGACGATCAGCAAATTCGTCGCGGCCCACGGCTGGGCTGCGTTTCGGGCAGTCGAGGCCGAGATCGTGCGTGAGGTGTCGGCTCGCGACGGCGTGGTGATCGATACCGGCGGTGGAGCGGTCCTCGACCCGGCCAATCGCGAATCTCTCCGCAGCGGCGCGCGCGTGTTCTGGCTCACAGCCAGTCCGCAAGCGATCGCCGCGCGGATCGGCAACGATCCCGGACGTCCGCCACTCACCCCGGGCAGCGCTTCGCGAGACGAGACCGTGCGCGTCCTCGCCGAGCGTGAACCCCTGTATCGCGCGATCGCCGACGACGAAGTCGTGAGCGAGACCGAGACCCCAGCCGAAGTTGCAGCCGCCATCGTCGAACGACTCGAATCGGGTCATATCTGACCATGGAAGTCATGTATATATCGCTTCGTGATGGCGGCCATTCTCAAAATCAAGATCCTGTACTCATTACCCTTTCTCGCTTCATTCCCGGACGGCCCAGCTATGTCCTCCATCAAGCAAGGACAATCATGAGCAATCCGATCAACATTTGATCCCGTGCGTCCTCGCGGCTAGTCTGGGGCACGGCGGGTCGCACACCGCAACCCACATCGAGAGCGGCTCATGAATCCATCGCACCTGCACTGGAAGGCTCGTCTCGCCGACGGGATCCCGTCGGCGCTTGCCGAGGAGATCGACGTCTACGAGACACAGATCGAAGCTCGCAAGCACGGGCGCATCGACGAGAAGGTGTTCGCCGAGACTCGGCTGCGCCGGGGCGCCTATGGCCAGCGCTACGACAACGGGCTGCGCCACGATGGCGTGGCGCAGCAGCAGATCGCGTATCCCAGCGGCGAGCTCACCAAGGGGCCGAGCACGGTGTGGGATGCCCCTGGCATGCAGCGCATCAAGATTCCGTTCGGTGGGCTCAGCGCAGAGCAGCTCGAGGTCCTGGCCGACCTGGTCGAAGAATACGGCGACGGCATCGCGCACGTCACGACGCGCCAGGACGTGCAGATCCACTTCGTCCACATCGAGGACACTCCGACGCTGATGCGGCGCCTGGCCGCCGTCGGCATCACCACCCGCGAGGCATGCGGCAACACCGTGCGCAACGTGACGGCCTGCCCCATCGCCGGCGTGTGCCGCGACGAGGTCTTCGACGTCACTCCGTACGCGAAGGCTTGCGCCCAATTCCTCCTCGGCCATCGCGACACCCAGGACTTCGGCCGCAAATTCAAGATCAGCTTCTCGGGCTGCGCCGAGCATGCGTGCGCGCTCGCGCACATGCACGACTTCGGCGTGATCGCCGTCACTCGCCACGAGGACGGACGCGAGCGGCGCGGCTTCGCGGTGTATGTGGGTGGCGGACTGGGCGCGGTGCCGCACCAGGCCAAGCTGCTCGAGCCATTCGTTCCCGAAGAAGAGCTCCTGCCGCTCGCCCAGGCGGTAGCGCGCGTGTTCGCCCGCCTCGGCGAGAAGAGGAATCGGCAGCGGGCTCGCCTCAAGTTCGTCGTCGCCAAGCTCGGAATCGACGAGTTCCGAAAGGTGGTCGCCGAGGAGCGCTCACGGCTCAGCCCCGAAGCCGCCTGGACCGACTTTCTGAGAACGGTGCGCGAGGGTTACGAGTCGCCGCTCAAGCCAGCGAGCGCCCTCCCCCCAGCGGCGTCCGCAATCTCGGGCTTCGACGTCTGGCGCACGAGCAACGTCTACGGCCAGCGCCAGCCCGGCTACGTGACCGTCTCGGTCACGCTGCCCCTCGGAGACGCCACCGCCAGCCAGTTGCGCGGGCTCGCCGACCTGGCTCGGCGCCACGTCGCGGACACGATTCGAACCACCGTCGAACAGAACCTCGTGCTGCGCTGGGTGCCAGAAGGCGATCTTCCGGAGATCTACTCGAGCTTGGTTGCGCTCGGGTTGGGCGCCTCCGGGGCGCGCACCCTCGTCGACGTGGTGGCCTGCCCCGGAACGGACACCTGCAAGCTCGGCATCGCGTCCTCGCGCGGGCTCGCCGCCGAGCTTCGCGAACGCCTCGCCGCGAAGGCCGTCACGCTCGACACAGCCATCCAGGATCTCAGCATCAAGGTCAGCGGTTGCTTCAACGCGTGCGGTCAGCATCACGTCGCCGACATCGGGTTCTACGGAGTGAGCCGCAAAGTCGGCAGCTACACCGTTCCGCACTTCCAGGTGGTGCTCGGTGGGGGCTCACACCACAACGCCGAGAGCCACGGCCTGGCGATGGCCGCGATCCCGTCGAAGCGCATCCCAGAGGTAGTCGATCGGCTCGCCGACGCCTTCCTGCGCGGGCGCTCGGAGAACGAAACATTCCCGGCCTTCGTGAATCGCACGGGCAAGGCGAAGATCAAAGGATTACTCGACGATCTGGCGCGCGTGCCGAGTCACACCGAGGACGCGTCGCTCTATTCGGACTGGGGCGATCCCCGCGAGTTCACGCTCGGCGACATGGGTGTCGGCGAATGCGCCGGCGAAGTAGTTTCCGCGGTCGAGTTCGGCCTCGCGGCGAGCGAACGCCAGGCCTTCGAGGCGCAGATCGAGCTCGAGGCGGGCCACGGCGTGGCCGCCGCCGGCAAGGCGCTCGCGGCGATGATCGAGGCTGCGCGCGCGCTGATCCAGGCACAATCAGCCGACGCGGGACAGGACCCCGCGGCGGTGATCGCCGAGTTTCGCAAGCGCTACTACGACACCCAGCTCTTCTTCGATCCTTACGCTGGCGGGAAGTTTGCCCACTACCTCTTCCGTGCCGAGGAGGAGGGCACCGACGGCGTCGACGGCGACGAAGCGCACCGTCGCGTCGAGGAAGCGTATCTCTTCATCGAGGCTGCGCACGCGTGCTACGGACGCTTGAGCACCAACACCGCAGCTCCGCTGCCCTCCTGAGCGAGCCCTGGAACCCATGGATCTTCAAAAGGTCGGAGTGAAGCTCTTCTTCGCCGGCGGCGATCACGGATCGCTCGAGGACTACGCCCCCGTGTTTCACCGCTGGATTCAGAACCATACCCTGGCGGGGACACTCATCGACGTGGTCGACTACCGCCACGTGCATCGAGGTCCCGGAGTGATGCTGATCGCGTTCGAGTTCCAGCTTGCGATCGGCGACGAAGACGGCGAGCGCGGGCTGACCATCGACTGGAAGCAGCCCCTCGACGGCGAGCCCATCGAGCGTGTGAGCCGCGTCCTGGGCGTGGCGCTCGCCGCATGTGCAGCACTGGAGCGAGAAGCGCTTCCCAGCGGTCCCGCGCGTTTCGCGGGTGACCGATTCACCCTTCGCGTGAGCGATCGGGCGCTGGCACCCAACGACGATGCCACGTTCGACCAACTGCGCAGGATGCTCGATCCGCTACTCGCACGGCTCTTCCCGAACGTCGCGGTGCAAGTGGAAGGCGAGCCGGATCGCCGCCGCCGCCTCGCGGCTCACGTCCGCGCGTCGAGCGCCGCCGGTATCACCACCCTCGCTGAGCGTCTCGCTCTCCGAGCCTGAGGCGACCGCCGGTACCGCTTTGCACGCGGCGCGCGCCCCGGGCTACCTTCTCGCGCCACGCGAGCGTCCGAGTGCTCGGTCGCGATCGCGCAGCGACCTCCACACCAACCCCACCGAGGAGAAGTCCACGATGCGTCACATCGTCCAGGGAGCCTTGATCGCCACCGCAGTCGCCGGTCTCTTCGCCGCAGGCAACGCCAGCGCGGCCGATGCACCCGCGAGAGCCAAGGTGAAGTGTTTGGGCATCAACGGCTGCAAGGGGCAGACGCTTTGCAGCGCACCCGGCCTTTCGAACTCCTGCGCCGGCCACAACGAATGCAAGGGAAAAGGCTGGATTTACGCAGCGAGCGCCGAGGAATGCACCAGCAAGGGCGGCAAGCTCGTGGGCGCAACGACGGCGAAGTGATCGACGGTCGCCGCGCGGCGGCGATCGCAGCTCGAGAGCGTGGGCGTGCACGGGAGATGAGAATGGATCCGGTTCTCGAGAACGTTCCGACCATCATCGGACGCGCGCTGCGCGTGCTGCAGCGTACGGGATTCGCGCGCACCTTCACGCTCGCCGGCGCTGCGGAGGCTGTGCGGTTGCTCGTGGCCGGTGAGAAGCTCGGCCCGGCAACCCTCCACACGCTTCATGCGATCAACTTCCCAGACCAGACGGCGCTCGTTCACGGCGACGAGCGGATCAGCTACGCCGCGCTCGAGCGGCGCATCAACCAGGCAGCGCACGCGTTCCTCGCGATGGGCGTACGACCGGGTGATCGCGTCGCGCTCATGATGAAGAACGG
>CAYVDO010000094.1:18302-21937 GCA_964450125.1 uncultured bacterium
TCCGCATTCGGGCGTCGGCCGTCAACGTGAGCTACCACCTCAAGCCGCGCGAGCTTTCCTACATCCTCGATCATTCGGGCAGCCGCGCCCTGATCTTCGGCCCAGAACAAGCGCCGGTGGCGCTCGAGGTGCGCGGCACGGTCAAGACACCCGCAGAGAACTTCGTACCGATCGCGGCCGTGGACGCGACCCACGCCACCTGGGACGCGCGGTTGGCGGCACAACCGTGCACGCGGCCCGCACGCGTGGCCCGCGACGCGAGCTCGATGAACTTCGTCTACACGTCTGGCACCACCGGCGCCCCCAAGGGTGCCGTGCGCGACATGACCAAGACCGGGATGACGATCATCAATCGCATCCTCGAAGGCCTGCCCTTCCGTCACGCCGACCGTCACCTGATCGTGTGTCCGCTTTATCACAGCGGGGCGCAGGCGTTCCTACACCTCATGTCTGGGCTCGGCGCCGAGATCCATCTCCTCGAGGTCTTCGACGCCGAGCTCACCTTGAAGACGCTCTGCGAGTCGCGTATCCGGCACGCATTTCTGGTGCCGACCATGGCTCAGCGCATCCTCAATCTGCCTGAGGAGACGCTCGAGCGTTACCGCCCGCGCGATCTCACGGGTTTGGTGTTCGGCGCGGCGCCATTCCCCGCCGAGCTCCGCAAGCGCGTCATGGCCTATTTCGGTGACGTGGCGTACGACTTCTACGGCTCGACCGAGACCGGCTGGGTGACCCTCGCGAATCCGCAGGACATCCGCCGTCATCCCGACTCGGTGGGCAAGGTCATCGCAGGCAACGACCTCAAGATCCTCGACGACGCGCGCAACGAACTGCCGCACGGCATGGTTGGCGAGCTCTTCGTGCGCAACGCCATGACCATCGAGCACTACCACGACGACCCGGATGCTACGGCGCGCAGCCAGCACGGCGGCTTCTTCAGCGTCGGCGATCTGGCGCGCATCGATTCCGAGGGGTACATCTTCCTCGCTGGCCGCAAAGTCGACATGGTGATCTCGGGTGGAGTGAACCTCTACCCCGCGGAGATCGAGGATGTGTTGCGGCAGCACGCCGCCGTCGAGGACTGCGCCATCATCGGCGTCCCCGACGACGCCTGGGGGGAAGCGCTGGTCGCCTACGTCGTCCGCCGCGCGGGCCAGGACGCCACGCGTGACGAACTGATCGATCACTGCGCCCGCGAGCTGGCTCGCTTCAAGAAGCCGAAGGACGTGCGCTTCATCGATCAGTTGCCGCGAAATCCCACGGGCAAGGTGCTGAAGCGCGAGCTGCGCGAGCGCTACGCCACCGAGCCTGCAGCACCCGTCGAGCCCACACGGCCCGCGACCGAATTCACGGCGAAGACGCGGACACGCACCGCAGGCGCCGGCCGCGACCCCAAGCGAGCCAGGGCGGCCAGCAAGTCGACGGGCGCGAGCGCACCGGGCAGCGGTGCGCGCCGCAGCAAACCCGGACGCTGACGCACGACTCGAGGCAGTTCAGGCGTCGACGCCGACCGCATCGAGCGCCGACGAGAAGCCGTCGCGCACCAGCAGATGGCGCAGCTCGCCTTTCACCCGTCGTGCGAAGCCCGGCCCGCCGTACACGAACCCCGTGTAGGCCTGGACCAGCGTGGCACCCGCCCGGATGAGCCGGTAGGCGCTCGCGCCATCGTGAACGCCACCCACGCCGATGATCGTGGCGCGATCGCCCGCCCGACGCCGGATGGCTTTGACCACGTCGCAGGCGCGCGTGGCCAGCGGTGGACCCGAGAGCCCGCCACCTCGTTCCGCGAGCGAAGCCGGGGATGCCAGGCCATCGCGTCGGGTCGTGGTGTTCACCGCAACGAACCCGCGAACACCCTTTGCGAGCGCGAGGTCGACCGCGTCGGCGAGGTCGGCATCGGCGAGGTCCGGCGAGACCTTGAGCAACGCAGGCAGAGGACCGGTCGAGCGCGCCGCGGCGAGGCGTCGGATTTCGACGAAGATGGCGTCGAGAATCGACTCGAGCGCTCGCCCGACCCCGAGATCACGCAGACCCGGTGTGTTCGGGCTCGACACGTTCACCGTGACTGCGTCGACGTGCTCCGAGACTCGTCGAAGCGCCTCGACGTAGTCGCGGGGCGCGCCCTCCGCGGGCGTGTCCTTGTTCTTCCCCAGGCTCGCCAGCACCGGAATGCGGGCCGCGGGCAGTGCGGCGAGGCGGCGCACCACGGCCTCGACGCCGGCACTCGGGAATCCCATGCGATTCACGAGCGCCCGATCAGCCGCGAGTCGGAAGATTCGCGGGCGCGGATTTCCGGGTTGCGGCCGAGGGGTGATGGTCCCCACCTCGACGTGGCCGAATCCTAGTGCGCCGAGTGTCTGTACCCATCGCGCATCCTTGTCGAAGCCACCCGCTACCCCGAGCACCGAACCGAATGCCACCCCGAAAGCGCGCGCCCCGAGGCACCCGTCGTCACCCGCCACCAGACCTTCGAGGACGGTCCGTGTGCGCCCAGAGCGCTCGGCCCTGTCGAGCAGTCGCCCCACCGCTTCGTGGGCGCGTTCGGGATCGACGCGAAATGCCAACGGCCGGATCAGGTCGGCCCACGGGTCGAACACGGATTCAGCTCCGCACGGTGGCCTTGGCCGACGCGCGCGGCGCATCGGGGCGGAGCCCCTGCACGAACAGATCTCGTACGCCTTGCTTGGCGCGTTCCACCGAGGCCTCGTCCTGAGGCAGCGTCTTGAACACGAATCCCGTGAGGATCGACTCGATCGCACCGAAGTACGCGTACGACACGACCTTCGGGTCGATGCCCGTTCGTACCTCACCGCGTGCCTGCCCCAGCCGCACCATGCTCTCCATGCCCGAGAGCGCCTTCTCCAGGAGACGCAGGTTCCGTCCCTTGATGAACTTGCCGTTGCGGGTGATTTCCATGACCAACGCCTCGATGAGCTCGGGATTCAGCCGGTAGCTCTCGATCAGGAACGCGGTGACCGCTTCGACGTGACGCTCGAAGCCCACCTCTTCGCGCTGGATGCTCTCCATCACCCCGACCAGCAGGTCCCATTTGCGCTGAAAGAGGTAGGTGACGATCTCTTCCTTGCTCTTGAAGTAGTGATAGACGAGGCCGTAGGAAACGCCGGCCTCGCGCGCGATGTCCGCGATTCGCGTGCCGTGGTAGCCCTTGCGCGCGAACATCTTCGTCGCGGCATCCGAGATGGCGGTGCGCTTTTCCTCGGTGATCGCAGCGCTCACGAGAAATTCGGCTCCCCTTGCCCCGTCGTCGAGAGGCGGGTTGATTGACGAGTCAATCGAGAGTACGTACGGCAGGTCTGCGGTGTCAAGGAAATGAGGCTGCTGCGGGACGGTTGCACGACGCGGCATGAGAACGTAGCTTCTTTCGCCACGCCCACTCACGCCTGGAGGGAATCCCGATGCGTCGACTCGTGCCTGTGCTGGCCGCGTTCCTGCTGTGCAGCATCGCTTGTGACAAGATGCAGAGTCCGTTCTCCCGTACGCCCAAGGTCGACGCGCGTTTTCTCGACTACGGTCCCGAGCCGGCGGGTTACCAAGACGCGGTGCGCACCAGCATCGAGGCGCAGGTGACGGCGCCCGAGGTCCTCAAGAACGTGGAGATCGGCGAGTCCAAGAAG
>CAYVDO010000095.1:0-17925 GCA_964450125.1 uncultured bacterium
GGGCCCACCCCCGAGTCACTCGCTTCGCTCGTGGCTCGCCTTCCGGCTCGCGGAGTGACGGACGGCGAGCGTGGAGGCCTGTGCGCTGACCGGCCGCCGCGATGGGGCCCACCCCCGAGTCACTCGCTTCGCTCGTGGCTCGCCTTCCGGCTCGCGGAGCGACGGACGGCGAGCGTGGAGACCTGTGCGCTGACCGGCCGCCGCGAGGGGGCCCAAACCCCCGAGTCACTCGCTTCGCTCGTGGCTCGCCTTCCGGCTCGCGAAGAGATCGACGACGAGTGTAGAGACCGGGGCGTCGAGCGCTCGGTTGGGCGTGCTCGATCGGGGCTGTTCGAGCCCCCACCCGTTGCGGCCTGCCCGCACCTGGGGCCCAACCCCAAGGCGCTTCATGCACGAGGCGGCGCGGCGCGAACGCGCCGGAACCGCGGTTGACGCAGTGAGCCATGGGTGGTTCGCTCAGCGCGGCTGCGACTCGATCACGAGCGAGGGATGACGATGATGAGCGCGCGAGGATGGTTCGGCGCCGCCGCCGCTTTGGCGACGTTGGTGACGACCGGCTGTGGCAGCGGCGGGGGGCGGGACGGGATCGATGCCCGGATTTCCGGGCTCGACGTCCGGCCGGTGAGCGAGACCTGCGTCGCCCCTGCGCGCTCGCTGGCGGCGCAAGGGCTGGGGCTGAAGCCGGTGTACCCAGGAGCCCACGTGCCGAAGACCGTGGCGCTGATTCAAGCGCCCGACGATCCACGCTACTGGTACGCGGTGGTGCAGACGGGTCGCATCCTTCGGTTCGACAACACCGATGCTGCTTCGGAGCTCACGAGCTGGGGTGAGGTCGCGTCGTTCATCCAGGGGCCGGACGTTCAGGAATCCATCGGCCTTCTGGGGATGGCGTTCCATCCGCGCTACGCCGAGAACCGTGAGGTGTTTCTCTACTTCACCGTGGAGGACGGCACCGCCCCGATCGGCACCTCGGTGGTGCTGGCGCGATTCGTGGCGAGTGGGGACGGCGCGCGGCTCGACACCGCGAGCCGCCGCGACCTGATTCGCGTCGGGCTTCGCAGCCACGAGCACAACGGCGGCACGATCCATTTCGGAGCGGACGGTCTGCTCTACGCCGCCATCGGCGAGGGTGGACCCGGCGAATCGCCGACCACGGCGGCGCAGGACCTGGACACGCTGCTCGGGAAGGTGCTCCGCATCGACGTCGACGCAGGCGGCGAGGGCGGCTACGGCATCCCAGTGGACAACCCGTTCGCCGCGGGTGGGGGACTCCCCGAGATCTGGGCGCGCGGTTTTCGCAACCCTTGGAAGTGGAGCTTCGATCGCGAGACTGGCGAGCTCTGGCTCGGTGACGTCGGCTGGCACGCACGGGAGGAGATCGATCGCGTCGAGCGCGGTGGGAACTACGGCTGGCCGATCGTCGAAGGAACGCTCTGCCAGCGTGGCGAACTCTGCGCCGACGATGCGCTGCTGCCACCCGCGGTCGAGCTCGATCACTCCACCGCCAACTCGATCACCGGTGGTTACGTCTATCGCGGCAGCGCGATGCCCGAGCTGGCGGGCACGTACATCTTCGGCGACTTCGTGAAAGGGCGTATCTACGCGTATCGGCCTGGAGACCCTCCCTCGTCCGCGCGCGTGCTTCTCGAGTCGGCACGGGCCATCGGCAGCTTCGCGGAGGACCAGGACGGCGAGCTCTATCTGCTCGACTATGCGACGGGTCAGATCGCGCGCTTGGTCGCTGGCGGCAGCGCTCAGGCGAGCGCGATCGCGACCACCTTGTCACGCACCGGCTGCGCGCAGGCCTCGGACCCGCGCCTGCCCGCCGAGGGCATGGTGCCCTACGATCTGAATGCCCCTCTGTGGTCGGATGGCGCGGCGAAGTTGCGCTGGCTGGCGGCGCCGGTGGATGGCGTGATCGAGGTGGCCGCCGATGGCGATTGGTCGTTCCCCATCGGCTCGGTGTTGCGCAAGGACTTCGCCATCGACGGCAAGCTGGTGGAGACGCGGCTACTGATGCATCACGACGATGGCGCGGGTCAGCTCGATGGCGGCTGGGCGGGGTACTCGTATCGGTGGGACGAGGCTCAGAAAGAAGCGGTGCTGGTGGAGTCGGGGGCGGTGGAAACGCTGCCGAACGGTCAGGTGTGGACGTTCCCGAGCGGCGCCGATTGCCTGCGCTGCCACACCGAGGCCGCCGGACGCACCCTCGGTCCAAAGACCGCGCAGCTCGATCGCGACACGACCTATCCGACCACCGGTCGCACCGCGAATCAGGTGGCCACTCTCGAGGCGATCGGAATGCTGGCGGTGAGCGGGATGGCGGCGCCTGGAGTCGGCGACGTGACGGCGTTTCCCGTTCTCGACGACGCGAGCGTGCCGCCGGGGAATCGGGCCCGCGCGTACCTCGACTCCAACTGCTCACATTGCCATCGCCCGGGTGGGCCGGGGGGCGGAACGGCGGATTTCCGTGCCGAAGTGCCGTTTGCGAAAATGGGGATCTGTAACGCGCTGGTTCGAGACGACCTCGGCGTCGCCGGCGCGCGCGTGTTGGTGCCCGGCGATCACACGCGATCGGTGATGTGGCTCAGGCTCACCACGCTCGATTCGCGACGCATGCCGCCGCTCGCCACGGCGATCGTGGACGTCTCGGCCGCAGACGTGATCGCGAGCTGGATCGATTCGCTGGCGGAGTGCCCAGGTTGATTTGGGCGATGGGCCGCGACGGGGCGTCTTGGTCGCGGCACGTCGATCGACACGCGAAAGTGAGGCCGGAATGACGCGCTGGGAACGAATGATGGTCTTCTACGGTTCGCACCACCGCAGCAGGCTCAACGTGCTGGCGCACGTGTTCGGGGTGCCGACGATTCTCACCGGCGCGATGGTGCCCTTGGCGTTGGTCCAGATCACGCTGCCGGGGCTCACGCTCACACTCGCCTGGATCGCGGCAGTCGCGCTCGGGGAGACGTACTTTCGGTTGGATCGCGGGTTCGCGATCGGCGCGCTGGTCATGTTGGCGGGTGTGATGGTGGCCGCGCACGCGGTGGCGGCGCTGCCAACCGCTGCGGCGCTCGGCTGGGCAGCCGGGCTCTTCTTGGGCGGCTACACGCTTCAGTTCGTGACGCACGGAATCGAAGGGAAAAAGCCGGCGCTCTTCGACAATCTGTTCTTGGCGCAGGTGACGGCACCGCTTTTCGTGGTGGCCGAGGTGTACAAGCTGCTGGGCCTTCGGCGCGATCTCTTCGCACGAGTCGAGGCGGAGATCGCTCGGCTGGAGACCGCCGAGCACCCGCCCCGTGCGGCGGCGGCGGGATGAGGGGGTGGCTTGACCGGGGGCGTCGTGGACGAGATCGCGATACCTGGATCGCGGCGGTGAGCCTCGGGTTCACTCTCGAGGGCGATCCCTCACTCACTTCGGCGCTTCGCCACGGTTCGCTGGTGGGCAGGCTAGGTGCGCTCGCCGAGACCGGCCAGGGGCGGCGTGCGGCGATTCCCCGCTCGGCGAGACGCGTGGGGCTCAGCGAGGCTCGGACGAACGGGAGCCGGTGATCCGGTCGATTGCGAGCCTTACCCGCGGGTCGAGCGCAGGATTGGCCCGCACCTTGTTCAGCGCCTCGAATGCAGCAGGGTGATTGGCGTTGAGAAGCGCCATCACCGCCACGATCTCGATCTCGGGACGCCCACGGGCGAAGACGCCCTCGATCTCGCTCACGGCACGTGCGGTACCGGCTTGCGCCAGCGTCTCGATGGCGCGGGAGGCGGCGCGATCGCGACCGGAGCGCGCGACGTTGCCGAGGCTCGTGAAGGCGACTTCGGCCTGGGACTCGTCGTGGGTGAGCGTGGCCAGCGCAGCGACGGCGGCCGCGGCTACGTCGTCGCTCGGGTCTTGGATGGCTCCATCGGTGAGGTAGGGCACGGACTCGGCGCCGCCGAGCCGTGCAGCGAGCGCCATGAGCGCCGCGCGGGTGCCCTCGTCCGCGCCCGTGCGCCAGGCTGTGAGTGCGGCGAGCGCTGCGTTGCGGTTGGCCGACGAGTCGTCTGCCAGCGCCGCCAGCGAGCCCACGAGCGCGGGCCTGAGCGCCGGGTTGGTCGCGCCAGCATCGACGAGTGCCGCCGCGAGTCGCTCCACGTGTGCACTGCCGAGCCGTCCGACGACGAACGCTTGGGAAGCTCGGTCCTGGCGCGAGTCGCCCAGCCAGCGTGTCAGGCGCTGCACTCGGGCTTCGGTGAGCCAGCGCCCGAGATCCGGGCTCGCAGCCAACGTGCGCGCGGCGTCGCCGTGGAGACTCTCGGGCGCGTCGTGAAGCTGGTCGAGAAGGAGCTCGCGACCCTGTTGCAGCTGCGCGTCATCGCGCAGCGCGCCGAGATAGCGGCGCAGCGCCGAGGCGAAGGCAGCGCCCTCGTCCTGGCGGATGAGGCGCAGCGATTCGCGGCCGTCGGCGAACCGCGCGCGCGCGTCGGCATGATGCGCCTTCCAGAGGCTCTGGGTGGGCACGTCGCGCAGGAATGCGACGTACGTGTTGCCTTCGGCGAGGACCTGGGGATCCGACGGGAACGCGCGGCGAGCGACGATCCGTAGCCCCTCGGGTGCGGTGCCGTGAACGGTCTCCAGGACGTCGCCGCTGCCCACCTCGATTCGATCGGAGGACTCGGTCACGCGGGTGACTCGGACGAGGACCGTGAGCGGTGCCTCGCGCACCAGATCGAACGCGCTGGCCGGTGGCGCCGGCACACCCGCTCGCGCGGCTGCGACGACGCCGAGCGTGAGCACCGCGGCCCAGGCGAGCGCGCCAGCGAGTTTCCCGGCACGGGCGCCCCACGCGCGCAAACGCGATCGATGGGCCATTCACTGAGCGGCGGAGAGCGGCGCGTCGAACACGTCGTTGCCGTTGCCATCCACGAAGAGTGGATTGGTGAACGCCAGCGCGCGCACGCCTGGCTCCGCGGGATCGTTCACGAAGAGGTCCGCGAGCGTTTGGTTGACGTCGACGTTGCTCGGCAGCACCGGGAACAGTGTCCGCGCATTCCCCGTGGTGCCCTCGACGATCACCACGACCCACGCGTCGCTCGTGCCCACGAAGAGGGGCGCGGTGACAGTCGCCTCGCTGCGGCTCGCGCCGTTGACCGGGACCGAGGTGATCGCGAAATCGCTTCCCGCATGGAGCGTGAGCGTGGGCGTCACGCGGTACTCGGGCGGTGTTGCCGCGTTGCCGTCGGCGTCCACACCCGTGGGAACGGTGTTCACGTAAACCTCGATGGTGTCGAAGTCGACCCACGGCGCCGCCTGCACGCTCACGTGAAGCGTCGCTTGACCGTCGCTGGTGGTCGCGATGCGCGAGTCGCCGAGGCCGAGCCCGGCGCTTTCGCCGGTGGAGGCCGCGCTGAGGCTCGCCGTCACGAAGGGTCCGTTCGAGCACACCGACTTGCCGCCGAGGACGCTGGTGGCGATCTCGTTGGCATCGATCGATGCCGGGGCGTCGGTGGAGGACGCCACCCAGTTTCGTGGCTCACCGACTTGTGTGGTCGCGGCGACGTGGGAGTCGGAATCGCACGTAGCGGTCTTCACCAGTCCTTGATTCATCAGGTTGAACCAGTCGCCCAGGTTCTGATCGGTGAGCTCGGCGATCTCGCCGTTGCCGCTGCCGATCCAGATCTCCATGGCATCGAAGCCGGGATCGAAGAGGTTGCCGCTCGCAGGATCGAGCCGGAACGCCGCGGCATCGAAGGCCGATGCCGGCGGAACCAAGCCGGTGTCGATGCCGAGTGCCTCGAAGGTCCCCATCTGCAACGAGTTCAAGTGATTGATCTGGACCACCCGCGGGCCAGCGGGCGGGAGCGCGCGCAACGCCGTGTAGATCTCGCCGGGTGAGCGGCTGTAATGACCGAGCGCGGGGAAGTCCGTGCCAGGGACTTCGCCGCGGCTCCAATCGAGAGAGCCCATGTTGCGCGTGCTCGGGTCTTGGCTAAGCGGCCACGGATTGATGTGGCCGTAGTCGCTGGGCGTCACTTCCGCCCCTTCGGCGTACCCGATGACACTCGACGCGCCGGCTGCGGTGATGCTGGGCGTGAGGTCGGCGATGAAGTCGTGGTCGGTGCTCACGAAGAAGTCGAGCCCTTCGGCGAGGTTGGTGAGGATGCGATCGGGATCGCTCGCGCCGGCGTCGTAGCTCGCCTGCTGATGCTGGTGGAAGTCGCTCGATACGAAGCCCGCGGTGTCCAGGACACGGCGCACGGTCGCGCTCACGACTTGCGACGAGCCTCCGCTGACGGTGATCGTTTGGCGATCCACGTCGTACTCGGGGCCGTGCGAGACCACCACCTGATAGTCACCCGGCTCGATCGGGAACGCGCCGACGTGGCCGTCGACGCCCGCGAACTTCACCGCCGACACGCCGCGTGGCAGCAGGTCACCGTCGTTCCGGAAGATGCCGCCTGTCGAGGTGATGAAGCCGAGTAGATCGAGATTGGCGGTGGTGGATGGGCTGGGATCGATGCCGACCACGCTCACTTTGGCGGCGATGGGCGCGTTCGATTCGTCGACGACGTTCACGGCGATCGTACCCGCGGGGTCGAGGTCGTGCTCGTGGTACGCGACGCCCGTGCCGTCCACCGGCACGTTGAGCGTGAGCCCCGCAGGCGCGGGGTAGCCCTCGGCGTTCACCACCAGGCTGTAGATCCCCGTCGGCACCGTGCCGATGTAGTGGCCGTCGGCGTCCGTCTCCATACCGCCGACGACTTTGACGGACTGGAAGAGATCCCCGAGGAGAGTCACCACGCTCACGCGTGCACCGGCAACGGGCTGGCCGCCCGAGCGCACGAAGCCTTCGACGGTGCCGAACGGAATGCCGAGCTGGCGGTCGCGCACCGAAGACACCGGCGTGGTGTCGCCGTTCCCGATCACGAATTTCCGCGAATAGCTGTTGGTGCCGCCGGCGGGCACCACGAAGTGTGGCGTCGCCCCGAAGATCAGATCGAAGATGCTGGCGTCGTGAAGGAAGATGTTGAGGCCGCTGTTGGAGACGGCGTCGTTTCCGCCCTGTGCGTCGGGGATGTAGCCGTACGAGACGCCGGCCATCGTGGGACCGCTCGCCACCCACGCCATGTAGTCGGCGTCGAAGCGCACCAGCATCCCCGAGCCGGAGGTGCCGCCGTAGCCGAGGCCGGGGAAGAAGATCTCACCCTCGCCGCCGCCGTTCACCCAATCCCCGATGGGGATGCCGAGATCCGTGCCGCCCAGATTCTTGATGGTGGTGGTGATGCGTACGAAGTTTTCGCCAGGTGCCAGCGAGTACTCGGTGGCGATCTCGATGGGCAGGTCGTGGTCGTCGTACTGCGCCGGCAGCGAGAAGAGCCCGCCGCCCAGGAATACGATGAGCGAGCTCAGGTTCTGGGTGTCGAAGACGTCGTCGACGCCCTCGAAGCGGACCACCGCGGGGCTGCCGTCGCCGCCGTCGTTGACGACGGTTGCGCTGGTGTAGTGAGGGGTCGACTCGACGTTGATGAGCGGGGTGACCACCTCGAAGCTGTCACGATCGGGATCGCCCGGGCCGCGCTGCAGGTCGGCGTCGATGATGTTGCCGCCGTAGACGTGCGCCCCGTAGGCCGAGCGCACGGCTTTGCCTCCGCCGTCGGTTGGCGTGAGGTCTTCGATCACCACGCGCACCAGATCGTTGTAGAGGACGAAGTCGCCGACTCGCCCTCGCGCCTGTGGCCCGCCCACGAGCAGGCCAGCGGTCGCGGGAGTCGTGAGGGTGGCCACGGCGTGGCCCTGCGCTACCGAGAACTCGGCCACGTCTTCCGCAGTGCTGCTGCCCGATGCGATCGACACCACGAGGCGATTGCGACCAACGCTGGCAGCGCCAGGCGCCATCGGCAGCGCAGCCGTGGCCCCGCCTGCGGTCACGCTGAACGCAGGCGTCACGTCGCTTCCGTTCAGCACCGCGTGGAAGCTGGCCGGCGTGGTGCCGGGCTGGAAGGTGATCTGAACCGGAACGGTGGGGGTGACCACCACCTCTTCCTCGAACGGCGCCAGCACGGCGATCGGCGGTGTCGTGTTGCAGGCGGCGATCCAGGCCGCGAGCAGAGACAAGACGGTCGAGAAGCGTGCGTTTCGCCGCATCGGGTGCCCCTCGCCGGCATCCAACCGCCGGCATTCGACGTCGATTGTGAACGGATCGCCACGCCCCCGTGACGAGCGGGAAAACGCTACCACCGCCTCGCGACGCCGAGCAACGCAGATGCGCCACGCTCGCGCGCAGGCGCGGGGGCATCCGGCTCTCGGGCGTCGGCGAGAGCGTCGTCTTGAGAACCGGGGCGCTTGGTGATGACCCCGGACGGAAGTGAGGATTCGCGAGTTGGATCGACACGACCGCCAACACGCAGCGGCGGACGACAGCCCACCCGCAGCCGCACGGCGGGTGCACGGCGCTTCACCTCCGCACGACAGCCCGCGACGAGTCCTGTCAGGGCCTCTCGCGTCCGCCCAGCCAACGAATCACGCCACCGCCCTCGGGAAATGGAGCGGGGGCGTCCTCGCCGGGGCGAAGCCACCCGTGGCGAGCGAGCACGTGCCGGAGGTCCAGCCGCCAGACCTCGTTCATCGGTGCCGCGAGCAGCTCTCGCAGGACGGCTTCGACAGTGGGGCCGGGTTCATGCTCGACCAAGATCCGCGCCGCCATCCAGCGGTCGATCCAGGCGGTATCGGTCATCACTCGATGCAGGGCCGCGCTGAGATCGGACGACCACACGCCGAGCCGCGCGAGCGCGAATGCGGCCGCGCGCCACACGTCCTCATCCGGATGAACCAGGTTCTCCCTCAACCGCTCGATCGTGGCCAACGGAGCGTCACCGAACGAACCCGCCGCGCCACACGCCGCCCTGCGAACTCGATCGTGCGCTGACTGGAGGAACGGCAGCAGCTGCTCCTGTAGCGCCGTGGCGCGCATCGCGAGCCACGCGCCGTCGCCGCGGGCCAAGGCGCTCAACGCGTAGCACGCCGCTTCCTGTGCGAATGGATCGGGATCGTCCAGCATCACGAGCACGTCGGGTAGTGCCGATTCACCGATCTCGGTGAGGGCGTCGCCTGCCTCGGCGCTGATCGATCCTTCGAGGGTGAGCATCCGAACGATCTCGGCGACGGTGTGGCCGGGATGATCGCGGTCGACCCAGGCGGGAATGCGTTCGGTCATGGGCCCCTCGAAGCGGGTACGATCGTCGCGACGGAATCATGGCATGGGTCGCCGCAACGCCATCGCGAGCACCGCGTTTCCCGTGGCGATTGCCGCTGGGGTGTGGTCGGCGTCCCGCAGCAGCCGTGTGGTGACCGGCGCTCCCGCTGTGTCGGCGCCGCGGGTTGGGGTCGGGGAGGCGCGCTCGGAGAACCCCGATTCTGCCGAGCAAGTCGCGGCCTCGACGCTGGCCATCGTGCGCGACGCGGCGGGTTACGTCGTCGCCCAGCCGGATGCGCATCCGGAGGCGTCATCCCGAGGGGGCGCGACGATTCGGGGGCGAGTGTCCGCACCAGGTGTGGCTGCGGTGCCACTCGGCGTGAAGGTGGGGTGGAACGTGCTCGCGTCGGTGGAGTTCATGGGAACGATACCGCTGGGCGACCAGATATCGGTGACTCGACGCACCGGCGACTTCGAGCTCACGGGTCTCACGGACGGGCGCTAGCACGTGCGGGCGCGGGACGGAGAGTCCTACGGCAGCCAATGGGTCGAGAGCCGCGACGGCGACGCCGTGGATGGAGTGCGCGTGGTTCTCGACGGCGCGGTGCCGCCATTCGAGCCCGACTGGCCGGAGCATCCCGCGAATCATCCCGTGAACCGTTTCGCGCGCCATCGGCGCGCGCGGGGGTTACGATTCGAGCGTGCACCGCGCCCGACCGAGCGACACGTCCGCGGAAGCCGAGCGGATGCGGATCGAGCTGCTTCGACGCGCCGGCGACGCTCGTCGCTTCGCGTTGCTTCGTTCGCTGACGTCGACCGTCGTCGATGCGTCGCGCCGCGCTTTGCGGGACGCCATGCCGGGCGCGTCCGAGCAGGAGGTGTTGCTGCGCTGGGTGGAGCTTCAGTATGGCAAGGTGCTCGCGGAGGGGGTGCGCCGCCGGCTCGAGCGCGTGAAGTGAGCTCGTCGAGCGACCTCGAAGCGGCGCTGGTCCCCGTCGTCGATGCCCTGGAGCGGCTGGACGTGACGTACCGCATCGGCGGCTCGGTCGCGAGCGCAACCTTGGGGGTGCCGCGATCCACGCTGGACGTCGATCTGGTCTGCAACCTCGGGCCTGCGCAGGTCCGAGCGTTCGTGGCTGCATTGGAAGACGCGTACTACGTCGACGTCACCGCCGTTCGTGCCGCCATCGCCCGAGGCGGCTCCTTCAATCTGATCCACCTGGGCACGATGATGAAGGTGGACGTCTTTCTCGTCCGGGATGGAGAGTTCGATCGAGTGTCGTTCGAGCGTCACGTCGAGCGTGCGCTGTCGGACGAACCGGGTGCTCGCTCGTTCTCGTTCCGGTCGCCCGAGGACGTGGTGCTACGGAAGCTCGAGTGGTACCGCGCTGGCGGGGAGGTATCCGAGCGCCAGTGGGCTGACACGATCGGGGTGTTGACCGTTCAATGCGATGCTCTCGACCACGCGTACTTGCAGCGGTGGGCCGAGCGCCTCGGCGTGGCTGACCTGCTGAACCGGGCTCTGACCGAGGCAAGCTCGAACGATTGATCGAACCCTCGCCGCAAGCAGGACGCGGGCGTGTGGTCCCGTGTAGGTTCTGGCGGTCGCGAGGTGGCCTGGAGCCGAGACTCGCGCCGAAGGCGGATTCGGCGCGCAATCGTGAGGGATAGCGGAATCGCACGGGTCCGCCGATTTCGAGGGGGAAGGCCATGAGCAAGGTCGTGGTGTTGGGTGGATGCGGCGCAGTGGGAAGCGTCGCGGTGAAGACGCTGGCGATGCAGGACGCGTTCACCCAGGTGGTGATTGGCGACGTGAACGAGCCGCGCGCACGAGAGATCCAGGCGCAGGTCGGCAACGGCAAGGTGAGCTTCGCGACGGTGGACGCCGGGGATCAGACGAGCGTGGCAAAGCTGATCGCGGACGCCGACTTCGTGCTCAACTGCGTCGGCCCGTTCTACAAGACGGTGAAGACCGTGCTGGCGGCGGTGCTGGCGGCGAAGAAGCCCTACGTCGACATCTGCGACGACGTGGACGTGACGCTCGACATCCTGAAGCTCGACCACGAGGCCAAGCGCGTGGGCATCACTGCGGTGATCGGCATGGGCGCCTCGCCGGGGGCCACCAACCTCCTCGCCAAGTACATCGCCGACAACCAGCTCGACGAGACCGACTCCGTCGACATCTATCACTGCCACGGCGGCGAGCCGATCGAGGGGCCGGGAGTGATCGGCCATCGCTTTCATTGCATGAGCATCGACATTCCGATGTTTCTCGACGGCAAGCTCACCTACGTGAAGTATTTCGAGCCCGACGGTATCGCGCTGCGCGAGGACTTCGATTTTCCGAACCTCGGTGAGGTGCCGGTCTTTCCGTATCCGCACCCCGAGCAGGTGACGCTGCCGCGATTCCTGAAGCTCAGGCGGGTCACCAACAAGGGGTCCGTGATTCCGATCGAGTACTACAACCTGACGGGCGAGATGTGCCGGCTCGGCCTTTCGAGCCGCGAGCCGGTCGACGTCGGTGGGAAGCCAGTCGTTCCCTACGATTTCGCCGTGGCCTATCTCATCCGTGAGCGCGAGCGCATCCTGCGCGAGACCCAATTCGGCTCCCAGCGCGGCTGCATGACCGTCGTCGTGAAGGGGCGGAAGGCCGGCCAGCCACTGGAGGTCCGCGTCCACATGTTCTCGGGCTCGAGTGCCTTGGGCGAGGGTACGGGGGTGCCGGCGGCCATCGGCGTGATGCTGCTCGCGGACGGCAAGATTCCCACCAAGGGCGTGATGCCGCCCGAGGGCTGCATCGACCCCAACGATTTCCTGGCGGTGGCGATGCCCGTGATGATGGCGCGCGCTGGCGGCAAGGCCGAAAAGCGCGAGGCGTCGATCGTGTTCGAGACCATCCAGGCCGACGGCTCGGTCTCGAAGATGGAGCTCTGAGCGCGCCCCCAGGCGCAGCCCCGGGATCGGTTTGAGCGCCGACGACAGGACATCCACCCCGGCCGCACCAGCGCCGCGCGACGAGCGCTGCGTTCTGGCGATCGATCACGGCACCTCGGGCATCAAGGCGGCGCTGGTCTCGGCGCGGGGCGAGATTCTCGATTCGGACTACGAGCCGACGCCCATTCGTTTTCTCGACGGCGGCGGCGCGGAGCAAGACCCGGACGATTGGTGGCGGGCGCTGCTCGCGGCCTCGCGCCGCCTGATCGCACGCCGCGTCGCCACTCCCGACCGTGTCGGAGCGGTGTGCGTGTCGAGCACGTTCTCGAGCACCGTCGCCGTCGATGCCGACGGCCGCCACCTCATGCCGGCGCTCACCTGGATGGATTCGCGCGGCGCCCGCCACGTGAAGCGCGTGGTCGGCGGGTTTCCGAGCGTCCTCGGCTACAACATCCCGCGGGCCATCCGCTGGATTCGCAAGACGGCGGGCGCGCCTGCACTTTCCGGCAAGGACGACGCCGCACACGCGCTCTTGGTCAAGAACGACTACCCGGAGATCTACGCCAAGACCCGCTACTTTCTGCCCAGCAAGGATTACCTCAACGCGCAGCTCACGGGTGTGCTCGCGTCGTCGCCGGATGCGATGCACCTCTTCTGGGTGACCGATGCCCGCGACCCCGCGAAGATCGCCTACGACGATCAGCTCGTCGGCCAACTGGGCATCGATCGCGACAAGCTGCCGCCGCTGATTCCCGCGACGCAGGTCGTGGGGCTCGTCCTTCCCGAGGTCGCCGACGCGATCGGATTGCCGCGCTCCACACCGGTGGTGAGCGGCTCGGCCGACCACCAATGCGCGCTCATCGGGTCGGGTGCGGTGCGCGACTTCGAGGGGCATCTCTACATCGGTACCTCGTCGTGGATCGAGTGCCTGGTGCCGTTCCAGAAGACCGACGTGATCCACTCGATCGCGTCGTTTCCCGCGGCCATCCCCGGCAAATACCAATGCCTCGACGAGCAGGATCTCGCCGGTGGCGCGCTCGCGTTCCTCGCCGAGAACATCCTGTTCCGCCGGCACGCGCTCACCGGCATCCCGGTACCGGACGATCCGTACGCACTCGTCAACGAGATCGCGAGCACGGTGCCCGCTGGCAGTCACAAGGTGATCTTCACGCCTTGGCTCAACGGCGAGCGCACACCGGTGGACGACATCCACGTCCGTGGCGGCTTCCACAACCTGTCGACCACCACCACACTGGAAGATATGGTGCGGGCGGTGTTGGAGGGGGTGGCGTTCAACACCCGGTGGAGCCTGACCTACGTCGAGAAGTTCGTGGGACGCCCGCTCGAGCCGTTGCGACTGATCGGCGGCGGCGCGATGTCGCCGCTCTGGTGCCAGATCTTCGCGGACGTGCTCGATCGCGAGATCCACGTGGTACGCGATCCGCGGCAGGCGAACGCGCGCGGCGCGGCCTTTCTCGCCGCCATCGGATTGGGCTGGATCCGCTTCGAAGACATCTCGGAGCTCGTGCCCGTGGAGGCGGTGTTTCGTCCGAACGGCGCGAATCGCAGGCTGTACGACGAGCTCTACGACGTCTTCGTGCGCTTCTACGGTCGCACCCGGCCGCTTTACCACCGCCTCAATCGCGATTGAGATCGCGACCGCCACGGTCGTCCGAACGGGACGGCAGGGCACTCGCTGCGTCGTCAGCGCGAGTGTGTCCGAGTGCGTGGGTGGGGTTGGCGACGCGCGTGATCTCGGATTCGCAGCGTCGCTCGGGGGGCCCACGAGGAGCGCGCGTTGGACGGCGGTGCTGGCGCTCGTGCCGACGTCGGTGGTGCCCGCGCTCGCCGAGGGTGCCGGTTTCGCTCCGCTGCCTCCCGATACCGCATCCATCCTCGCCAGCGCGGTGCGCGACATCGACTCCGGCGAGCGCGATCGCGTTCTGGTGGGTTTTGGCGCCGTGGAGAAGCTCGGGCTGGCCGGTCATCCGGCGACGGCGGCGGTGGCGCGGCGCTTCGGCGATGCGGACCCCCGGGTGCGCGAGGCCGCAACTTTCACGTCCTTGCGGGCCGATGGCGCACGGGCCGAGGACTTGCCCGCGTTCGTCGCCGGCCTCACTAACCCGGACCGCCTCGCTCGCGAGGGGATCCGGAGCGGGCTCCTCGGTGTGGCCTGGGCAGACTCGCAGCTCTTCGCGGCTCTGCGCGCGGCGCTGGACGGCGGCGATCTTCCGCTGCGCGCGCTCGCGGTCGGCGGGTTCGTGCGCGCGGGAGGGGACGTGGCGCTCGGGTTGCGGGTGCTGCGCGAGCGCTTTGCAGAGCAATCCGAGGAGATTCACGCGCGCGCCGCAGATTCGCTCGCGGTGGTGGCGCGGATCGACCCCGAGGCCAGCGCACCCGAGCTTCGCGCGTTACTTCGCAATCCGCGTTCGGAGATTCGCGAAGAGGGGCCCTCGCGGGACGCGTGGGCGTGGCCGACCCACGACCCCTCGTTGCTGGTTGAGCTCTTCGACCGAGCTCACGCGGATCCCGAGCCGCGCGTCCGCTTCGCCGCTGCCTCGACGCTGGTGCATTTCTGCGAGTCGGACGACGAGTCGATCGCGGTGCTGGCGAATCTCGCGCGGGCGCTCGAACGGTGGCGCTGGATCGTGCGGGGCTTCTCACTCCTGGCGCCTACTCCTACGGGATCTATCTGCTGCATCTGCCGTTCGCGATGTTCGCCGGGGGCAAGATGCACGCCTGGGCCACGAGTCACTACGTCGCGGGCGCAAGCCTCGTGGTGGCGGCAGTCGTGGGTGCGTCGATGGTGGTCGAATCGTCCGTCGAGCGCATCGTCGACCGGTGGACCGTCGCGCGAAGCGATCGCCGGGCGCGCACGGTTTGACTTCCCGCTTCGCGGCCCTACCTTGCCTGCCCGCGACGCACGTCGCGCCGCGGCGAGGGTTGGGAGTCGTCATGATCACGCGCAGAGCGTCCGATGAACGCGGACGAGCCGACTTCGGCTGGCTCGCGAGCCGTCATACTTTTTCGTTCGGCGAGTACCACGACCCGCGGCACATGGGTTTCCGAGCGCTGCGGGTCATCAATCAGGACGTGGTGAGTCCGAGCAAGGGCTTCGGTACCCACGGACACCGCGACATGGAGATCGTGTCCTACGTGCTCGACGGCCAGCTCGAGCACAAGGACAGCATGGGCAACGGCTCGGTGTTGGTGCCCGGCGACGTGCAGCGAATGACCGCCGGAACCGGGGTGCTGCACAGCGAGTTCAATCCCTCGCAGAGCGAGCCCGTGCACTTTCTACAGATCTGGATTCTGCCCGAGCGCCCGGGGATCACGCCCGGCTACGAGCAGAAGAACTTCTCGCGCGCGGAGCGTGACGGACGGCTGCGCTTGGTCGGGGATCGGCATGGCACCGATGGCGCCATCACGATCCACCAAGACGTGCGGCTCTATGCGGGTTTGCTCGCGGCAGGCACGCGCGTGAGCCAAACGCTCTCACCCGGGCGGCATGCGTGGGTGCAGGTGGCGCGTGGCAGCGTGGCGGTGAGCGGCGAACGACTGGCCGCGGGGGACGGTGTGGCCGTGAGCGACGTGCGCGAGCTCGAGCTCGAGGCGCACGCCGATGCGGAGCTGTTGCTCTTCGACCTGGCGTGAACGGATTTCGATCGGCGAGCGTGCGGGGGCGCGCTCAGCCGGCAGCCGCGCGAAGGTCTTCGTCGGCCGCAGGCCGCACCGCGACCGGCCCGAACTTGGCCGGGAACTTCCCCATGTTCGCCTGGTAGATCTCGGCCAGTTGCCGCATATCCGCTTCGATGTCGCCCGTCGGCATGAGCGGCGGCAGCACCGTGCCGACCTTGCGGCCGTAGTCGAGCACCGACGGCACGATCGGCACGCCGGCTTTGAGCGCGATGTAGTAGAAGCCGCTCTTCCAGTAGTCGGTGCGCTTGCGCGTGCCCTCGGGCGGCACCGCCAGCACCAGCTCGTCGGTCTGGGCGAAGGCGCTGGCCATCTGGTCGACCATGTTCTGCGGCGAACGTCGATTGATCGGTAGCGCGCCGAGCTTCTTCAAGAACCAGCCGAATGCACCCTTGACGATGTTGTCCTTCACCATCCAGCTCAGCTTCATGTCCAGCACGAACGACATGGCCAGCATGAAGAACGCGTCCCAGTTCGAGGTGTGGGGCGCGCAGATGAGCACGTACTTCTCGACGGGTGGCCGCCTTCCGGCGACGCGGAAACCGAACGCCCTGAGCCAGAGCCTCCCGACCGTACGCGCGATCGGGCCATGGGCAGGACGGTGGACGGGAGGCTCGGGCCGGATCGGATGGACCGTCATGTCACCACCTCGGGAACGACGTGGAAGCCCTACGACATCACGATTGCGCTCGTTTGTCAGCGTTGTGTCAGCGTTCAGGCACGATTCGCCCAGGGCGGCCGCCGGCCGCCCTGGGGTCTCCGCGGGTACGTTTGCCCGCGACACGAGCGTTGCTGGATGCCTGCGATATCGAGAAGATGGCGGCGCTCGTCACTCTCGGAACCCGTCGTGATCGATTGCATCTTGCGCGGAGGCCTCGTCGCGGACGGGCGCGGCGACGAGCCGCGCGTGGCGGACGTCGCCATCGACGGCGGTCGCATCCTCGCCGTGGGTACTCGCGACGTCCGCGCCCGGCGCGAGATCGACGCCAGGGGACTCGTGGTCGCGCCGGGTTTCGTCGATCTGCACACCCACTACGACGCGCAACTCGGCTGGGATCCGACAGCGAGCCCCTCGCTCGCCCACGGAGTGACGACGGTCGTGGGTGGCAATTGCGGCTTCGGCCTCGCGCCGGCGTCGAGCGCCGACACACGCTATCTCACACGCCTTCTGGCCCGCGTCGAAGGCATACCGCTGGCGGCGCTGGAAGCGACGCTCGATTGGGGATGGACGTCGTTCGCGAGCTTCCTCGGCCGGATGGATGGGAAGCTGGCGGTGAACGCCGGATTCTTGTGCGGGCACTCGACGCTCCGGCGCGCGGTGCTCGGCGATCGGGCCCACGAGCCGGCCCGCGATGCGGGGGAAATCGAGCGCGTGTGCGCGGCGCTTCGAGACGCGCTCGCAGAGGGCGCGCTCGGTTTCTCGACTTCGCTCGCGCCGACCCATCACGACGCCGAGGGTCGGCCGGTGCCTTCGCGATGCGCCACCCGCGCCGAGCTCGAAGCGCTCGCCACGGAGACGGGCCGGCATCCTGGGACGACGCTCGAGGGCATCGTGCCTGGGTGCTTGCGCGGCTTCGATGACGACGAGCTCGACCTCCTGGGCGCGCTCTCGGCGGCAGCCGATCGGCCGCTCAACTGGAACCTGCTGAGCGTCGATCCGCGTCGCCCGGAGCTCCATCGTGGGCAGCTCGATGCAGCGACGCGTGCCGCTGCGCGCGGCGCCGCGATCGTGGCGCTGACACTGCCGTTTGCACCGCGGGTGCGACTCTCGTTTCTCTCCGGCGCGGTGCTCGATGGCCTGCCGGCTTGGAACGAGGTGCTCGGCCGTCCCGTCGCTGAGCGAATGCAACTGCTCGCCAGACCGGAAGTGCGGGAGCGTCTCGCGTCCGGCGCAGCCTCGGAAGCGGCCGGTGTGCTCAGGAACCTCGCTCGCTGGGAAAGGCTCGAGATCCTGGAGACGTTTGCCGAGGTCAACGCGGGATTGGCGGGGCGTACGGTGGGCGACGTCGCACGGGAGCGCGGCTGCGCGGCGTTCGATGCGTTGCTCGACGTGGTGATCGCCGACGGGCTTCGCACCGGCCTCGCGCCGCCGGCGGCGCCGGACGATGCAGCGCTCAGGAGTGAGCGG
>CAYVDO010000095.1:17935-21878 GCA_964450125.1 uncultured bacterium
GCGGGCGTAGTCGGCAGCTGCAAGGCGCGTTGGTGGCGCTCGATCCGCGCACGGTGCTCGGCGGGTCGGACGCGGGAGCGCATCTCGACGTGCTGTGTGCCGCCAGCTACCCGACGCGGCTCCTCGGGGATGCCGTGCGCGATCGTCGCTTGCTCAGTTTGGAGCGTGCGATCCACGAGCTGAGCGACGTTCCGGCACGCCTCTACGGGCTACGCCAGCGTGGTCGCATCGAGCCCGGGTTTCATGCCGATGTGGTGGCTTTCGACGCGTCGCGCGTGAGCGCAGGCGACGAGCGCACCGTGGCGGATCTTCCGGGCGGTGCACCGCGGATCGTTTCGGAGGCACGGGGTGTCGAACACGTGCTGGTGAACGGCGTCGAGGTGATGCGCCGTGGCGTGCTCACCCGTGCGCGTCCGGGCTGTGTGCTGCGCTCGGGGCGGGATACGGAGACGGTGTCGGCGCGCACGTGGTTGAAGGAGTGGCTCGATTGAGCGGGCTCCTCGGGCTGCGCCTGATGGTGGTGGGCGCCTCCACGGGAATCGGCCGCGCCATCGCGGAGCTCGGCGCCGCCGAAGGCGCGAGGGTGGAGGCGCTGGCGCGGCGAACGGAGGGGCCGGTCACGCGCGCGATGGACGTCCGCGACGCGGCGGCGGTGGAACGAGCGATGGCGAGCGCGGTCGCGGCGTTGGGCGGGCTGGATGCGCTCGTTTTCGCGACGGGGGTTGCGCCCCTGGCAGCACTTGCACGTGCCGAGGACGAAGTGTGGCGTGAGGCGCTCGAGACCAACGTGCTGGGCGCCGCGCGGGTGGCTCGTGCGGCGCTTCCGGCGCTGCGACAGACCGCGGGACGTGCGTTCTTTCTCTCGTCGGATTCGGTGGGCGATCCGCGCGAAGGGTTGGCGATCTACGCCGCGACCAAGGCAGCGCTCGAACAACTCGTGCTCGGGTTGCGTCGCGAGCACCCCGAGGTGCGCTGGGCGACGGTCGTGGTCGGCCCGACCGCGACCGACATCGCCGCGCGCTGGAGCCGCAAGCTGGTCACGGAGTTCTGGCCGCGCTGGAAGGCGAGGGGGCTCGACGCCCAGCCGGCGGCGCAGCCGGAGGTGGTGGCACGGCGCATTCTGACGGCACTCACGGATGCCGTGGATCGCGCCCGCGTGATCGTCCACGACTGAGCGCGCGCGCGGCAATTGACGAACCGTCAAAAACGCGGGAGCATTGCAGCTGCTAGCCCTGAAACGAGCGCTTCGAGAAATGAGCCCATTCTGCAGGGGTCACGAGCGGCACGCGCCAGGAGCGCGCCGCGAGCGCAGCGAGGCGACTTCGGGGTGGGGCCCTTTGAGCACCGCGCTTTTCGTGGGGCGGGGGTCTGGAACAGCCCCCCGAGGAAACATCAGCTAGGCCTGAGGTGAGCGCGTCGCGCTTACTTCAGGCCTGGTTGGCTCGCGTCATTCGATCGACGGACGGACTTTCGTGACGCTGCCTGCTGCACGCGATCTCCGTGATCTCTTCGGTGGCCGGGAGACGAGCCCGGTCGTCGATCCGTACGCGGTTTACGCGCGCCTTCGTCGCGAGGCGCCCGTGATGCCGGTCGAGGGGACCGGCTACCCGGGCTATCTCGTCACGCGCCACGCCGACGTGCTGGCGACACTCCTCGACGACGACACGTTCTCGAACCGCGCCACCGCCAAGGGCATTGGGCTGGTGCTGGGGCGCACCATCACGGAAATGGATGGTGCCGAGCACGCGCGCCACCGCGCGCTGATCATGCCGTCGCTCCTGCCGCGGGCACTCAAAGGCGAGTTCCTGGATCGCGTGCGGGCCATCGCCGACGAGCGGATCGACGCCTTCGTGGCGCGCGGCGAAGGCGACTTGGTCGAGGAGTTCACGTTCACGTATCCGCTGCGCGTCTTCACGCACGTTCTCGGCATTCCCACCGACGAGGTGGACACGGTGCACCGCTGGGCGATCGACCTCACGCGTGTGGGAGCGGATCCCCTGAAGGGCTTTCAGGCTTCGCAGGCGCTCGCCGACTACTTCGCGCCGATCCTCGCCGAACGGCGACGCGAGCCGCGGGCCGACATGATCAGCCAGCTCGTGCAAGCCGAGGTGGAAGGCCAGCGCTTGAGCGACGACGAGGTCACGAGCTTCCTTCGCTTGTTGGTGATCGGTGGCGCCGAGACCACCTACCACTTGCTCGGCAGCGCGCTCTACGCGCTGCTCACGCATCCCGAAGCGATGAAAGCCGTGCTCGCCGATCCCGGCCGCATCGGTGCGGTGATCGACGAGACGCTGCGCTGGGAGGGGCCGATCGGCATTCTGTTTCGCGAGACGACGCGCCCGGCCAGGATCGGCGACGTGACCCTCGCCGAAGGCGAGCGGGTGCTTCTGGCGCTGGGCTCGGCCAATCGTGACGAGAGCGTCCATCCGCAACCGGACGAGTGGCTTTTGGATCGGGATCGCGAGACGAACCCGCACCTCGCATTCGGTCAAGGACGGCACTACTGCGCGGGATCACGGCTGGCGCTGGTCGAGGCGCGCATCGGCCTGGAAGCGATCCTCGGCCGTCTGCCGAAGCTCTCGCTCAGCCCCGAGCAACGCGGCGCAGTCGTAGGGCTGGCCTTTCGCGGTCCGGCGCACCTCGACGTGACCTGGGATCCGCGGGGCCGCGCGTGACCGAAGCGCTCGACGGCGACGACGCGGCGCTACTCGGCCACGTCATCGACAGCGACGCCCACATCGGCGAGCCGCAGGATCTGTGGTCGCGGCATCTGCCGAAGGAACTGGCGGAGCGTGCGCCGCGGGCAGTGCTCGAGGCGGGCGGTCGCTTGCGCTGGCGAATCGACGGGAAGCTCACACCTGCGCTGCCGCGCTGGATGGCGCCGGGGCCGGACGGCACGCGCGTGCCCTACGTGCCTCGCGCCGGGCTCCGGGATGCGCACGCGCTCCTCGCCGACATGGACGCGGAGGGAATCGCCCAGGCGATTCTCTATCCGGGTGTGGGCCTGGTGTTCGCGGCGATCGAGGATCCGCTGCTCGCGGGCGCTTGCTGTCGCGTCTACAACGATTGGCTCGCGGAGCACTGCACGGCGGGCCGGGGGAGGCTCTACGGCGCCGCGGCGATCGCCCTTCAGGATCCACAGGCGGCGGTCGACGAGCTGACGCGTGCCGTCGATTCGCTGGGCATGAAGACCGCGTACATCCGCCCCAATCCGGTGGGCGGACGGCTGCTGCACGATCCGGCCTACGAGCCGATCTGGCGACGCGCCGCCGAGCTCGGCGTGCCGATTGCGATCCACGAGGGAACCACGCGCACCTGCCCCACGGTCGCCGAAGACCGCTTCGGCGAGCAGCCGTTTTTCTTCCTGCACATGCTCTCTCATCCGTTCGAGCAAATGCTCGCTTGCTTGAGCCTGATCGGCGGCGGCGTCCTCGAGCGCCATCCGCGGTTGCGGGTGGTGTTCCTGGAAAGTGGCTCGGCGTGGACCGTCTACTGGTTGGCCCGGATGGACGAGCATTTCGAGGCGTGGGGTTACACGCTCCCGGAGCTTCGTACGCGGCCGAGCGAGGTCTTCCGGGGTCAGTGCTTCGTTTCGACCGATCCCGAGGATCATGTGGTGGCGGCGACGCTCGCGCACGTGGGCGAGGACAACGTGGTGTGGGCCTCGGACTACCCGCATCCCGACGCCCTCTGTCCCGGCGCCGTGAAGGCGACGCTCGCCGATCGCTCGCTCACCGCTGGCCAGAAGCGCAAGCTCCTGATCGAGAACGCTCGCCGGCTCTACGCGCTCGATTGACGCGTAGTTCGTGTCCTGGCGCGCCCGCGCGAGTCCTGAACTGAGCGCATCGAGCGACCCCGAGACATGCCGACGGCTGGAATGGTGCGCGCCGGCGGCGCGTCGGCGAGCATCGCGAGCCGACTCGGGGCGGGGGGCTTGAAAAGC
>CAYVDO010000096.1:0-10111 GCA_964450125.1 uncultured bacterium
GGCTCCGTGTAGCCGATCGCGAAGAAGAGCTCGCCACGAAGGATTCCCGGCAGCAGTCGCGCCTTCTGCTCCTCGGTGCCGTAGCGCATCAGCGTGGGACCGATGGTGTTCACCGAGATCACGGGTAGCGGCGCGCGTGCTCGATAGGTCTCGTCCCAGAAGATGAACTGCTCGATGGCGGTGCGCCCCTGGCCGCCGTACTCGCGCGGCCAGCCGATGCCGAGCCAACCGTCGGCGCCCATGCGGCCGACCACTTCGCGAAACACCGGCCCGCCGACCTCGTGCCACTCCGCGTCGAGCGCGGCGCGAAGCTCGGGCGTGAAGAGGTCGCGGTAGTACTGGCGGATCTCGCGTCGCAGCAGGTACTGCTCGGGGCTGAGCTCGAAGTCCATGAGGCGCTCGCTCCGCTCACGCCGTGCATCACTCGCCGCCGAGGATGCGGGCGGCACGAAGATCGGCGACTAGAACGTGTTCTACTCCGATCATGAAACGACGTCGAGCCCGAAAATGTGACGATCGTCACCCATCTCGACGATCGATCGAAAATTTTCTTCGTGAGCTCTCGGCGGTCACGCGCGCGCCGAAAAAATATTTCATCGTTGAGTAACGCAGGTCACGCAACTCCCTTGCGGTCGTGAAATACCGTCGAGTAGAACATGTTCTACTTCGCACCGACGGCAATCGAAACACGCTCGTGACTCGACGCCGAACCTCAACGAATCGCGATTTCCGCCGCGGCGCCACGCGCTCGCTGCGTCGTCGCAGCACGGCTTCGCGCTTCGTGCTGCGCCAGCACTCGCGAGCCGGGATCGGCGATCACGACGCTCCGATCATCGCCAGGAGTCACGCATGGCATCGATAGAGAAAGCCCGAGAGTACCTGCGCGAGTCCGACTCGCACGCGCACTACAAGAGCATCGTCGAGTTCGCGCTCACGTATTTCATCGCCAAGGCGAAGAGCGAAGGGAAGAACGAGTTCGCGCGCGAGCTCGAGCAGGCGAAGAGCGAGTACCACGACCATTTCGCCGAGGCCATCGGAATCACGGAATGGGTACACGCCGAAACGTTCACGGACGAGGAGCTCGACAACCTCATCGTGCTCAACCAGAACCCCGCGCTGAAGAAGGCGCGCACGCTCACGGCCGAGACGATGAACCGGATCCTGGAAAAGTTCTTCGAGGCCTCGGTTTGACGGCTTACCGCGCCGCGCTCGCATTCGCACGGCGGACGAACGAGGTGAAGCGACGATGCTGATGAGATCGACGGGGCTCGGAAAGGCGGAGTTGGTGGCGGAGATGGTGTCGCTGAAGGCGCAAGGCGACTACCTGATCATGGAAATGCAGACGACCCAGCCGGTGCGCTGGAAGATCCGCGGGGCCGTGAGCCGTCAGGACATCCTCATCATCCTGAAAGCGATGCTCACGATGTCCGTGGTCTCTTTCGTCTTCAAGGTTCGATCGTGGTTCCGTCCTGCGGTTCACCCTGGAGACTTTTGAAAGGTTTCGTGTCCCCGCGGCGCAGGTGGCGCGCGGGGAGCGCAAGGAGCGGCGGATGGCCGACGCGACGTTCGACGCGGTGATCGTGGGCGGTGGCAACAAATCGTTGCTGCTGGCGCTGTATTTGACCAAGTACGCGGGGATGAGCGTCGGCATCTTCGAGCGCCGGCACGAGATCGGGGGCTGCTTGGCCACCGAGGAGATGTCGGCGCCAGGGTTTCGCGGGAACACCCACGCCAACATCATCCTGCCCTGGTACTACGCGCCCGTGTGGCGTGATTTTCCGGAGTTCTGGGACTACGGCTGCCAGTGGGAACAGCACACCTGTGCCGACGGCTTCGTGTTCAAGGACAAGCAGAACTGCATCGCGATCTACAGCGCCAAGCACGACCCCAACCAGGAGCGCACGATCCGCGAGATCGCTCGCTTCTCCGAGAAGGACGCGGACACCTGGCGCCGGCTCTGGGGTCTCGCCGAATCCGACGAGTTCCAGAACGTGCTCATGGATGCGCTCTTCAAGCCCGCCGACGAGCGCATCTCCGGCGACGTCATGGAGCGTCAAGCGATGTTGTTCCCGAAGCTGCTGGAAAGCGGCTTCACGCCCGACTCGCTCACCATGAAGGCGAGCGGGCTGCGCGCCACTCAGGAATGGTTCGAGTCGCCCGAGCTCCAGTCTTGCATCTTGCGATTCGCGATCTCGTCGGTGGTCGACATCAACGAGTCGGGGACCGGCATGACCACCATGGGCATGGCGGCGACCCTGCCCGTGATCGGCTTCAACCGTGGCGGCACGCACCAGATCGCACACGCCGCGCACCAGATCCTGATTCAAAACGGCTGCAAGTTCTTCACGAACGTCAACGTGACCAAGGCGATCATCGAAAACGGGCGCGCCACCGGCATCCGCCTCGCCGACGGAACGGAAATCGCTGCGCGGAAGCTCGTGGTGAGCACGCTCTCGCCGCATCAGCTCATCTTCGATCTGATCGGCCCGGAACACATCGACGGGTTGCTGCGAAAGCGCGTCGAATGCCTGCAGGACACCTTCGGTTGCCTCATGTGGTACAGCTTCGCCGTCCACGAGGCGCCGAAGTACGCGGCCGAAGCGTTCAATCCCGACATTCACGAGTGCCAATGGCTCGGGCTCCAGCCGGACCCGGATCCCATCCACCTCGCTCGCGAATGCCTGTACCAGAAGCTGCAGCGGTTCCCGCCCCTCGAGGATTACGCGCCGACGGTCGGCTGCCACAGTCTGGTCGATCCGAGTTTCGCGCCGCCGGGTAAGCACGTCGTCCAGAACGAGCAGCTCGGTCCCCCCGCGACGGCGTTCAGCGAAAAGCAGTGGCTCGAGATCAAGAAGCGATACGCCGACGAGCTGATTCAGATCTGGCAGGACTACGCGCCCAACATGACGTGGGACAACGTCATCGGCGTCGACACGAATTGCTCGTTCGACCACCGGCGAATGAAGAACTTGGGGCCGAACGGCACGATGGCGGGTGTCGACCGGTCGCCGTTCCAAACCGAGGAAAACCGGCCGACCCCGGAGCTGGCGAACCACCGCACGCCGATCACGGCCCTCTACGCCACGGGTGGTGCGTGGCACGTCGGATCCAACGCCGGATCGACGGAAGCCTACAACTGCTACCGCATCATCGCCGATGATCTGAAGCTTCCGAAGCCGTGGCTGGAGCCGGGCAAAGAAGAGCCGCACTCGCTGGTCGAGCAGGTGAGGCAGGTGAAGCGACGCGTGCAGGCGAACGTCCGCCCGAGATCGACGTGAGGGCCGGCGTCGGCGGAGCGCGGAGCGCACGCCGCCCGGGAGCCGTCGTTGCGGGGCCGCATTCCTGAGGCACGAGGCGAATCATGGCGCAGGCATACGACGTGATCGTGATCGGCAGCGGTCCCAACGGGCTCGCGGCCGCCGCGTACTTGAGCAAGGCCGGGCAGAAGGTCTTGCTGCTGGAGAAACGCTTCGAGGCGGGTGGAGGGCTTTGCACCGAACAGGTGACGCTGCCCGATTTCTATCACAACACCCACGCCGTCTACATGATGATGGTGGATTACGCGCCGGTGTACTCGGACTTCCAGTTCGAAGAGCGCTACGGCGTGAAGCACATCCTGCCGGAATTGCAGGTGGCGATGCCGCTCGCGGACGGCCGCGCCCTCTGCGTCTATCACGACGTCGAGCGCACCTGCGCATCGATCGCGAAGTTCTCTGCCAAGGATGCCGCGAGCTACCGCGACATGCAGCGCCACTTCGACGAGCTGATGAAGCACATCCTCGGCCCGCAGACCTACGTGCCGATGGAGGCTGCTCCACTGATGGCGGCACGGGCGGAGATGACGGAGCTCGGGCGGGCGCTCTCGGAATACACGGAGAAGACGCCCGAGGAGATCGTGTGCGAGCGCTTCGAGAACGAGCACGTGCGCACGCTCATGCTCTACATGGCGTGCCACTGGGGGCTCGATTACTCGCAATCGGGCGTCAGCTACATGGTGCCGATCTACCTCAACCGGATGGCGAATTACCGCATGACGGCGGGTGGCTCGCACCGAGTGTCGGGAGCGCTGCTCAAGTCGATCTTCGAGCAGAAGGGGCAGATTCGTACCAACGCGCGCATCGCCCGGATCATCGTCGAGAACAACGTCGCCAAGGGGGTGGAGCTCGAGGACGGGACGCGCTACCTGGCCAGCAAGGCGGTGGTCAGCACCATCGACACCCATCAAACGTTTCTGAAGTACGTCGGTGAGGACAAGCTCGAAAAAGATTTCGTCGAGATGATCCGGATCTGGCAATGGGAGAAGTGGAGCCTCGCGGTTCAGCACTTGGCTCTCGCCGAACGTCCACGGTTCGCGGCGGCCGCGTCGCATGCGGATCTCGACGACGCGTTCATCTACGTGCTCGGCTACGAGTCGCTTGCCGATCTCAAGGGGCACTGGGACGCGATGGCGCGCGGCGAGCTGCCTGCCGGCGCGGGTTTCAACTGCTGCTTCCCCAGCGTCCACGATCCGTTCCAGGCGCCGGCCGGACGTGCGTCCGCCCTGATCTCGCAGATGGCGCCGTTCGATCTCGCTGGCGGCGGCTCGGAGCGCTGGCTGAACCGCGTTTACCGCGAGGAAACCTGCGAGCGTCAGCTCGCGGTGCTCAGGCGTTACGCACCGAACGTGCGCGGCGAGAACGTGCTGTGGAATTACCTCAGCACCCCGGCCGACCTGCAGAACAAATTCGCGAACATGGTCCACGGTAGCTACAAGCAGGGCGCCTACCACCCGCTGCAGATGGGCTATCTGCGACCCAACCAAGACTGCTCGCAATACCGAACGCCGGTGAAGGGGCTCTACCTTGGCGGTGCGAGCGTGGCGCCGGGGGGCATGGTGATCTTCGGGCCTGGCTACAACTGCGCCAACGCCATCGCCGAGGATTTCCAGATCGCGAAGTGGTGGCAGGAACCCGCGTACGTCACGGCGGCGCGCGATGGCGGCTACGTCTGAAACAGCGGCCGCGTGCCCGACGGAGGGCGCGCGCCGTGGGGCTCGTCAGGAGGCTTCATGAGCAAGGACGAACGTTTCGACATCGTGGTGATCGGCGCCGGGCCGAACGGCATGACGACTGCCGCGTACCTCGCCAAGTGCGGCTTGAGCGTGTGCGTGCTCGAGGAGCGGACCGAGTGCGGCGGCGCCTGCGAGACCCAGGAGCCGATCCCCGGCGTGCGGATCTTCCCGCACGCGATGCTCATGTACGCGTCCCCGGCGCCCGGGTTTCAGCAGCTCGAGCTCCACAAGCACGGGTTCCGGATGAACTGGTCGCCGCACGACGTGCTCACCGAGAACACGGATTTCGCTTGCACCGACGGGTGGAGGCCGATCAGCGACAAGGACAAGCTCGGCTGGGCCAAGCTCGGCGGTCTGCTCGGCACTCCACCGTTCACCCGCGACCTGATGCGCGCGACCTTCTGGTGTCCGCCTCATCCGCCCGAGGTCGAGGTCACGGACGACAACGTCCCGTACATGCAGGTCTACAAACAACACCAGCCGGACATCTGGACGCACGAGCTGCGCGAGATGACGATGCTGGATCTGCTCGACGAGCACTGCGAGACCGAGCATTTCAAGACCGCGATGGCGTTCGCGGCGTGGGCCTCGGGCGCCGCCGGACATTGGGAGGGAGTGGCGATCCCGGCGGTGACCTCGGTGCAACTCCTGACGCTTCCCAACACCGGTAATCGCAGCATCCCGCGCGGCGGGTTGCACGGTTACTTCCACGCGATTCACCGCGCGGCGGTGGCGAACGGCGCGGTGGTGCGCACCTGCTGTCCAGTCGACGAGATCCTAATCGACGACGGCCGCGCGGTGGGTGTGCGGCTTCGCGAGACGGCGGCGATGGGCGGCAGAACCATCCGCGCCAACAAAGCGGTGATCGCGGCGGTGGACGTCCATCAAGCGTGCCTCAAGCTGGTGGGTCCGAAGCACCTCGATCCGAGTTTGATTCAGAAGATCAAGGACATCAGTCTCAAGAACCAGACGCTCTACGTTTCGGTTTTTCACACCAAGACGCCTCTCAAGCTCAACCAGAAGTTCGCGTCGCACGCCGAGTCGAAGGGAATCGGCGCGGGGCCGGCACGCACGCCGCAGCTCGGTGTCTATCCGTGCGACTCGCGCGAGATCTACTACGAGAACGTCACCGACGTGGATGGCCACAAGGGCCAACCGGTGGTGCCGGCGGAGCGGGTGATGTGGTTCCACGCGCCGCCGCAAACCTTCGATCCGACCGACTGTCAGGCGAATTACAAGCGCGGCTACGTGTCGAACGCGTTCGAGGTTGCCGTGACGTCTCCGGATCTTCACAAGGAAGGCGAGGACGCGCTCGATCGCTACAAGGCCGAGATGGACGCTTACATGCGCAAGGCCTACAGCCAGATGGTGGACGGGCTCGAAGACTCGAACCTGATCCACCACTGGAGTGCCACCGGTCGCGACGTCGAGTTCCGCAACACCGGCCTCATCGGTGGCACCTGGTGCGGCAGCCGCCACGACGAGGACCAGCTCTGGACCAATCGTCCGATCAAAGAGCTGTCGCGCTACCGCACGCCGATCGAAGGGCTCTACCACGCCCACCAGACGTCTGGTCACCCCGGTGGGCTGTGTTTGATGGCGATCCCCTACAACCTCATGCACATCCTCATCGAGGACGGCATCGCCGAGCCGGGCGACTGGTGGTACGCGTCACCCTGGTACATCCCGCAGCAGGGAAAAATCTCCGCCAAGCGCGGCTGAAACGAAAGGACGAGGAAGGCGATGCCCAACTTCAAATACACGTCCGAGTTTCAGTTCGAGCCGGCCGACCCCTTCGGCCACATGCAGGAGGAGTTTCCGAAGAAGAGCGAGTTCGACGTCGTCATCATCGGTGCAGGCCCCAACGGGCTCATCGCTGGTGCGTACCTGGCGCGTGCGGGCCTGAGCGTCGCGGTGCTGGAGCGGCGCTTCGAGGCGGGTGGCGGGCTCGCGACGGAAGAAAATCTCTACCCTTGTTATTCGTCGAACCCGCACGTCCTCTACCACATGATGGTCGACTACATGCCGGCCATCCGCGACTTCGAGCTCGACGGTCCCTCGCTCACCTGGATCCGTCCCAACAGTCAGACCGGCATGGTGTTCGAGGACGGTAGCTCGATCCTGCTCGCCAAGATGGCGAACGACACCAAGGATTCGATCGCCAAGTATTCGTTCAAGGATGCGGTCACCTTCGGCAAGGTGATTCGCAAGTGGCGCAAGATCGTGGACGAGATCATCGCCCCGGCCACGTACATCCCACCCATGGCGCCCATCGAGATCACGATGGCGATGCAGCGCACGCCGGTGGGCCAGGAGATGCTCGAGATCGGCGAGCTGAGCCCGCTCCAGCTCATCACCGAGACCTTCGAGCACGACAAGGTCCGCGCGCTGATGCTCTACGCGAGCTGCATGTGGGGCCTCGATCCGCGCGAGACCGGCCTCGGTTTCATGGTGCCGCTCATGATCGATCGTGCCATGAACAAGTGCTACTGCTACGGCGGCTCGCACAAGTTCGCGAGTGCCCTGGGACGGCAGGTGCTGAAGGGCGGCGGCCTCATCCTGGAGGCTGCGACGGTCGACAAGATCCTGATCGAGAACGGCCGCGCCGTCGGCGTGCACCTCTTCCACGAGGATCGCGAGCTACGCGCGAAGGTCGTGATGTCGACGCTCGATCCACAGACCACCTTCCTCGACATGGTGGGCGAAGCGCACCTGAATCTCGCGCTCAAGGATTCGGTGAAGGGCTGGGCGTGGGACAAGTGGAGCTTCAACACGCTCCACATCGCTGCCAACGAGCGCCCCAAGTACCGCTGTGACGATCCCTGGATCGATCAGGCGTTCGCGACCGTGGTCGGGATCGAGGGCGTGGACTCGTTGCTCGCTCACTGGGGCAACGTCGCCAAGGGCAAGCTCGACCTCTCGGCCTTCGGCGGCCATTCGACGTGCGAGAGCCAGTTCGATCCGACGCTCAGCGATCGCCCGGGCAAGTTCGTATCGATGTTCCAGATCCACGCGCCCTACGATCTCGAGGGCGGCTGGTTGGCACGCCGCGAGGAAATCCAGGAGGCGATCCTCGCCAAGTGGCGCAAGGCGGCACCGAACCTCACCCCCGAGAACATCGTGAGCCGCTCGATGGAGGATCCCGAGGAGATCGAGATCCGCTTCCCCCAAATGCGCCGCGGCTCGATCAAGCACGGCGACTACCGCCCGCTGCAGATGGGCTACTACCGTCCCAACGAGCATTGCTCGACCACCCGTACGCCGATCGAGGGCCTCTACGTCTGCGGCGTCTCGACGTATCCGGGTGGGCTGGTGCTGGGTGGCCCCGGCTACCTCGGTGCCAACAGCGTCGCCGAGGACCTCGGAGTCAAGAAGTGGTGGAAGCCCACCGCCGAGATGGATCGCTACATCAAGACCTACTTGTCGTGAACGATCGCGCTCGCCCGCGCAGCGAGCGAAGGAGGCGGTGCCGTGGCCGGTGATGAGATGCGAGCGGAGCTCGCGAAGAGCTTCGAACGTCACGCCGACGAGGAGGGTCGGATCCTCGACAGCTATCGCGCGCTCTCCGAGCAGATCGGCGAAGATGCGCTCGGCAGCCTCGTGAGCCACATCCTCACCGAGGAGGAGCTGCACCATCTGCTGTTGCGCACCATGGCGGGGTGGCTGCGGGAGCCGCCGGGGACGTCGGCTGCGCCGAGCCACACCAGCGATCGTCCGAAGCTGCTCGCGCTGACCCGCGAGCTGCGCCACCACGAACGCGAGACCATCGACGCCTGTCACGCGCTCAAGTCGCGCGTGCCCGAAAACGGCGGCACCGTGATACGGGCACTGCTGGAGGCGATGGCGCTCGACAGCGAGAAGCACGACCGCTTGCTGGGCGCGGTCGAGGCGATGCTCGAAGGCTGAAGCACGGTAGCGGTCGGCGTGCGCTCCAATCGCGGGCATGGTCGCGGAGCGCGGAGGGCGAGATGGCGGACGAGACCTACGACGTGATCGTGGTGGGCGCCGGTTTCGGCGGAAGCGCTTGCGCGGGGCTGCTCGCGCATCGCGGCCTCAGGGTGCTGCTGGTCGAAAAGAATGCGCGCGCCGGCGGTAAGGCGATGAGCCTCACCAAGAACGGCTTCACGTACACCGCGTGGGTGGTGATCGGCGCGCCGGTGATCGACAACCTGTACGAGCAGGTGGCGCGCGAGCTGGGGGTGGCCGACCTCGCCCCGGTGGTGGCGCCGGGTCATCAGGGCGCCATCTACCGCTCGCCGGACGGCCGCTACTCGCAGCTTCCCGACATGCCGGTGGGCGAGACCGACCCGATGGTGATCTTCGACTGGCTGGGCGTGAAGGAGGAAGACCACGGCACGGCGATCGCGATGTTCGCCGAGATGACCATGATGCCGCCCGAGGAGATCGAGAAGCTCCACGACGTGAGCTTTCACGACTGGATCACCGCGCGCGGCGTCCCGCGCCCGCTCTACGCGTTCCTCGTGAGCCTGTGCTGCGACGGCATGTTCATGGTGCCCGTCGATCTGCTCGAGGCGGCCGAGGCGATCCGCAGCCTGCAGGCGATGTTCCTGCGCCACGGCGGGATGTTCTGCCGGGGTGGCTTCGGCAAGGTCGCGGAGGCCTATTGCGAGGCCGTGCGCAGGAACGGCGGACGCGTGCTCATGAAGACGAAGACCGAGCGCATCCTCGTCGAGGACGGCAAGGTCACCGGTGTCGTCACCAACCAGGGCACCTTCCGCGCACCGATCGTGGTCAGCAACGCCGGCATCCAGCCCACCGTCGTCAAGCTGGTCGGCGAGGAGCATTTCCCCGCGGATTACGTGCGCCGCAACCGCGAGCTGGTGCCGTCGTGGGCGCTGCTCGGCTATCGCTATTTCCTGAAGCGTCCGGTGATCGAGGTGCCGTACGGCGTGGTGTTCTCCGACGAGAGCCCGTGGAGCCTGGAACGCCTGAAGAAGGCCGCGGCAGGCGAAGCGTCGCGCGAGGGCGTCGTCTACTACGAGGTTCCGTCCAACTACGATCCCACCGCCGCGCCGGAAGGGAAGCAGATCGTGCTCTCGG
>CAYVDO010000096.1:10121-21432 GCA_964450125.1 uncultured bacterium
GCCTTGCTGTTCAACCATTCTTCTTCGGAAGGATTATTCACAAGAGTTCAGATCGTGCTCTCGGGCTCGTTCTGTCCGCCCAGCCCGCAGATGACAGCCGAAGAGATCCAGGCGTGGGCGGACGCGGGCGAGAAGGTCCTCTTCGATGCCTTCCCCGGCTTCGCCGACGCGATCGAGTCGAAGGACCTCTACACTCCGCGCGACGTGTCGAACCTGACGCGTGACTCGGTGTTCACGGGACAAGGCGGCGAGACCATCGGCTTGGGACAGATCGTCGGTCAATGCGGTCCCGGCAAGCCGTCGATCCAGGCGCCGATCGAGGGCCTCTACTTCGTCGGCTGCGATGCGGGGGGCACCGGCGTCGGTACCCAGCAAGCGATCGAGTCGGGGATGGTGGTGGCGGATGCGGTGCTGGCGCGCCACCGAGCCGCGGCCAGCGCCGCCTGACCGTGACCTCTGCACCCGGCCGAGATCTCACGGCCGACGAGGTCCGGCGCCTCTACACCGAGCGCACCGACCTCTACCACTGGTTCTTCGCGGATCTGCTCGGCTACGGCCCGGGCATTCGCGCGCTGGTCGGCGCGTCGAGCCTGCTCGCTTCCGGCCAGCGCATCCTCGATGCCGGCTGCGGTACCGGGGTGGTGAGCCGGGGCGTGCTCGCGACTGCCCGTCGCTGCGGTCTCACCGGCATCACCATCGACGGCTTCGATCTCACCCCCGCCATGCTGGCGCGCTTTCGCGAGTGGCTGGCGGCGAACGCGATCGAGAACGTGACGCTCGCGCTCGGCGACGTGTGCGATCCGCGCTCCCTGCCGGAGGGTTGGAACCGCTACGACCTGGTGGTGTCGTCGGCGATGCTCGAGTACTTGCCAAAGGCCTCGCTCACCGCCGCGCTCGGCCACCTGCGTGCTCGGCTTCGTCCAGGCGGCCACCTGCTGTTCGCGATCACCCGCCGCAACCCGCTCATGGCGGTTCTGATCGAGCGTTGGTGGGAATCACACGCCTACCAAAGCGCTGAGCTCGAACGGCACGTGCGCGCCGCGGGTTTCGGCGAGGTGCGCTTCGAGCACTTCCCGTTCCCGTACCGGTGGCTCGATCTTTGGGGCCACGTCGTCGTCGCTCGCAACATCGGCTGACGGCTTGGCGCGAATCTCGCATTTCCGAGTGCGAGCCCGTCTTCGAGGCGTGAGCGAGGATCGCCATGCGCGCGCTGGATCCGCATTTTCTCGACGCCGTGTCGCCGATTCGGGTAGCGCTTTCCCACGGCACGATCGATCTGCCGATCGTTTACCGGGACGTGGAGGCGCTCACCGCGTTCTTCCCGTTTCCAGCTCGAAACGCGGCCAAGCTGCTGCCCGCGGGCAGTGGTCTCACGCCGGTGCTGGCATGGCCTGGCTACGGCGTGCTGGTGCTGGCGTGCTTCGACTACCGGGATAGCGGCGTCGGCTGCTACGGCGAGGTCGCGATCGCGGTCCTCGCCTCCACGCGGCGCTTGCCGCCGTTGGTGCCTGCGCTCGTCGAGCGTCACTTGGAGGACGTCGGCCTCTACGTGGTGCACCTGCCCGTCACGACCGAGCTCGCCTACCAAGCGGGTCGCGAGCTCTGGAACTATCCCAAGTTCGTCGCCGACATCCGTTTCCGCAGCGACGGCGACCGCCGGGTGTGCGAGCTCGGCGAAGGCGGACGCTCGATCCTGACACTCTCGGTCGCGTCGCGCGGCGGATCGCATTTCGAGACCCGGCCGTTTCGCACCTTCACGGTCCGCGACGGCAAGCTCTTGCGCACCGTGGTGCCGATGCAGAGCGAGTTCCGGGTATCACGTGGGCGCGGCGCCGCGATCCTGACGGCCGGCGACCACGCCGTGGGCCGCGAGCTCGCCGCCTTCGAGGCGAGCTCCTTCGCGCTCGAAGCCCGCCACGTGCTCCACATGCAGAGCATCCTGCCGGCCGCCGACCGGGTGTGGCCGCTGCCGCGATCGTGAGCACAGGCGCCGACGAGCTCGAGCTGGCGCGGCGTTCGGCGGAGCGCTTCGCCCGCGAGGCGGTGGCGGCTCGCGGCGCGGACCTCGACGGCGATCCGCGAGCCTGCGCGGAGGTGCTCGGAGAGGCCGCCGCCCTGGGGCTGGCGGCGTTCGGTGACGGCGCGGAGAGCGGTGTGTTCGCGTGGAACGACGGCTCGCCCGACGTGACGCTGGCGAGGGCGCTTCTCGAGACTCTCGCCGCGACCCGTGCCGGCTTCGCGTTCCTGGTGCTCGTCCAAGGGCTCGCGTCGTGCGCCGAGCGTCAGCTCGGCGGCGCGGCGCTGGAAACGCCGGCAGGAGTGGTGCTGCCCGGCGGCGTTCTGTGTTGGGGAGGCTCGCTCGCAACTCGGACCTATTGCATCGACGACGGGCGTTGGGGCGGCGCGCCCGAGCTTCGCGCCGGGCCTGTGCCGTGCGGCCCTGTGCAGGTGCTCGGCCTGTGCGAGGCGCACCCGCACACGCTGGCCGATCACTGGCGCGCCGAGCGCGTGCTCGACGGCGCCGCGGGCGCGCCGGCGGTGGCACGGCTCGAAGCGCTCGCCGCTCTCGGCGGCCTCGCGATTGCTGCCGGGCTGGCGCGTGGCGCCCTCGCCGAGGCCACACGTTACGCGGGCGAGCGTTTCCAAGGCGGAGCGCTCATCGCCGAGCTACCCGTGGTGCGCAGCATGCTCGAGCGCTCCGCCGCGCAAGTGCACGCCATCGCGCTTCTCGGCGCCGCCGCCGTCGCGCGCTTCGAGACCGATGCCGAGGGCGCGGCCGAGCCCGCGCGTGCGGCGTTTGCGACCGCCGCCGATGCATGCGTCGAGTGCGTCACCACCTCGCTCCAGGTGCTCGGCGGCTACGGCTACATGGTCGACTTCGGTTTGGAGCGGCGCTTCCGCGACGCCCACGCGCTCAGGCTCGCGATCGGCGGCGCGTGCCCGCGCACCCGGCATGGAGAACGAGCGTGACGCTGACCCAGTCGGCGGCCGACGCCTTCATCGCTCACTTCGAGCGCACCCGTGGCGCCCTCGACCCGCTGAAGCTGCCGGCGTGGATGGAGACGTTGCGCGCCACCGCCGCGCGCTTCACCGACGAGAACGTGTTGCCACGCCTCGCCGAGCTCGATCGCGACTTGCCCGATGGCCGCCCCGACCCGGCGTTGATCCGCGCCGCGGCGCGGGCCGGCATCCTCACCATGAGCATCCCGCGGATCTTGGGCGGGGATTCCGGGTTGACCACGTTCTTTCGCTTCGGCGCGCGGCCGTTCGCGTTGGTGATCGAGGAGCTCGCACGCGGCTGCGCGGGCGTGGCGACCCTCCTCGGCGCGCACCATCTGGGCCTTCTGCCGGTGCTCTTGAGCGGCGATCTGCGCCAGTACGCGCGGGTGTTGCGACCGGTCGCGGCGGCGGCGCGCGGCGCCGATCCGGGGCTCGCGGCGTTCGCGATCACCGAGCCGGGAGCCGGCTCGGACGCCGAGGACAGCGAGGGCTCGCGGACCGCGCGACTCTCGTGCTTCGCCACCCGCGTCGCCGGCGGCTATCGCCTCAGTGGCCGCAAATGCTTCATCTCGAACGGCAACGTGGCGCGCTGGATCACGGTGTTCGCGGCGCTCGATCGCGCCGAGGGCGTCGCGTCGTGGACGTGCCTGGTGGTGCGTCCACCGGTGACCGGATTCTCGGTGGGCCGCATCGAGCACAAGATGGGCCAGCGAGCGAGCCCGGCGGCGGAGCTCGTGTTCGACGACGTCTTCGTCCCCGACGACGACGTCGTCGCCGGTGAGAAACGTGGTTGGAAGCTCAACCGCATGACCCTCGACGTGTCACGCGCCGGGGTGGGAGCGATGGGGCTGGGTGTGGCGCGCGGTGCGTTGGAGCACGCCATCGAGCTCGCCGCGCGCCGCAACCTCGGCCCGCGCCCGCTGCTCGGCTATCCCGAGGTGCGTTTCGAGCTGGCCGATCTCGTCACGAAGATCGAGACGGTGCGCTCACTGGTGTGGCGCGCATGCTCGACCTTCCCGCCCGATGCCGCGCTCTCGGCGAGCGCCAAGCTGGTGGCGGCGGACGTGGCGGTGGAAGTGGTGACGCGCGCCATGGCGCTCTTCGGCGATGCCGGGATCACCGCCGAGTTGGGGCTCGAGAAGCGGCTGCGCGACGCGCGCTTGCTGCAGATCTTCGAGGGCACCAACCAGGTGAACCGGGTGCTGGTGGCCGAAGCGCGGCTGCCGGCGTGAGACGCGCGGGCCGTCGCCCTCGCGCGTCAATGCGCGTGGGCGATCTGCGCATCGGCCGCGGCGCGATCCTCGGCGTCGGCGCGCAGATAGGCGAGCACTGCGTCGGCGGCGAGCATCCCCGAGGTGGAGGCCTGGTGGGTGCCCATCCCCGCTGCGCCGGCGTCGGTGCCGGCCAGATAGAGTCCTCGAATCGGGGTGTCGCAGCGCGGCTTGTGCCGTCCGCATTGGCCCACGATCTGACCCAGCCCGACGCATTCGCCGCCCTGGCCCGGAAGCACCGCATCGCGCGTGGCTGCAGAGATCTCGGCGGGTCCGTCGGTCTCGCGGTCGACGACGGCTCGCCACGCCTCCGGATAGACGCGTTCGATCATCGCGTCGACGCGGCGGTAGAGGCGCTCGACTTCGGTGGCCGCCGGGTCCGGCGAGCAGATCGTGCCAGCCACGATGCACTGTCGACCGGCGGGCGCCATGGTGGGATCGAAGACCGCGGGGACGGTCAGAAACACGATCACCTCGTCGGGATCGTGGCCTTCGCGCACTCGTCGTGCGCGCTCGAGGTTCCACCAGCTTTCGTCCGAGTAGAGCATCGCCATGCCGGTCTGGAACACCGGCGCGTCGAGGAAGTAGCGAACGCTCGCCCAGCCCCAGCCGGGCTCGAGGCGGCGAATGCGCTCTGCGTATTCCGGCTCGAAGTGATCCGCACCCACGAGCTTCAGCACCGTCGGTTGGATGCCCGCGCTGCTCACCACCGCGCGCGCTTGGATTCGCCCGTGTTGCGTCTCGACGCCCGTGACCCGATCGCCGTCGACGAAAATCCGCTCGACGCGATGACCGCAGCGCACCTCGCCACCCATGCCGCGAAACGCCGCCGTGAGGTCGTCGAGCACGCGGCCGAAGCCGCCGCGGTAGTAGCCCCCGGCGCCGCGCAGCGCGATGTCTTGCAGGATGCGAACTTGCTCGGAGGCCGCCACGCGATCGATCGGCTCCGCCAGCGACGCGTTGGCGTGCATGGCCATGTAGCTGTAGACGCGCCACGGCACCTGCGGCTGCGCTCGCAGGTGGTCGTGCATCGTGACGTCGTCGAGGGCGTCCAGCGCGGGACCCTCGAGCATGACGAGCTGGGTCAAGAGCTCGAACGCCTGCAGCCGCTCGCTCTCGTCGATACCCCACAGGTCGAAGAGGGGCGTGGGATCGTCGCCGGTCTGGGGGGCCACCACCGTGCGGTACGTGCTCTCCTCTCGCGGCCGATACGAGAGTGTCGCGGCGGTGAGCGGAATCGCGCGAAGCCTCGCGGTGATCCCGAGCTTCTCGAAGAGGGTGGCGAAAGCCGGCCCGCGCATCGGAACTTGCAGCTTCGGCCCGAGCTCGTAGCGATAGCCGTGACGCGAGACCGTGATGGGTTTGCCGCCGACGCGCGGGTTCTTTTCGAGCAGCAGCGTCCGGATACCCCGGTGTGCGAGCGCCGCGGCGCAGCTCGTCCCGCCGGGGCCACCGCCGATGACCACCACGTCCGCATCATCGTTCGTCATGACGCTCTTCCGCGTGTGTCGACGACGCTCGGTCTGCATGCGTGCCGAACCGGTTCGCACGCTGCCGAAGGTACACGTTCGAGGTCGTCGCATGCGTGACGTCGGTCACGCATTTGCGGCTGAATCGCGGTGTTTTCACGCGGCATCGTCATTTTCTCGCGACAATGGCCGCCGCCTCTGGTGCCTCGCACGAGCGGGGAGCCATGCTGGTAGACGCGTGCCCTGCAACGCGGCGCGTGCACGTCGATCCGCGAGGTCTTCGCGGATCGAAGTGCGAGCGGCGGAAGACCTCCTCGTCGCGCCACGCTGGAACCCACCGTCCCGATGACCTCCGACGATCTCCGTCCCCTGGGCCGCGCCGAGCGCATGCGTACTGCGTCGGCGGCGCTGGCGGTGATCGGCATCGCGTCGCTCGCTTTGCGTTTCGTGTCGCTCGCCGTGGTCGCCGCACATTTCGGCGCCAGCGTCGACACCGACGTGCTCTTCCTCGGCCAGCTCTTGCCCGTGATGCTGGGCTTTCACGCACGCTCGGTGCTCCATCTCTCGCTGGTTCCGAAATTCGTCGCGACCCGCAGCGGCGAGGGACAGGCGAGCGCCTGGCGGCTCGCGACCAGCTTCGCGAACCTGGCGCTGGCGTCGCTGGCGTTGGTGGCGGCGAGCTACGCCCTCGGCGCACCATTCGTCGCCCGTTGGCTTCCCGGGCTCGACGCCGGCGGTGCCGAGCGTTTCGTGCGGATCACCCGCATCGTGACGCCGGTCATGGTGCTCTTCCCCGCGTTCGCGCTCGCGGAAGCGTTGCTCTACTCGTACCAGCGTTTCACGACCGCGGCGCTCGCGACCGTGCTGCCCAGCCTCGGCTTGATCGCGGGTGTGGTGACGCTGACACCCGCGCTCGGCGTGGATGGAGCCGCGTGGGGATTGGTGCTCGGCTACGCGGCGCAAGCGCTGGTGGTGTTGCCGCTGCTGGCGCCGTATCACCGGCACCTGCGGTTTCGCGTCGACTGGAGCTCGCCGGCGCTTCGCGACGTGCTCCGCCAAGTGACGCCGACGGCGATCTTCTCGCTGGCGGTCGTGGCCGGCTTCGTCGTCGCCTCGGTGCTCGCGTCGCGGCTCGGGCCGGGCCGAGTCGCGGCGTTTCGCTACGGCACGTCGGTTCTCTTGGTGCTGCCCACGTTGGTCCAGGGCTCGCTGGTTTCGCCGCTCTACCCGCGCATGGCGGCGCTCGCCGCTGCGGGAGATACCGTGCGCCTGCGAGAGCTGGTGATGCGCTTCGTGAGCATCGCGAGCGTGGTGCTGATGCCGATCTCGGCGTTGGTGATCGTGCTGCGCGAGCCGATGGTCGGTGCGCTCTTCCTGCGTGGTCGATTCACGCCCGAGAGTGCTGTGCTCACGTCGCAGGTGGTGCTCGGGTTCGCGCCCTGGATCGCGGCGATCGTGCTCAATCAGGTACCGACGTACCTGGCGATGTCGCTGGGCGAGGCCAGGCGCGTGGCGTTCCTGGTGGTGTCGCTGCTCCCGCCGATGACTGCGCTGGGTTGGGGCCTGGCTCACCGCTGGGATGTCGGCGGGATCGCGCTCGCGTTCAGCATCAATGCCTGGGTGTCGCTGCCGCTCCTGCTGCTGATCCTGCGGCGGCGCCTCGGCAGGCTGGGGACGGTGGCGTTGGTTCGAGCCAGCCACCGGCCGCTGATCGCCGCGCTCATGATGGCCTTGGTGGTGCTCCCGTGCGAGCGCTGGGCCGACGGGTGGCTGCGATCGCACGTGGCGCGCGCCGGTATGGAGCTCGCCTCCCAAAGCCTCGCCCAGCTCGTCGAGGTCACGCTGCTCGGTGCGCTCGGCTTGGCGCTCTACTTGGTCCTGGCGCGGCTCTTGGGCATGCCCGAGATCTCGCGCTTGGGCGAGTGGCTGCGCCAGCCGCCGGTGCCGACTGCGGGTCCGACGCCGGCCACCGACGCGGCGAGCGTCACGACTGCGGGTGCGCTCGAAACGGTTGCCGTGAGCACGAACGCGAGCGATCCGCTCGCCGCCACGAAATCGTGAGCCGGTGGCGGGCCCACCTCGCTCCGGGGGGCTCTTCGAGCCCCCGCCCCACGAGAAGCGGGCCTTTCCCCCTGTGTCAGTATAGTTGCCGTCCAGGCCGAAGGCCCTGTGGCTGACGCACCCGGCCCACCTGAGCGACAAGCGCTGGGCATCGTTCCGGTCGCTCCGCGAGAGTGCGCTTAAGACGGCGCGCGCGTGGGCGATCAAGGAGCTGGCCATGGATCTGTGGCGTTACCGCTCGCATGAGTGAGGAGCGCGAGCCCGGAAGCGATGGCTGAGCTGGGCGATGGGCAGCCGGCTCGGTCCGGTGATCCGAGTTGCGCGCATGATCCGCACTCACCTGGTCGGCATCTTGAACGCGATGGTGCACGGGATCACAAACGCGCGCTCCGAAGGGTTCAACGCGAATATCGAGTGGATCAAGTACACGTAGCGGGGATTTCGCAACCGAGACCGCAGCGATGTTATCTTCGCCTCGATATCGGCAGTGTCGGAGAATCGATTTGTCACCTTGAGGGGATCACTCGATGAGAACCGCGGCATTTGTCTTGGCGCTCATCGCAGGGCTGTTTGCTATCACAGGCGGCGGCTGCCAATTGATGGGCGTACGCGCCGGGTTGGGGCTCGCACAATGGAGCCAAGAGATGCAGCGGTCCTTGGCAGCTTCAGGCGTTCAAACGAACACCCCAGCCGCAGAGGTCACGGCCAACGTGCTTCTTGGCTGGATCTTGCTAGCTGCAAGCTTCGGCACGGTAATCGCCGGAATCACGGGCATCATAGGCGGCGCCATTTCCTTACAGGGCAGCCCTGCAGGATGGAAGGTTCTCGCGGTCTCGTTCGGTCTCGCGGCGGGCGCGCTCGTTCTCAGGCAGGCGATCTGGTCGCCGATGATGCTTGGTGTCGCCGCAGGGCTTGCCTACGCGGATGCCCGGAAGCACCCGACGCCAAACGAAGAGGCGAGCGTCCCTCGTGGCCCGGGGCATGCAGCGGCAAGCCCCGCGAGCACATCAACGACGCTCTGCGTCTCTTGCAGATCCACACAACCAGCGGGGGCCAAGTTCTGCAGCGCTTGCGGCTCACCCTTGTTCTGACGGCTTCGAACGCGAACACCACGATAACCTCATCGCCCGCCTGCTGGCAGAACAACCTCACACAGACAGGACACCAGTGCGATCACACCTGGTGGTGCCGCTGCTCTCGTTGGCTGTCGTCGCGCTCGCTTTCCCTGCCCATGCAAGCGAGCGCCGCCTGGCATTGGTGATCGGGAATCAGGCCTATCCACGGGCACCGCTCGCGAACCCTCGGAACGACGCCACGGCAGTTGCTGCGGTGCTCGAACGGCTCGGGTTCAGCGTTACGAGAGGCACGGACCTCTCACGCCGGCAGACTCGTGAGACGGTGTCTGCCTACCTGAGCGCGCTGAACGACGGCGATCAGAGCTTCGTCTACTACTCGGGCCATGGCATCCAGGTGAAGGGTGAGAACTACCTCGTGCCGATCGACTTCGCTGCGGAAGCCGAGTCGGACGTCGAGGACGAGGCCTATCGTGTCGGCCGCCTCCTCGACGGGCTCGCGGACCGAAAGCCGCGGCTGAGCGTAGTCGTGCTCGACGCCTGTCGCGACAATCCCTTCAAGACGACACGAAGTGGAACGCGTGGTCTCAGCGGAATGAACGCTGGCGAAGGGACGCTGATTGCGTTCGCAACGAGTCCTGGCCGAACGGCAGAGGACGGACCTCCCGGTGGGCACGGTCTCTTCACCGCATCGCTCCTCGATCATCTCGCGCGCCCGGGTCTCGAGGTCGAAGCGCTCTTCAAGTCCATTCGCGAAGAGGTCGCGGAACGAAGCCAGATGACCCAGGTGCCGTGGTCGTCGACTAGCATCGTGGGGATCTTCTATCTCGCAGGCCCCTCAGCGCCACCGATCCCATCGGAGAGTCCGGTGGGCAAGTTGCTCGCGCAGGCAGACGTCCGACGCCAAGGTCGGGAAGAGGCCGCGAGCCGGGCTGCGCAGGAAGCCACGCGAGCCGAGGACCGCGCGGGCGAGGCCACGCAGGTCGCGGCGGTGCTTCCAGCCGAAAGGGAAGCTCGATACCAGAAGGCGCTGGAAGACGAGTTCGACCGTCTCGAAAAGCTCGATGCCTACTCCACCGCCGACGTGAGCGCGAGCGAGAAGGCGGCCGCCTGGGCCGACTTCGTGTCGAGCTTCCCGTACCGGAACGTTCATGCGGACCAAGCCGACTCTCGTTCCTCGTACTGGCGCGATCAGGTACGGCTCGCATCCATCGCGGCGTCCTCGGCCGCGAATACATCGGGCTCCGACGCTCCGATGGTCGTGATTCCTGCGGGTCACTTCACCATGGGTGCGGAAGACGGCGATGCCGACGAACAGCCGCCTCATCTGGTCATGCTCTCGGCATTTTCGATCGATCAGACGGAGGTGACGGTCTCAGCCTATGCACGCTGTGTCGAAGCGGGCACGTGCACCAAGCCAAAAGACTGGTCGCTATGCAACTTCGGCAAAGGCGGGCGTGACCATCACCCGATCAATTGCGTGACGTGGGCGGACGCCGATCGATACTGTCGCTGGGCGGGCAAGCGGCTCCCGACCGAGGCCGAGTGGGAGTACGCCGCGCGGGCCAGCGACGGACGTCGCTTCCCGTGGGGGAATCCACCGCCGAATTGCGACCGCGCCGTGATGCCTACCCTTCAGCTCGGGCCGGGATGCGGCACGGACTCCACGTGGCCCGTAGGATCGAAGAAGGCGGGCGCCTCGCCCTGGGGACTCTCCGACATGGCAGGTAACGTGGCGGAATGGGTGGCCGATCGCTACAGCGATGTGTATTACAAGAGCGCTCCCCAGCAGGACCCCCAGGGGCCGAGTTCAGGCTCGGATCGAGTCCTGCGTGGCGGAGGGTGGAAAGACAGCCGTCCGAGCTACCTCCGAAGTAGCTATCGCTACGGTGCGGCGCCGGTTGTCAGCGCCGACGACACGGGCTTCCGGTGCGCCCGAAGTCCGTGAGGCCGAGAGTCAATCCGACGTCGCCGCCTCCACATACCGGCTGCCGTTCCACACAAAAATGTCCGAGGACGTTTCGTAGTAGATGAGCTCGATCGCATCCTGCCAAACGTTCACTTCGGGGGCCTCCGCCTTCAGTCCATCGTCCAGCGGGAAAGTAGAAATCTTCCCTTTGTGACGAGTGCGAATCCCTACTCTGAAGAATCCGAACTCCTCATGAGCAAGGTTGTCCCGCAACTTGACCGTTCGGAACCCGGCCGGTGTCTTGTGAAACGCGAAGAGCGTCAGTGAGTCGCCCTTCTCGAGTAGGGCCGCGTAGTCGGTCGCCTGGTCATCATCGAGTCGGCCTCGGCAAAAGAAGGGCACAGGTTCTTCTCCACCTAGATCTTCCGCCCAGATCGACCAGAACCTCTCGACGAGCGGAAAGGAGTAGTCCGCTAGGAGCCTGTCGGGAAAAAGATTCGGAACTGCGGGAGTGCCCGACCTTCCGTC
>CAYVDO010000097.1:0-21401 GCA_964450125.1 uncultured bacterium
CGAGGGCGACCCCACCCAGGGGACCGACCTCGAGCTCGAGCAAGAGGCGACCGGTACCTTCACGCCGCTGCTCGGCGTGCTCATCAAGGCGCCCAGCGAAAGCCTGCGTGACGTGATCTCGCTCGGGATCACGTATCGCGGGCGGGTCAAGAACTACTTCGGCACGGGGCGCAGCGATCAGTCGGTCGGGCTCGGGCTGCCGGATTTGAGCTTCTTCCAGCTCGTCTACATCCGTGGCGAGCTGGTCAACTTCGTGGGCTTCGTGCCCGAGCAGTATGCGGCGGGACTGGGTTTGCATCCGATGGAGCGGCTCACTCTCGGTCTGGATCTCACGTACAAGCGCTGGGAGGATTTCACCTTCTGGCTCGATCAGCCTCCCACTCCGAGGTTCCAGAACACCTTGGTGCCTCGAATCGGCGCCGAGTACGCGATTCCCATCGGCGGCGACATCCTGGGCGTCGGGCACTTCACGTACTGCAAGCTTCGCGGCGGCTACTACTACGAGCCGAGTGCCAACCCCACGCTCTCGGGGCGCCAGAACATCGTCGACAACGACCAGCACGTCGCCAGCATCGGGATCGGACTCGACACGATTCTGATGGACAAATACGCGATCACGTACGACTTCCTGTTCCAGGCGCACGTCTTCAATCACCGCCGCACCAAGAACGTGTACGACCCGCTCTTCCCGCCCTTCGTCGCCGAAGGCGAGGTCTACACCACGGGCTTCGACGTCAATTTCGGGTGGTGAGGCGAGGTCTGGCGCGGGAGCGCCGCGGCTGCGAATCGATCGTCCACGGCCAGCGCGAGTGCGGCCCACTCCTCATGAGCGCGCTTCGACGATCCGGCAGCCGGACACGCCCGGAGCGGGTTTCGCACGAAGCGAGTCCACTACTTGGCATAGGGAGTGGGTCCGTTTCGTGCTGAGCCCTCTCCAGGCGTGAGGGGCTGGGGGCAGGTCGAAGGGCGCTCCGCGGCCACGCACCGCGAGTCGCGCTCGTGGGGAGGGAGCGCCAATCGCGAGCCGCGGCTCGAGGCGAGCCTTCGGTTTCACGGAGTACGGAGTCGAGTGCGGGCAAGTCGTGCCCGCCGACGAGTTCCCCGACCCTCGCGACTCGACCGGCGCATGCCCGGCGAACGGACCCACCACCCGGCATATCGCGGGGTTGACGCCGCTCTGTGACTTTAGTTACATCAGTTGTGTCAGAGAAAACTGACGCAACTGATTATGCCCATCCATCGAGCGTCGATGTCGCGCGCCACCCCCAATCGTCAGTCTGAAGCCAGTCGCGAGCCCAGCGAGAGCTTACGGGTACTCGAGGATCGCTTCATCGAGCGCATCGGCGAGCTGTCGGCGATCTGGGGTACCACCCGCTCGATGGGGCGGATTCACGCGCTGCTCTACCTCTCACCGCGTCCGCTCTCGAGCGACGAGATCGGCGAGCGCCTGGCGATCAGCCACGGCAACTGTTCCACGAGCCTGCGCCAGCTCCTGATCTACGGCCCCGTCCGCCGCGTCCACAGCCGCGGTGAACGCAAGGCGCGCTTCGTGGCGGTCTCCGAGCCGTGGGCGTGGTTGCGCTCCACCACGCGTGTGCGCCGCGATCGCGAGTTGCTGCCTCAGATCGAAGGCATTCGCGAGATCCGCGCCGAGGCCGAGGACGCGCTCGCGGGTGCGCGCGGCGAGCGCCGTGCGGAGGTCGAGGCGATGCTGGCCAAGATCGATCTGGTGGGCGGCTTCCTCGACGAGGTGCGCGATCTGGTGAATGCGTTCCTGGCTCTCGACAAGGACTCCCTGTCAGCTCGCGTGAGCGAGCTTCGGGTGCTGCTCGGCGTCGCCGCAGACGGGCCACCGAAACGGACGGCCGCCGGCCGCTGATCTCGGCAGCCCCTTCCCGAAGACCACCCATCCCGAACGAAAGGATCCGTCCATGAAGTCGCGCTATCCGATGCCCCCGTATCCGAATGGCTGGTTCCAGGTTGCGGTTTCGAGCGAAGTCGCACCGGGCGAGCTCAAGACCCTCAAATACTTCGGCAAGGAGCTGGTGCTCTTTCGCGGCCAGGATGGGAACGCACACGTCGTCGACGCTTATTGCCCGCACCTCGGCGCCCACCTCGGTCTGGGCAAGGTGGTCGACAACAACCTCCAGTGCCGCTTCCACAAATGGCAGTGGGCCGGGGACGGTTCTCTGGCGCACGTGCCGGACGCCAAGCGCGCACCGGCGGTTCGGGCTACCTGCTGGCCGGTGGAGGAGCGCAACGGCATCGTGTTCGTCTGGCATCACGCCAAGGGCGAGGCGCCGACCTGGAGCATTCCCGACCTCGGCAAGGTGGGCACGCCTGCCTACATGGATTGGGAGGTGCAGAAGTACCGCATCCGTACCCATTGCCAGGAGATCGGTGAGAACGTCACCGACGTCGCCCACTTCACGGGCCTCCACGAGATGGATCACCCCGAGCAGGAGGAGTACAAGGCCTGGGTCGAGGGCCACGTGTTCTGCGCCGAGCAGCACATGAAGATGGCGAAGGGGGCGATGGCCGGCTTCGAGGTGCCCGTCTCCACCCGCACCCATGGACCCGGCGTGGCGATCCTCACGGTGCTCGTCGATCCCGTCGAGACCGTCTCTTTCATCACCCAGACGCCGGTGGACGAGGAGTCGGTGGATGCGTGGGTGAACTTCACTCTCAAGAAGCAAGACGATCCCGAAGCCGATCGGATGATCACCGAGATCTACAAGAACTTCTTGAACGAGCAGTACCAGGACGACATCCCGATCTGGGAGACCAAGAAGTACGTCGCGCGTCCGCCGCTCAGCGATTTCGACGGGCCGGTGCCGCTGTGGCGAAAGTGGTACCGCCAGTTCTATTCCGAGTCCTTCGACGAAGAGGCGTGGGCGCTCGCGTCGTGAACGCTGGCGCCGCGGGGACGGCGGGTGAGCCCCGTCCCCGGCGGCGATCGCGCTGCTAGAATCGCGGCGCGATGCCGAATCCGTTCCCGCGTTTCCAGGACGTGTACGCGGAGCTCGCCGGGCGGGCTTCGCGGCGCGTCTGTGTGGAAGCGGGCGCCGAGCTGCGCGGTGAGATCCACGCGCCGCCGTCGAAGTCGTATACCCACCGCGCCCTCATGGTCGCCGGGCTGGCGACCGGCGGGATCGTCGACGCGCCGCTCTTGAGCGCCGATACGGCCGCGACCGCCGCGGTGTGGGAGGCCCTCGGCGCCACCGTCACCTACGACGCTGAGCGCAGACAGGCGCACGTCTTCGGTTTCGACGGTCACCCGCGGCCGCGCGATCCCAGCCTCTACGTCCACGAGGCAGGGACGCTCTTTCGCTTCGTGCTGCCGGGGCTGGCCCTCGCCGAGGGCACCTTCACGCTCGCAGGCAACGACTCGTTCAACCGCCGGTCCAACGACGTGATCGTGAGGCCGCTGCGCGATCTCGGTATCGACGTCACGGGGCAGGGCGAGACCCATCGGGCGCCCGTGACGGTTCACGGCACCGGCCGCATCGTGCCCGGCGTCGCGCACGTGCCCGGCGGCAAGAGCTCGCAGGCGGTGTCGGGGCTCTTGCTGTGGTTGCCGCTCGCGAGCGCCGGTGCCGGCTCGGGTGCCGCGGTGAGCGAGATCGTGATCGATGGCACGCCGGTTTCCGGACCCTACGTCGACATGACCATCGAGGTGCTCGAATGGGGCGGCATCGTCATCGAGACCTCGTCCGCAAGCCGCTGGCGCGTACCCAGCGACCAGCATTTTGCGCTGCGCTCGTCGAGCTATCGCGTTCCTGGCGATTATTCCTCGGCGGCGTTTCTACTCGCCGCCGCATGCCTGGTGCCCTCCGACGTGTGGGTGCGCGGGCTTCGCGACGACGCACAAGGGGATCGCAAGATCGTCACGATCCTGCGCGACATGGGGGCAGCGATCGAACGCGAGGGCGACGGTTTCCGGGTGCGCGGGCCTGCACCTCTTCGCGGAATCGAGATCGACTGCGCCGCCACCCCCGACCTGGTGCCCATCCTGGCGGCGCTCGGCTGTCATGCGCAGGGCCGCACGGTGCTCGGCAACCTGCTTCACTTGCGCAACAAGGAAAGCGACCGGATCGCGGCGCCGGTGACCGAGCTCGGCAAGCTCGGCGGGAAGCTCGTCGCTCGTGACGACTCCATCGTCATCGAGGGCAGCGCTCTCGGCGGTGGAGTGGTGGACTCGTGGAACGATCACCGCATGGCGATGAGCCTCGCGGTGGCCGCTTTGCCGGCCGGTGGCGTCGAGATCGAGGGCGCGGAAGCCGTGCTCAAGAGCTATCCGACCTTCTTCGACGATCTGTGCGCTCTCGGCGCGCACTTGCTCGACTCGTGAACGCCGGCCGGCCCACGGGCACTCGACGGCGGCGGGGCTCGAGCCGCCGCCGGCAGGTGGTGGTTACGTGATGGTTCCGTCAACGGGCGCCGGCGCGAGTCGGCCGTTTCGATTTCGGTCGCGCCCTCGGGGGTGGCGCGGGCAGCATGTCGTCGGCGAGCTTCGTCACCTCGTGGTTGATCTTCCGCACCAGGTCGTAGATCGCACCGATCGAGACGTCCTCGACGCGCTTGATCTCGTGCACCGGCGCCTTCAGGCACTCGACCTGTTCGAGTGCGTCGAGCGGCGCGTGCAGAATCGCTTTGTGAACCTCCTCGGCGGTCTTGGCGCCCCTGTCGATCGCTTCGCGAACCAGCTCCGGAAGGGACTTGTGCGTGGTTGCCATGGCGCAACCTCCTTTGGGGTAGGCACCGTGCACTCGCACTCGACACGAGTGCCAAGCGAGCCCACCCAGCGGGTGGTGGTGCATGTCGAGTGCCCGCATCGCGCCGGCACCGCCACGGCGTGCGAATTGCGAGTCATCCCGGTCGCTACGGCGACTTCTGCGGTCCGTCCGCTCGAGCGAAGGAGTCACCCATGGGTGTCGCCCGTCTGATCGATCATCTCGTCGGTTTTTTCTCGCTCTACGCGCATCTGCCGTCGGTGCCGCATCCGGACACGCTGGCGCAGATCGAGAGCTATTACCGGTTGCCGCGCGAGGTGATGTTTCCCGATCCGCCGGCCCATCCCGTGATCGAGGCGCGTCGCACCGTTCGGCAGCTCACGTACAGGCGCCAGACGCTGGTCGGTGAGAGCGCCCACCGCGCGATCCATCCTGCGTATCAAGCGCGCCACGACACCGAGTACGCGGCCAACCAGACGCTCTGGGCCCGCCGCATCACGCCGCACCTCAGGCGAAACGACGATCTCTTGATCTACGTCCACGGCTGGATGCAGCCCGGTGCGATCGCCGAAGAGCTGGTGCTGATGCCGTGGGCGACGCAGCTCCTGGGCGCGGACATCGTTCATCTCGATCTGCCTTTTCATGCGCGGCGCAAGCCGCGCTCGTCCATCGTGCACGGCTCGTTCTACTGGTCGGCAGACCTCGTACGGACGATCGAGGCGGTGCGCCAGTCGGTGATGGACGTGCGCACGCTCGTCCGCTGGGCCCGCGATCAGGGTTATCGCCGGGTGGGGGTGAGCGGCGTCAGCCTGGGGGGCGTCGTGACGATGCTCACCGCCTGCGCCGAGGACGATCTCGATTGGGCGTGTCCGCTGGTGGCAGACATCAACCTCAAAGCGGCGCTCGAGAATGCGCCGATCCTGGGCGCCATGCGGCGCGACCTCACTCGCGCGAACCTGACGCTCGACAAGGTGGGCGCGATCTTGGATCAGATCGGCCTCGGCGACTACCCCCTCAGGATCGAGCGCGAGCGCATGCTGATCGTGGCCGCCGTGGACGATCTCTTCCTGCAGCCGGATCCATTGCTTGAGACCTGGGAGAAGTGGGGCAAGCCGCGCATCCATTGGATTCCCGGCGGGCACATGACGATCATCGCCAACATGGTGCCGGTGTGGTTCGAGATGAACCGGTTCATGCGCGGCATCACGCCGATCCGGGACACGGCGGGCGCATCGCGACCGGGACCCGCGCCCGAGCGCACGCGACGCCGGCCGCGCGGCCCGGCGACGCGAGCGCACGCGGCCTGAGCCCGATCGACGAGAACGGCGCCCCACCTGGATCCAGGTGAGGCGCCGTCTGGTGATTCCGGGCCGGCATTGCCGGCAGCGCGCGGAGGCGTTCAGAACTCGCTGAAGCCGCCGGGGTCGTGGCCGTTGCCCGAAGCGGCTGCCATCGAAACGGGAGCTTCGGTCGGGAGCGACGCATCGGCTGCGGCCACGTGGGCCGATTTCGACGGTGACGGCGCGCCCGACGTCGTGCAGCTCGATGCGGTGAATCGGGGCGAGCTCGTGGTGGCGCGCGGTGACGGCGCTGGCGGTCTGGTGGCCGAGCGGCCGACTACGGCACCCGCGCCCTGACGTCGTCGCGCGGCGGGTGCGTCATCCGGGCCGTCACGAGTTGAAGAGCATTCCGAAGTAGAACTTGGTGGCGGCGTCGGTGGGCTCGCCAACGTGGATGTGCTTGGTCTCCTGGTAGATGTCGAGACCCATCGGGCCGAGCTCGCGACCGATGCCGCTCAGCTTGTAGCCGCCGAACGGAAATCGCACGTTCGTGAGGTGGTAGTCGTTGATCCACACCGTGCCGGTCTCCATCTCGCGGGCGATGGCGAGGGCGCGCTCCGTATCCTTCGACCACACGGCCCCCGCGAGCCCGTAGCAGCTCTGGTTGGCGATGCGGACGGCGTCCGCGTCGTCTTCGAACGGGATCACCACCACCACCGGCCCGAAGATCTCCTCCTGGGCAACCTTCCAGGTGTTGTCCACGTGGGAGAGGATCGTGGGCTCGTAGAAGTAGCCCTTGGGTAGGTGCGCCGGGCGCTTGCCGCCGATCGCGACCACGGCGCCTTCGTCGCGGCCGATCGCGACATAACGCTCGACGGTGGCGCGCTGCTTGTCGCTCACCAACGCCCCGATGCAGGTGGTCGGATCCAGGGTGTCGCCGACGGTCAGCTCGCGCGCGGCCTCGACCATGCGCGCCACGAAGTCGTCGTAGATCGTGCGCGGCACCAACACCCGTGTGCCCGACTCGCATGCCTGGCCCTGGTGGAGAAACGTGCCGAAGAGGGCACCGCGCACCGCGCAGTCGAGGTCGGCATCCTCCAAGATGATGTTGGCCGACTTGCCGCCAAGCTCCAGCGTGACCTTCTTGATGTCGCGAGCCGCGAGCTCGAGGATGCGCCGGCCGACCTCGGTCGAGCCGGTGAGGGAGATCTTGCCCACGTCCGGGTGGCTGGCGAGATGCTCGCCGATCGAGGCGCCCGGCCCGCTCACCACGTTCACGACACCGTCGGGCACGCCGCATTGCGAGCAGATCTCGGCGAGCATCAGCGCTGTGACCGGTGTGTTCGACGCCGGCTTGAGGACGATCGTGTTCCCGGCGGCGATCGCTGGCGCGATCTTCCACGCCGCGGTCATCAGCGGGAAATTCCAGGGCGTGATTCCGGCCACCACCCCGATGGGTTCCTTGCGCACCAGGTTGCGGCTCGTGACGGGGATCGACTCCTCGTGCGCTTCCTCGTCTGCCGTTCCCGAGACGAGCTGCCCGTAGTAGAGAAATCCCTGCGCTGCGGCGGGGACGTCGGCCATCGTGGCCTTGCGGATGGTGCCGCCGCCGTCTTGGACCTCCGCGAGCGCGATCTGGTCTTGCTTCTCGAAGAGGGCGGTGGCGATGGCCACGAGGATGGCGCCACGCTCCTCACGCGACTTCCTCCGCCACACGCCACTCGCGTGGGCGCGGCGCGCCGCATCGACTGCCGCGTCGACGTCCTCGGGGCCGGCGACCGCGACGGTCGCCCAGGGCTCCTCGGTGGCCGGGTCGAGGGTTTGAGCCACGCGTCCCGCGCGCGCCGGCACGCTCCTGCCGTCGATCCACAGCCCGAATTCCGTCATCACGATTCGCCTCGTTTTTCACGTGGTTTCGCGGGATCGTCCTGCGCTTGCTCTTGAGTGAAACGTGTTCTACCCTAGCCAAGTAGAACATGTTCTACAAGCACGTCGAGGCGCATCCCGTGCTGGAGGATCCATGACTGAAGTTTGGAACGAGCGTTTCCCGTTCTCACCGTTTGCCGTGGGGTGGTTCCAGGTGGGCTACTCGCACGAGCTGGCGGTCGGCGAGAGCCGTCCGGTGCAGGCCTTCAACAAGCACATGGTCTTGTACCGTGGTCAGAGCGGTAAGCCGTACCTGCTCGACGCGTTCTGTCCGCATCTGGGTGCCCATCTGGGACACGGTGGCACGGTCGAGGGTGAGTCGATCCGCTGCCCGTTCCACGCCTGGCGATACGACTGCACAGGCGTGTGCGACGAGGTGCCCTACGCCACGCGAATCCCGGCCAACGCGCGCATCAAGCCGTGGCTGCTCCTCGAGCGCAACGGCATCATCATGGTCCACCACGATCCCTCGGGCGCGGCGCCGACCTACGAGCCGCCGGTGTTGCCCGAGTACTCGAACCCCGAGTGGACCGAGTACCGGACCCGCACCTATCGCATCAAGACCCACAACATGGAGATGGCGGAGAACAGCGTCGACGCACCCCACTTCCAGTACCTGCACAAGACCATGAGCGCGACCTGCACCGACGCGCGCATCGACGGCCACGTTTTCCGCACCCACTGCGACGTGAAGGTGGACCTGAGCCGCTGGGGAATGGGCGACGACACGATGGACGGCTCGATCGACGTCGAGACCCACGGCTTCGGGTTTTCGGTGGTGCGACTGCACCTCGCTGCCGAGGTCATCACCATCGCCACCGTCACTCCCGTGGATGGCGAGTGGGTGGATGCGCGCTTCGCGTTCGCGGTGAAGAAGTTCGAGGACCCGGCGATGACCGAGTTCATCGGCAATCAGGTCGTCGACGACATCCAGAAGCAGGTCGAGGAAGACCAGCGCATCTGGGAGAACAAGATCTTCCTCGACAAGCCCATCCTGTGCGACGGCGACGGCCCGATCGGCCTCTATCGCAAGTGGGCACGTCAATTCTTGCCCGTCTACCGCGGCGATTCCGGGTCGACCCAGGCGGCCTGAGCAGCGCCGATCCCAGCATCCGATCGCGGTGGCGGCAGCCGACCTCGCCGCCCCGCAGTCTCGTCCGACCGAATCCCCGGTGTGGGAGGACTCCCGATGACCCAAGGCAGCGGCGCGGGCGCCGAGTCGATGTGGGCGCCCTACGATCTCGAGTACCCGTACAAGCGCTCGGTCGGACCGGTGCTGGGGCGCTTCTTCGGCGGCCTCAAGAATCGCCGCTTCGAAGCGGTGCGCGCGAGCGGCGGCCACGTGATCTGCCCCCCGCCGGAAGCGGACCCGGCCACCGGCGAGGCGCTGGGTGGCGACGATGGCTGGACCGAGGTGGGACCGGGTGGGGTGGTGAGGAGCTGGTCGTGGGTGGCGTCGCCGCGCCCCAAGCATCCCCTGGCGCGGCCATTCGCGTGGGCGCTGATCCAGCTAGACGGCGCGACTTCCGCATTGCTGCACGTGGTCGACGCGGGCACCGAGTCGGCGATGAAGACCGGCATGCGGGTGGCGCCGCGCTGGCGTGAGTCGACCGTCGGCGACATCCGCGACGTGGAGTGCTTCGTGCCGGAGGGTTCCCGATGAGCGATGCGCCCAAGGAGATCGTCAAGCGGATCGAAACCCCGATCCACCTGACCTTCCAGTTCACGCCCGGCGTCGGAGCGAGCCGCTTCTTGCGCGGCATCGCCGAGGGCAAGATCCTCGGCCTCAGGTGCACGAAGTGCACGAAGGTCTACGTGTCGCCGCGCGGCTCGTGCCCGAAGTGCGGCGCGCCCACGATCGACGAAGCGAAGGTGCTGGACCGCGGCACCATCACCTCGTTCAGCATCGTGCGCGTGCCGTCCGAGGGGATCGACATCGAGCTGCCGTTCGTGTGCGCGTCGATCCTGCTCGATGGCGCCGACAACACCTTCTACCACGTGATTCGCGAGGTCCCGGTCGGGGACGTGCGCATGGGGATGCGCGTAGCGGCGGTGTGGGTGCCGAAGGAGGAACTGCGCGCCAGCCTCGAGAGCATCCGCCACTTCAAGCCCACCGGTGAGCCGGACGCGCCCTTCGATTCGTACAAGGAGCACCTGTGATGCGCGATGTCGCCATCGTTTCCTTCGCTCAGGCGCCTAGCATCCGGCGCGAGACCTCTCGCAATGACGTCGAGATGTTGATGCCGGTGATCGCGGAAGCGCTCGACCGCTCCCGCGTGAAGCGCGAGCGCGTCGGTTTCTGGTGCTCGGGCTCCACCGACTTCATCACCGGCCAGCCCTTCTCGTTCGTAGGAGCGCTCGACGCCGTCGGAGCGTGGCCCCCGATCTCGGAGAGCCACGTGGAGATGGACGGCGCATGGGCGCTCTACGAGGCGTGGATCCGCATGCAGCACGAGAACCTGGACGCCGCGGTGGTGTACGCGTTCGGGCGCTCGTCGTTGGGGCCGGTTCCCGACGTGATGTGCATGCAGCTCGATCCTTACGTGCTGGCGCCGCTCTGGCCGGACGCGGTGAGCCTGGCGGCGTTGCAGGCGCGGGCGTACCTGGAAGCGAGCGGCAAGAGCGAGCGTGACCTCGCCGAGGTCGCGATCCGCAACCGGCGTAACGCCAAATCCAACCCCATGGCCCAAGTGAAGGGGGACTCGGACGTCGAGAGCCTGCTTGCCGAGCCCTACATCGCGTCACCGCTGCGCGCCCACGACTGCCCGCCGATCTCCGACGCGTGTGCGGTGGTGGTGCTCGCCGCCGGTGACTATGCCCGCGAGGTGTGCGCGCGGCCGGCCTGGATTCGTGGCATCGACCACCGCATCGAGACCCAGTACCCGGGAGCGCGCGATCTGACCACCTCTTCGTCGACCGCAATCGCCGCGGAGACGGCTGGGGTGCGCAAGGGCGGCGTCGACGTAGCCGAGATCTACGCGCCGTTCACCCACCAGGAGCTGATCGTGCTGGACGCGCTGAAGCTCCCCGCCGGCGCCAAAGTGAATCCATCGGGTGGCACGCTTGCCGCACACCCGATCATGTCGGCCGGCCTCATCCGCATGGGCGAGGTCGCGAGGCGGATCCACTCGGGCGAGGCGCGTCGCGGCGTCGCGCACGCCACCTCGGGCCCGTGTCTGCAGCAAAACCTGGTGTGCGTGCTGGAGGGTGCGTGATGGGCAACGCGTGCGCGATCGTCGGCATCGGTCAGACCAAATACGACACCAAGCGCATCGACGTCTCGCTCGCGGGGCTGGTGCGGGAAGCCGCACTGCGTGCCCTCGCGGACGCGGGGCTCACGTTTCGCGACATCGACGCGGTGGTGCTCGGCAAGGCGCCCGACACCTTCGAGGGCGTGATGATGCCCGAGCTCTACCTCGCCGATGCGCTCGGCGCGGTGGGGAAGCCCATGATGCGTGTCCACACCGCGGGCAGCGTGGGTGGATCCACGGCCATCGTGGCGGCGAGCCTGATCCAGGCCGGCGTCCACGAGCGCGTGCTCACGGTGGCGTTCGAAAAGCAAAGCGAGTCGAACGCCATGTGGGCGCTCTCGCCCCGAATTCCCCTCCAGCCCACGGTGGTGTTCGGCGCCGGCGGCTATTTCGCGCCGCTCATCCGTGGCTACATCCGTCGCTCGGGCGCGCCGGAGAACACGGGCGTGCTGGTCGCGCTCAAGGACCGACAGAACGCCAACCGAAACCCGTACGCGCATCTGCAGATGCCGGGCGTCACCTACGACGACATCGCCAATTCACCGATGCTATGGGATCCGATTCGCTACCACGAGACCTGTCCGTCATCGGACGGCGCGGTGGCGATGGTGATGACCAACGAGACCCTCGCCACGAAGGCACCGACGCGTCCGGCGTGGGTGCACGCGACCGCCATGCGCAGCGAGCCAACCGCGTTCGCCGGCCGCGACCAGGTGAACCCGCAGGCAGGCAAGGACTGTGCGAAGGCGCTTTACGCCCAGGCCGGGATCACCAAGCCGATGGACGAGATCGACGTCGCCGAGATCTACGTGCCGTTCTCGTGGTTCGAGCCGATGTGGCTCGAGAATCTCGGCTTCAGCCCTGAGAACGAGGGCTGGAGGCCGGTGCAGGAGGGCGCCACCGCGCTCGGTGGCAAGATGCCGATCAACTGCTCGGGTGGCGTCCTCTCGTCCAACCCGATCGGTGCTTCGGGCATGATCCGGTTTGCCGAGGCGGCCATGCAGGTGCGCGGCCAAGCCGGCGAGCACCAAGTGGAAGGCGCCGAGATCGCCCTCGGCCACGCGTACGGCGGCGGCTCGCAGTTTTTCTCGATGTGGATCGTGGGCTCCGAGAAGCCGTGAGCGATCTCCAACGAGCCCGGTGCTTGCCGTGGTAGGGGCGGCCGCGAGGCCGCCCGCCGTCGAACGCCTTCGCGGGCGGGCTCACGCCCGCCCCTACGGGAACGCCTCGAGGTGAGCTGCCGATGCCTGCAACGAACTACAACTTCGCGGATCTGTTCGAGTCGATCGTCGATGGGCTGCCCGACAACGAAGCGCTGATCGTCGACGGCACCAAACGCTTCACGTACGCCCAGCTCGAGAAGCGAGTCAACCGACTCGCGCACGTGCTTCAGTCGCTGGGCGTGAAGGCCGGCGAGCACGTCGGGCTCTACCTCTTCAACGGCAACGAGTACGTGGAGGGCATGCTCGCGGCGCTCAAGATCCGCGCCGTGCCCATCAACGTGAACTACCGCTACGTCGAGGAAGAGCTGCGCTATCTGATGAACGACGCCGACCTCGTGGCGGTGATCCACGAGCGCCAGTTCACACCTCGGCTCGCCGCCATCAAGGGCGGGCTCCCCAAGCTGCGTGCGTGCATCGCCGTCGAGGACGGAAGCGGCGCCGATCTCGCGGCGACGGGCTCGGTCGAGTACGAGGGCGCGGTTGCGAGTGCGTCGGACGTCCGCGATTTCGCGCCGCGCTCCGCCGACGATCTCTTCATCATCTACACCGGCGGCACCACCGGCATGCCGAAAGGCGTGATGTGGCGCCACGAGGACCTCTTCTTCGCGGGGCTCGGGGGCGGCAACCCCGCAGGCCCGCCAGTCGAGAGCCCCGCGCAGCTCGTCGACAACGCCAAGGAGCGTTACCACGCCACGATCTTCTCGGTGCCGCCGCTCATCCACGGCGCGGCGCAGCTCGCCGTGCTCATCACCTTCAACTGGGGCGATCGCTCGGTGCTGCTCTCCAAGTTCGACGCCGCCAAGGTGTGGGAGCTGGTGCAGAACGAGAAGGTGAACTCGATCAACATCGTGGGCGATGCCATGGCGCGGCCGATGATCGAGGAGCTGGGCCGCGAGGGAGCGAGCTACGACGCGTCGTCGCTCTTCGTGCTCGCGTCCTCGGGCGCCGCGTTCTCGGACTCGGTGAAGGACGAGTTCCGGCGGTGGCTCCCGAACCTGATGATGATGGACAACTTCGGCTCCTCGGAAACCGGCTCGCTGGGCATGAGCGGCGAGCGCGTTTCGGGGCCGGACGCCAAGACCGGCATCCGCTTCTCGATGAACGAGCGCGCCGCCGTCCTCGACGACGACGGCAAGCCGCTGGCGCCTGGCTCGGGCGCGGTGGGGCGGCTCGCGCTGCGCGGCCACATCCCCGTCGGCTACTACAAGGACGAGCAGAAGACCGCCGCCACCTTCGTCACGCTGAACGGCGAGCGCTGGGTGCTGGTCGGCGACCTCGGCACGGTCGAGGAGGATGGCCGCATCACGGTCTTCGGTCGCGGCTCGGTGTGCATCAACACCGGCGGCGAGAAGGTCTATCCGGAAGAGGTCGAGATCGCCCTCAAGGCGCATCCGTCCATCTACGACTGCGTCGTGGTGGGTGTGCCCGACACGCGTTGGGGCGAGCGGGTCGCGGCGATCGTCGAGCTCAGGCCGGGCCACACGCTCACGATGGCGGACCTCGATGCCCACGCGCGCAAGCACGTCGCCGGCTACAAATGCCCGCGCGAGCTGCACGTGGTCGAGAAGATGGTGCGCTCGCCCGCGGGCAAGCCCGACTATCCGTGGGCGAAAGCGCTCGCCAAAGCCGGCACCCACAAGGTCTGACTCGCCGTCGCCACGACGTGCCTGCGTCGATTCCTCAGGGAGCGGCGCTCTCCGGGCCGTACTCCTTCTCGATCTCGCTACGAATGGTCTGGATGAGACGCGGGAAATCGTCGGGAGTCACGACGTTGGACTCGCGCGGGTAGGGGAAGCTCTGCGGCAGCCGTTCGGGGTCGAGACGAAATTCGAGCTGGTAGCGCGCCGCGAGCGGCGTTTGTGTGACCGGGTCGAGGCTGGGGATGCTCAGCGTCGCGGCGGGTTCCTTCGCGAACGGCGCACACGCCTCGAGCGGTTGGGGAGCGCGCCACGGGGTGAGTGACTCGGGACCCCACTCGAGGTTGCGCCGCAACGTCACCGTCGGCTCCGGCAGGCGTTTCGTTCCATCCCACCAACGTCCTGCCACCTGATCGAATGCGGCGCGCGTGTCGGCGATCCCGACGGCACCGAGCTCGCGGAGCGCTGCTTTGAGCTCCGCGAGCGCTGCGTGGTCGTAGGGCTGTGGGTTCAGCACGGCACGGCGCCCGACGTACGTGCCGAGAAGGTTCGAGTACGAATCCTCGGGCGAAAACGCGGACACCTTCTCGGACACGAACGAGAACGTGGACACTTCGAACCAACTGGTGATCTCGTGCAGCACCGAGAGCTGGTAGGCGATCCGCTGCGCGAGCGCCAGGGCGCTCTCCGTCCCGGTGCGGCGATCGCCCATGGGCAGCGCGTGCAGCGTCAGTCGCGCCGTCCCTGCGGCGCAGGGGAGGACGAGCTGTTGCTGGGCGGTGGTCGTGCGCAGGATCTGCGCGGAGAGGTAGGCGGTCCAGTCGGCGAAGTCGCTCGCGTGCGCGATGTCGATGAAGCCGCCGCGACAGGTGTAGACGAGCCCGTAGCGCTCGCCGAAGAGCTCGGCCACCTCCTCGACGTTGCTGTGGGAGACGTAGGAGTGGGGCGCGATCTGCTCGAGGCTCTTCACGTTGTCGAGGTGGACGGTGATCGGCACTTGGGGGATGCCGCAGTCGAGGTCGTGCCCGAAGGCACAGCACAGGCGCTCTCGGGGCGTGCGTGATAGCTGGTCTTCGGAGAGCGGTGCCGCGTGGACGCTGCCTGGCGCGAGAAGCGACACGAGTAGCACTCGAGCGAGCAGGGCGGCCACGACTCGAGCCGAACGCGATGCGATCGTGGGGAAGTGCATGACGAGCAAGTTGCTCCCTCGCGCGGAGGCGGTGCCAGCGCGGTACGAGTTCGGGCTCAATCGACGGGGGGCGAGTCCGCCGGGCTCGATGCGGACGGCGGAGGCTGCGGCGGTTTCCCGTGCAGCATCCACCACAGATCCACCCGGCGCACTTCCTCGCGGTGACGCTCCTCGTAGCCATTCTTGAGCGCGTCGTATCGGCCCAAATGAAAGGCGAGCACGTCGCGCCAGCGCTCGCGTGTGAAGAGCGGGCCTTGCGTGACGACCTTCAGATGGTCGTAGTACGTCGCTAGGCCCGGATCTTGGATGTGGTTTTCGCCGGTGACGAGCGATTCCAAATAGCCGGGCGGCACGGCCCGCTGGTAGTGGCCGCTGCGGCGAACGCGATCGGCGGGCAGGCGAGCGAGCAGCGGATCGGTCAGTCCCATCGAGTCCACGACGATCTTGTTCGGCCCCGCGCCGTAGCCGAATCGACCGACGTCACCGCGAACCACCACGGGCTCGGGGCCGTCTCGAAACCGGACGCCCTCTTGGTACACCGCGTCCTCCTCGTACGGGCGCCATCGCGTCAGCAGCCGCCGCGCCTCTTTGGGGCCGTACTTGGCGGCCTTCGCGTCGATGACTCCCCACAGATGGACCGTCTCGGCGGGATAGGGCTTCCAGAGCTTGAGGGGCGCCAACGGGTCGTGGATCGTGGCCGCGATCAGCGCGATCCCCGCGACGACGGCGAGCCTCGGACCGCTGCGCCGTGCGAGCACCATCGCGCTCACGAGCACCGGAGCGGCGATGAAGCGCCCCAGCATCCAGTCGCCGCCGATGCCGGCGAGGTAGACGAGATACGCCGCGACTCCCGCGAGCATGAGCCCGCTCGGCAGCTCGGGGTTCAGGACACCGACGAGGACGCTCGCGCCGATGATCGCGACGGAGATCGGATCGCCCTGCCACGTCGCCACGAAGTATTGGTACGCCTCGCGGCTCATCAGCGCGTGGCTGCCGCCATGACCGAGCTTCGCGAACGCGGTGTTGGGGATCAGGAACCCGAAGTAAACGAGCGAGAATGCTTCCCAGAGCCAGATCGGCACGCTGCAGGCCAGGCACAGGGCGAGCGTGCGCTGCGCGCCCACGCCTCGGAGCAAGCGAATCGATACGTGGAGCACCATGGGTGTAGCCAAGAGCGCCATGTCGTCGCGCGTGAGCACCAGGAATGCGGACGCGAGGAGCATCGTACGGGCGGAGCCCGTCGCAGCTTCGGCAGGCCGAGCGAGATGCCGATGGTACGTCACCGCGATCGTTGCCAGGAGGGCGTTGGCGAGCGGATTCTCGAGACCGGAGGACGAGTAGTCGATGAAGCACTTGGACGCGACCAGCAAGCCGACGAGGAAGGCGAGCCGCCAACGGGGTGCATCGCGAGTCAACGCGACGCACGCGAGGTACGTTCCGACTGCGCATGCGAGCGACAGCAGGATCGCGGAGGCGAATGGATTGCGCACGAACGCGTCGAGGCCGATCAGCAGTAGCGTCCACGACGGGCACGAGAAGGACTGAACGCGTTCGAACGCATTCCAGCGCAGCCCGAGCCCAGCGTGGAAGTTCTCGACCGTGCGGAACAGGATGAACGCGTCCTCGTTGATCCATCCCTGGGCGAAGACCAGTCCGACGAACGCGATGCCGAGCGTGATTGTCGCGGTGGAGGCGCCGAGCCGTGCAGGTGCGGCGACCGGTACGATGGGCACATCGGAGGCCGCCGCGACGGCGCCGTGCGAGCAATGTTGCAACGGGTTCGACACTCGAGGCATGTCGCGAGCTCTTCCTCGCATGTCGCGCCCCTGTGGGCCGGCTGCCGTCACCTGACGCGGGAGATCACGTCGCTGGCGCACGACGGCGGCGCGCGCGGTGCCGCGAGAATAGTCGACGGGTTCCGGGTTGCGAAGGATCCGCTGCGCCGGCGCGTTGGCTTCGACGACCCGAGCCCTGGGAGGCCGCGTTGCTGGTGAACCCGGACGTCGAGCCCGTGGCAGCGTTCTTGGCGGCGCGCCTCGAGATGCGCCACGGGCGGCGCTGGATCGGCGGCATGCGGCGGCCCGCGCTCGGCGCCGCCACTGGAACGGCCACGATCGACGCGTTCGCGACTCGCCGGCTCTTTCGCGTACCGGACGAGGTGCCGCGCGCGCTATTGGCGTGGGCGCGCGGGGAGCGGAACGTGGGCTGGGTCGAGCACAAGCCGCGCCCGCGCGAGATGCTTCGCCTACAGGCGCGTGGCTGGCGCTGTGTCTCGCTTCTCGGCGCCGATGCGGACCCGGCACCCCACGCGGACGCCCTCGACTTCGCGATTCACGATCTCTGCCACCTCGAGAAGCTCGCCGCTCCCGAGCACCACGTGGCGCAGGTTGGGCTCTTCGCGCTGCTGGATCGTGCCGTCGACGATCCGCGCTGGCGGGAGCTCGAGGCGCCGTTTGATGCGGCGTGGTGTGTCGATCGCGACTACGTCCTGGCAGACATGAACGGGCATGCGATCTATCTGTTCGTGGCGCTCAAGCGAAAGCTGTGGCTCGCTTCGGCGCGAGCCTTTCCTGGCGATCTCGAGGCGCCGCGTCGCGCTCACGAGACGCTCTTCGATCTGCTGGAGCTCGACGGTGCTCCACGCTCCGTCGCCGCGGCGATCGGTGCCAAGGGCTGCCTCCCCGAAGGACTGCCGGCGCTGCTCGCGCATTTCGAGCGCGCGGGTGAGGAGGCGGGCTCGACGTAGCGGGGGATCGCTGCGACGAGGATCGCCGTGCGTGCGGAGGGCGGAGTGCTGGCGGACCGACTCGCGCGGCGGTCGCGGACGGAGCCCCGTCAGCGGGTGGGATTCGGCGCGTAGTCGCCGTCGAACTCGATGGACCAGGTCGCGCCGCGGTCTTTCGAGGATTCCCAGAGCTGCCGTACGTGGTGGTCGGCGCGCGGCGTCCAGGTGATGCGGTTGCGGAGCGTTTGGCCGTCCGCACCGGTTTGATTGCCTTCGAGCACCATGCTGCCGTCTCGGACGCTTCCCTCGAGGCGGAGCGGGCTGCCGTGATTGTCGATCCAGGTCTGCGACCAGCGCTTGGCGGCCTCGTCGTAAAAGTTGAGCGAGGTGCCACGGCCCCCGCGTGCACCGCTCCAATGCTCGACGAGGGCGCAGCCGTCCAGGATCGCCTCGATCTGGTTCCTGCCGGCGACGCTGCCATCCGGCAAGCGGACCTCCCAGGTACCGATCCAGAAGTCGAACTGCCGGTACTCGGGGGCGGAACAGCCCTTCGGCGCGGGCGCCGGCGCGGGCGGAGGGTCGTCGGCGCGCGCGAGCGTGGCGGCGGCGGAGAGAGCTGCAGCGCAGGCGGCGAGGCGCATCGTGCGGGTCATGACGTCCTCCGAAGCGCTTCGCGTGACGAGGTGGTGCAGGCGAGCCGTCGGTCAGCGCTCGTCGAGCTCGTCGGTGTGAGGAAAGAGCGCCTTGGCGCGCTCGAGATCGATGGCCACGAACACGCACTCGGCATCGGCGGTGAGCACGTCGCCGTCGAGGACTTGGCCGCGCACGTAGCTGCGCTTGCCCTCGATGCGGTCGTGGCGCGCCTCGAAGCGGATCTCGCGGAAGAGCGGAGTGGGGCGGTGGTAGCGGACCGTGAGCTTGGCGGTGAAACCGAAATGCCCGCTCAGGTGATTGGCGAACGCGAGGATCTGGTCGAACACGCTGGCGATCATGCCGCCGTGGACGTAACCCGGCGGTCCCTCGTAAGGCTGGGTGAACGTCACGCGACCCACCACGTGATCCTCGAAGATCTCGACCTGCACCGGTGGCGCGAGCGGGTTCAGATGACCCGTCACCATGTTGCGGGGAAGGAACCTGCGCGGCTCGTGGACGTGCTCGAGGCGTGGCAGCGGGCTCGGACCCGGCTCGCGGGTGTGCGGGTCGAGGCTCTCGCAGAGAGCGCGCACCTCGTCGTTGAGGGCGTCGATGCGCTCGGTCGACGCGTGGCTGCGCACCACGCGCTCGACCAGCCCGCGGACGTTCTCGACCAGCGCGATCAGCGCGGCGTCGTGAACGGGATCGTCGCTCATCGCACGCGACCGCTCGGGTTACTCAGGTGCCCGTGAAGTTGGGCTTGCGCTTTTCCTTGAAGGCGCGTGGCCCTTCCTGTGCGTCGGAGCTCATGAAGATCGGGAATCCGATCTCGAGCTCGTGCGCGAGGGCGTCCTTCTCGGTCATGCCCTCGGTCTCGCGCAGCGAGCGCAGCACGGTCTGCACCGCGAGCGGGCCGTTCTCCGCGATCTGGTGCGCAATCTTCTTGGCCTCGGCGAGCGCTTGTCCGTTCGGCACCACGCGCCCGATCAATCCGAATTCCTTCGCCTCCGCGGCGCTCAAATGGCGGCCCGTGAGCAGGATCTCGGCGGCCAGGGTGTAGGGGATCTGGCGGCGCAGCCGCACCGTCGAGCCTCCCAGCGGGAAGAGTCCCCACTTCACCTCGGAGACGCCGAACGTGGCCCCCTCCGCCGCGACGCGGATGTCGGTGCCCTGGAGGATCTCGGTGCCGCCGGCGATGGCCGGACCTTCCACAGCCGCCACGAGTGGCTTCTTGGTGCGGTAATGCCGGAGCAACGCCTTCCATTGCAGGTCGGGATCGTCCTGGAACTTCTTCGTCCACTCGTCCTCGCCGTAGCCACCCATCATCGCCTTCAGATCGGCGCCCGAGCAGAAGCAGCCGCCGGCGCCCGTGAGCACGAAGGCGCGTACGCTCGGGTCTTCGTCACCCTGGATCCAGGCGTCCGCCATGAGCGCGAGCATCTGGGGGGTGAACGCGTTCTTCTTCTCGGGGCGGTTCATCGTCACGATGACGACGTGATCCTCGCGTTCCACGAGGCAATGGGGTGCGCTCTCGGCCATGGTTTCCTCCGCAGGTTTCGGGGCGCGAGTGAAACACGTTCTACTCGCGCGCTCAAGCCGATTTCCACGAGTGAAACACGTTCTATCGCCTTGCTCGGACGAGTGAAACATGTTCTACTTCGCGCGCGGCGCGCGGCCGTGCGAGGCCCGCGCACGAGGAGGCTGGCATGTCGGATCTCTCGTCTCTCGAGGCGCGCAAGCGCCCGCCTGCGGCGGTGGCCGGGCTCGATCTCTACGACTGCGATCAGTACGTGATCGCGCCACCCCACGAGAAGCTCAAGAAGCTGCGCGAGCACGCGCCGGTGTACTGGAATCCCGCCACCGGACGCGGTGCGCCGGGCTTCTGGGCGTGCACGCGCTACGAAGACGTAGTCCACATCTCGACGCATCCCAACCTCTTCTCGTCCTGGTTGGGTGGCACCAACATCGAGGACTACGACGAGGAAGACCTGCCGGCGATGCGGGCCATGATGCTCACCATGGATCCGCCCGAGCACTCGCGCTACCGCAAGATCATCTCGAAGGGCTTCACTCCGCGCATGGTGAAGGAGCTCGAGCCGAACGTGCGGCGCGTGACGCGCGAGCTCGTGGACAAGGTGGCGAAGAAGGGGCGTTGCGACTTCGTCGCAGACCTTTCGGTCGAGCTGCCCTTGCAGGTGATCGCGGAGCTGCTCGGCGTTCCTCTCGAGGATCGCCAAAAGCTCTTCGATTGGTCGAATTGCATGATCGGCTTCGACGACCCCGAGTTCCGCACCTCCATGGAGCAAGGCCGCATGACGGCCATGGAGATCTGGGGGTATGCCAACGAGCTCATCGAGCAGCGCCAGAACAAGCCGGGCACGGATCTCATCAGCGTGGTCATGAACGGCGAGGTCGACGGCGAACGCATCTCGGTGGCCGAGATGGACGCTTTCTTCTTGCTGCTCACGGTCGCGGGCAACGAGACCACGCGCAACCTGATCTCGGGCGGCATGCACGCGCTCTTCCAGAACCCCGAGCAGCTCGAGAAGCTCTACGCCGATCCGAACCTGATGCCGACTGCCGTGGAGGAGTTTCTGCGCTGGGTGACGCCCGTCATGTATTTCCGTCGCACCGCCTCCGAGGACACCGAGATCCGCGGTGTACCCATCCGGAAGGGCGAGAAGGTCGCGATGTATCACCTCTCGGCGAATTTCGACGAAAGCGTGTTCCCGGATCCCTTCAAGTTCGACGTCGCGCGCCAGCCCAACGAGCACCTCACGTTCGGCATCGGTGAGCACTACTGC
>CAYVDO010000098.1:0-10234 GCA_964450125.1 uncultured bacterium
CGACAGTTCTCGACCAGGAGCACGATCAGCAGGCTCGCGACCACCGCGGCCAGCGCCGCGCCCGATGCCACCCAGATGCCCGCCAGCTCTGGCCCCAGCATGCCGCTCAGGGTGAGCGAGCCGGAGGCGCGCGCCAGCGCCAGGAAGCCGAAGAAGAGCGCCGGCTCGCTCAGGCACGAAAACGTCACCTCGCGGGCTCCGCCCATGCCCTCGAACGCCGAGCCGGTGTCGAGCGCGGCGGCCACCGTGAAGAACCGGCCCAGTCCCAAGGCATAGGCGAGGAGCACGAAGTCTCCGACGAAGTGCACCGGGGCCGCGTGACCCCCGAGTGGCACGATCATCGCGGCCAGGAGCCCGGTCACGAGAGCGACCACCGGACCGAGTCGGAACACCCAGGTCGTGGTGCGGCTGAACACCGAGCCTTTGCGCCACAGCTTGGCGATGTCGTAGTAGGCCTGCAGCAGCGGCGGCCCGACGCGTCCGGCGAACGCTGCCTTGGTCTTGTTGATGACGCCGAGCAGGAGCGGTGGCAGCAGCAGCACCAAGGCCACGTGAATCGCGATGGGAACGAGCGTCACGGGATCATCTCCAGAGCAGCAGCAGGATCAGCGTCGTCAGGATGTACATCAGGTAGAGGTGGATGTTGCCGCGCTGAATCAGGCGAAGCCAGCCGAATGCGCCCCCGGCGGCTGCGAATACGGGGCGGATGATCTCGCCCAGCACCGTGTCGGGGACGTGGCTATGAAAGGCGGTGGGCGCCGGGAACGCGCCCTCGACGCGCGCGGGCTGCGTGCGCGGGCGCAGCGCCCACGAGAACATCCGAACCAGCGTGTCGGCGAACGACGACGACGTGTACTGCATTCGCGGAGACGTCGCGGTGTAACCGCAGTCCCAGGTTCCGAGGTCGGCCGGCGCCCGGCGGGTCCGCGCCACCAGCCAAGCGCCGAAGAGCGACGACGCGCCCAGGACCGCGGCGCTCGCTGCCGCCAACGGACCGAGCGGCGCCAGTCGTGTCAGCGATGCGTGCGTCAGCGATGCCGCGTTCGCGTTCCCCGCCCAAGTGGCGACGGCCCGGTCGAGCGTTGGCGCCACCAGCGGCGCGCCGAGCCCGATGAAGAGGCAGCAGGCGGCGAGGGCCGCCATGGGAACGAGCATCGCCGCGCGAGCTTCGTGGGCGCGCACGACATCCGTGCTCCGTGGCTCGCCCAGGAACACCGCGCCCACCACCTTGATGAAGCAGGCGATCGCCAAGCTGCCCACCAGCGCGAGCGCTGGCGCCGCCAAGGCTGCGGCGATCCACGCCGCATCGGGAGCCCGGGTGGCCGCGGCGAAGAGCCCTAGGTAAACGAGCAGCTCACTCACCAGGCCGTTGAGCGGCGGAAGCCCGCAGATGGCCACGGCGCCCACGATGAACGCGAGCGCGCTCATGGGCATGCGCCGCGCCAGCCCGCCCAGACGATCGATTTCCCGGGTTCCCGTGGCGTGCAGCACCGACCCCGCGCTCAGGAACAAGAGCGCCTTGAAGAGGCCGTGGTTCCAGGTGTGCAGCAGCGCGCCACCGAGCCCGAGCGCCACGAGCTCTCCGTGGCCGATCGTGCGTCCCAGAAGCGCCACGCCCAAGCCGATGCAGATGATGCCGACGTTCTCGACCGAGTGGTACGCGAGCAATCGCTTCAGGTCGTGCTGCCCGATGGCGCACACCACTCCGAGGACACCCGACAGGACGCCCAACGAGACCAGTGTGTAGCCCCACCACAGCGGAGGCTGCGCGCACAGCGACGTGATGCGGACCAGGCCGTAGATCCCCATCTTGATGAGCACGCCGGACATCAGCGCGGACACGTGGCTCGGCGCGTTGGCGTGCGCGCCGGGAAGCCACATGTGGAGCGGCATGACGCCTGCCTTGAGGCCGAATCCGATCAACGCGAGCACGAAGATCGCCCCCGCGAGCGGAGACGCCATGACGCTCGGCCAGTCGTCGAAATCCAGCGTGCCGCTCGCCGCGCCGAGAAGCGCGAACATCGCGAACAGGCTCAGAGTGCCGAAACGCGTGGCCAGCATGTAGACGTAGCCGACCTCACGCACCGGCGGCTTCTCGTGCTCGGTCGTGATCAGCAGAAAGGCCGCGAGCGCCATCAGCTCCCAGCCAACCAAGAACAAGACCGCGTTGCGCGCGATCACGAGCAGCAGCATCCCGGCGGTCGTCACGCCGTAGAACATCCTCAGCCCTTGGCCGTTCATCGGGTGCGTGCGCTGCGACCAATACTCGAGACCGTAGATCGAGCCGAGCGCCGCGATTCCTGCGATCTGGATGACGAACATCGCCGCGATGGCGTCGACCTGAACGGAGAGGCGACCCGCCGGCACGGCCCACGGAGCCGCGAGGGGAGCGGTGGTCGCACGTGTGAGGGCTTCGATACCCGCTGCGACTCCGAGCACGCCCGCCGTGGCCATCGCCACCAACGCGATGATCTCGCCGGCCCGGCGCTGCCGCGACATCAGCATCCCCGGCACGCCGCTCGAGCCCGCCAACACCACGGCGGCCAGGGCCAGCCACTCGCTCACGGCGTCCACCATTCGCGCGCCGCGGCCCAGCTGAGGGCGAGCACCGTGATCCCCACGATGTAGGCGAGGTAGGCGTGCACGTTCCCCTGTTGCAGCCAGCGCAGCCTTCGGAACCGATCGCCCCAGCTCGTGAGGAAGGGCTCGTAGGCGTCGCGGGTCAGCGGATCGACGTCTTCGCCCGACCACGCCGCGGAGCGCGGGAAGAGCCCGTCGGGTTTCGACACCTCGAGCTCAGCGCGCAGTGGTCTGGGCAGCAGTCGCTCGGCGAGGAGCTCGGAGAACGAGCGCCCCGTGTATTGCATTCGATCGCTCGGCGACAGGTAGCCGCATCCCCAGGTGTCGTCGGTTGCTGCGGCCCGGACCCGTCTCGCCAGCAGCGCCGCCACCACCGCGACGGCGGTGATCAGCACGACGTTGCACGCTGCGATCGGGGCGAGGGCGGCTGCTGGTGCCGCGAGGGTGGCGCCATTCGCGCCAGCCAGTTGCCCGACGAGCGGTGCCATCGACGAGACGAACCAGCCTGGCGCGAGTGCAATGAAGATGCACAGGCCTGCGAGCCCGACCAGCGAGCCGATCATCCCCGGAGCCGATTCGTGCGCTTGCCGAGCCTCCCGACTACGCGCCTGGCCCAGTAGCACGACGCCGACGATCCGCACGAAACACAGCACGGCGAGCCCGCCCACCAGCGCGAGCGCGGCGATGCCGCCGACGGCGGCGAGGCTCGACCCCGTTCCGGTTTCGAGACCGGCGACGGCCAGCCCCCGATAGAGCAGCCACTCCCCCGTGAAGCCGTTGAGTGGTGGCAGGCCCGCAATCGCGATGGCTCCGATCAGGAGGCTCACGCCGGTCCAAGGCATTCGTCGCATCAGACCGCCGAGGCGCTCGATGTCCTTGGTGCCGGTGCCATGCAGCACGCTGCCCGCCCCGAGGAACAGGAGGCCCTTCATGGCGGCGTGGTTCCAGATGTGGAGCAACGCACCCGTGAAACCGAACGCCGCGAGTCGGAGGTCACCTCGATTCGCGGCCCACGTCCCGAAGCCGAGCCCGAACAGCGCGATTCCCACGTTCTCGACGCTGGAATACGCCAGCGCCCGCTTGAGGTCGCGCTGATAGAGCGCGAGCGCGATCCCGGTGACCGCACCCGCGAGGCCGAGGCTCATCAACACCGGACCGGCCGCGGAGACCGCGGGTAGCAGCAAGAGCACGCGCAGCAGCCCGTAGAGGCCGAGCTTGATGAGCACACCCGACATGAGCGCGGACACGTGTGATGGTGCCGCTGCGTGAGCCTCGGGGAGCCATACGTGCAACCCGATGACCCCGGCCTTGGTGCCAAACCCGACCAGCGCGAGCGCGAAGAGCCCGGCGACCACCGGCGGAGAAACGAAGTGGGCGCCGGCGATCACCGCGAAGTCGAGCGCGCCGCCCGACTGGTTGGCGAGACCGAGGAACAGCGCAACCAAGGCCAGCGCGCTCACGTGCGACGCGATCAGGTACACCCAGCCGGCCCGTCGCACCTCGTGCACGTGGTGATCGAGGGTGACGAGGGCGTACGAAAGCAGGACCATCGCCTCCCAGGCCACGAGGAACAGCAGCACGTGGCGCGCGAGCAGCACCCCGGTCATGGCCGCGAGGAGCAGATTGAGCGCGGCGGCGGGGATCGCCACGGAGCGCCCGTTCCGCCCGGCGAGGTAGCTTCTGCCGTAGACCGCGGCGGCCAGGCCGAGGGCGTTGAGCGGTACCAGGAAGAAGGCCGAGAGGGGATCGATGCCCACGAGGAGCTGACCGCCCGGTACGGACCAGGGCGCGCCGGCCTGGGTCGCGATACCCGTGCGCAGCGCGTCGAACGCGCCCCACAGCCCGATGCAGCAACCTGCGACGGCGCCGACCAGCGCGACGAGGGTGGCCGTGCGCGGGAATCGCGCCAGCACCAACCCGAGCGCGGCACTTCCGATCAGCGCGGCGGCGCTCGCCAGCACGAGCGTGAGCGGCGTCACCGGTCCCCGGCCTCGGCGTCGCTCGACGGTGGCAGCTTGCGCTCGACGCGAGCGGATTCTTCGATGAGCACGCGGGCGGGCGCACGACGGTCGAGTGCCGCGCGGAATCCGGGATCGCGCAGCGCGCGGGCGAGACGTGCCAAGAGTTGAAGGTGGGCCCGGACCGTCGGGCTCACGATCATGAAGATCGTGGTCACGGGCTTGCCGTCGGGAGCGCCGAACTCCACGGGGCGGTCGAGGTAGCTCACCCCGACCACCGCGCGCGCGCCGGGCGCGACCACGGGGTGGCGCACGTGCGGGATCGCGACTCCGTCGCCGATCGCCGTGGAGCTGGTGGTCTCGCGGGCGAGCAGCATCTCCACGAGCAGCTCGCGGTCCATGGTCTCCGGCATCGGCGTCCGCTCGACGACGGCGCGGATGGCGGCATCGCGATCAGCGGCCGGGACCGGGTCGTGCACGCCACCCAGACGCAGCGCCTCCGCCAGGCTCGGCGGGGGCTCTTCCGCGTCATCGGCGTCGAAGGCCTCGAGCGCGATGGGCATGCGACGGCTGGTGGCCCATTCGAGGAGCTCGGTGCGGTTGAACCGCAGCTGGTCCTTGACCCGCTGAAACGGGATCTCGCCCTCGTCGACCCAACGGTAGACCTGCCGCTCGGATGCATCGAGCAAGCGAGCCGCGTCCTTGATCGTCAGCAGCATGATTGGGGCGAAGCACGCTTCCGGAGGCTCTCGAATCGTTCGGCGACGCCGTCCTGGCTGCGCGGGAGATTTGTCGGGTGTCCAGTCGTTGGCAAGAAATTTTCGCCCCGCGACCGGTGCAAACCGCTCACCGACACCTCGCGGCGTCTGGGTCGCGGCCGCGCTTCAGCGCACGAGCTCGAGTTGTTTCAGCGCAGCCTCGTGCTGCCGCCTCGGATCCGCAGCTCGCGTTGTAGCAGGATCACCCGACCGCAGCTCGGGCAGCGGACCAGCCCCGGATTCGCGCGAGCGTCCTGCATGAACTGGCGAGGAAGTCGAATCCGACATCCCGTGCACACGCCGTCGTCGACGCTGGCGATTGGAGGCATCGCGCCAGCCTGAGCGAGACGGTCGTACTCGACGAGAATCTGCGGGTCGATCTGGCTTCGGAGACTCGTGCGTTGGGCGCGGAGGCTCCGCGTCCGGCTCGCCGGCTTGGAGGGCTTCTGGCCCAGCTCGCGATCCAGGACCACCAGCTCGTTCAGCAAGTCGGGAGCGTGTCCGCCCATCTCAGCTCCTGCCGATCGTGACGACCGGATCGAGCCGCCGCTCGGCTTCGGTCAGCGCATCGAAGAGCGCCTGGCGATCGCCTGCCGCCAGCAGCGAGGGAACGGCGCGCGGCTGAGCCAGCATCTGGACCAGTTTCGCCAGCCACGGCAGGTGCAGCTCCTCGTACTTGAGCCCGAGCACGAAGAAGAGGTGGGTGGGAGCGCCGTCGAGCGAATCGAAGTCGACGCCTTCGCGCGATCGACCGAGCACCATGAACGGGCGGAGCACCTGCTCCGGGCTGCGGCGCAGCGTGTGGAGGAACGCGACGCCGTTGCCGATGGCGCTCGGCATGACGTTCTCGCGCTGAATCAGGGCGCCCACGAACCAGGTCTCGTCGCGCACCAGGCCCAGCTGCTTCGCGAACTCGCACAGCTCGACGATCACGCTCGTCTTGGTCCGCGCCCGGAGATCGGCGTCGATGTGTCCGGGCTCGAAGCAGCTTGCGAGCGTGAGCATGCGTCGCGGGGTCTTGGTTCGCGCGGACTCCACGTAACGCGGTGTGACGCCGAGCATCTGGTCGTCGAGCCAGGTGTCGATCATGGCCTTTCGAAAGCGCCATTGGTTGCCGACCTTCACGCCCGGGATGACACCGTCCGTCACGAGCTTGTGGACCGTGCGTTCGTTGAGCGCCAGATAGCTCGCGACTTGTTTCACGGTCATCAAGCGGTCTTCCATCGCAAACTCCGTGCTCCCCGAATGCGCCAAAATACTTTAAACTGCATCAAATGACAAAGAAAGACGTTAGATAGCGCCTTGCGTTCGCGAATGACGGTCATCGGGCGCGGCCCGTCGGCGGCAGGCCCGGCTACCGTTCCATGGCGAGCGTGGGGACCGCACCGAGCGATCGCGATCATGAGAAGACGCAAGCCGCGGGAAAGCGAGGGAGGCGCGAGGCCGCGCTCTCGCTGGGCTTCCACGCCCTCCGCGCACTTGGCACCCGCGAGCGCCGCGCCCGCGGCCCTGTCACGGAAGATGGTGGTCCTGTTCGACGCGCAGCGCGCACGTGGCGATGCGCTGAAACTGGCGCTCGAGGCGGCGGATTGCGAGGTCGCCCGCGTGAGCGGCTTCCTGGAAGCCGTCACGTGCCTGGTCCGCGAGCGGCCGACCATCTTCGTGGTTCGGCTCCCGAGCAACGAGCTCGTGGGCAACGCGCTGATCGCCGAAGCGCGCCGCGCGCTGCCGCGTCTGGCCGTGGTCACGATTGGGTGCGCGGGGCACAGCCAGCGCGCCGCGGTCCTGGAGCGGCTCGGCGTCGCGAGCGTGCTGGGCGCGGGGGTCGACACTCGCCGCGCGGCGGACACGGTCTTGGGCCTGTTGCGCGCGGTCCAGGGGGCGTCGCATCAGCCGGCGCCAGCCCTGAAATGAGCGCACCAGGAAGACCCGTCACGTGGCAGGTCGCCAGATTGGCACGCGCCTTGACGCGCGCCGGCGAGCGGCGCGAGCCGACTCGCGGGTGAGGCCCTTCGATCACCGCGCTTTTCGTAGGACGGGGTCTGGAACAGGCCCGAGTCCGCGACGCTCGGGCGGGGTCCTACGACGCGAGGTGCTCGTCGCAATGCGGGTGCAGGCCAGCCGATCGTGGGAGCGATTGCAGCCTTCGCGGCCGGTGCCCGTCACGGTGCGCGTGACTCGCCGCGCTCGCGTTCGAGCTCGGTGATCTCGTCCAGAAGCTCGCGCAGCGCGGGGTACTCGACCAGCGCGAGGCCGCGCTCGAGATCATGGCGTGCGCCCGCGAGATCGCCGAGGCGCATGCGCAGGCTGCCGAGCTCGTAGAGGTAGATCACCGTCCACATCTTGTTCGGCTGCGCGGCGAGCAAGCGTTCGTACGCCGCGACCGCGCGATCCAGCTCGCCGCTGGCGGTGGCTTCTTCGGCGAGGTGCTGAAGCTCGCGTGGATCGGCGGGGAACGGCTTTCGCGCGGCGTTCGGATCCGTGGGCGTGAAGCGGATCACCCACGCGCTTTCCACGGGTAGCCAGCGCCGGGCTGCGTCGCGCACGGCCTCGGGTGTGAGGGCGCGCATCCGCTCTTCGTAGGCACTCATCGGTGTCTCGATGCCCAGGGATGTCGCCGCCCCCACCGTTCCGGCCAGGGAGAAATAGGGGCGGTCGCTCACCAGCGGGCGATTGGCCACGGCGTGGAGGGCGGCGGCGCGCTCGCGCTCGAGCTCGCGCGGATCGAGGCCGCTCTCGCGGACCCTCGCCACCACGCGTTTCAGCTCGCGCTCCGCATCCTGCCCGGTGGTCGAGACCACGAAGAGGTCACGATCGACTCCGCTTCCCATGCCAGCGTCGAGGAGTCGCCGTTCGCCTTGCTTTCGGTTCGAGAGCGCCGCACCCAACACGTCGAGGGCGAGCCGGTCGCGTTGCTCGTCCTCGCCGGCGTAAAGCGCCGGTCCCACCCACGCGAGGGTCACGCGCTCGCGGGTGAGCGACGGCGACGATACCGTCGCCGTGCCGCCCGGCATGCCCGCGGGCTCGCGCGGAATGGGTGGAGTGCTCCGGCCGGCGGCGAGCGGAGCGAACGCACGCTCGACGGCTGCGAGCGCAACGCCGGGCTCGACGTCTCCGGCGACCACGACCGCGGCGTGGTTGGGGTGGTACCAGAGATCGTAGAACTGCCGCACCTGTTCGAGGGTGAGGCTTTGCGCCAGCGTGTGGCCGCTCGCATCGAGCACACCCGCCCCGTAGGGGTGAGCGCGGAAGACCAAGCTCTCGAGCAACTCGTCGCGGCGCTGGCTTTCGGTCACGGTGGCGGCTTCCTCGTCCACCAGCCGCCGGCGCTCGTGCTCGAACGCCTCCCTCTCGAAGGTGAGGCCGCGCATGCGGTCGGCTTCGAGGAGCAGCACGGTCGCAAGCTCGGCCACCGGGATGCGCGCGTCGTAGTAGAGCGTCACGTCCTGGCGGGTGTATGCGTTCGATTCGCCGCCGAGGGCATGGATGCGCCCGTCGTGCTGGCCGGCGGGAGTGGCGGTGGTGCCGGCGTACATCGCGTGCTCGGTGAGGTGCGCGATGCCCGTGGTCACGGGCCCTTCCATGCGCTTGCCCACGGCGTACACCACGAAGACCGACACCTGGCCTGCGTGGTTGGCCGGATCCCGGATGGCGAGCGCCGTGAGGCCGTTGCCGAGGATGCGGCGTTCGAACGACCGTCCCGTGATGATGAGTGGCCCGGGATCGAAGGCGCCCGGAGCCGTCGACGGCGTTGGCGCCGGAGTCCTTTCGACGGGCGGAACGACTGGTGGTTGCTGGACGCAGGCCATCACCAGCGTCGCGGCGATCATCGCGAGGCGGGTGGGTCGCGAGCGTGATCGCGAGCCCGACGCGGTCATCGCACGATCCGCGGGACGGCGACCGCAGCTGCTGCCCCGTCGCGCTCGCGCAGCATCAGCCCGATGCCGACGCCCGCGAAGAGCAACGCACCACCCAGCCAGTGGGCGCGCGAGAGCGCGGAGCCGCGGAAGACCTCGAACCACGGCGCCAACGCGTGCTTCATCCAGATGGCGATCACCGGCTCCGCCAAGATCACCAGGTTCACGTAGAAGACTCGCACGTACTTCACGGCGTAGTGGAACACCGTATGACCGCCGATCGTGGGCACGAGCAGCAAGAGTGCCAGCGCCACCCACTCGGTGGCGTGAGGACTCGGATGCGTGAGCGCCACGCCTCGCCCGGCGGCACCGAGCGCCGCGACCCCGACTCCCACCGACGACATCGCGCACACGTAGGTCGCGAAGCTCAGCCGCTGCCGCAGGCGTCGCGCCAGCGCGCGGGTGGTCACGATCGCCACACAGCTTCCCAGCACGATCACGTCACCGGCGAGCTGCGCCGGCTCGAAGCGGTAGTCGTCCCAGACCAGCACCACGAGCCCGAGGGTCGCGAGCACCATCGACACGAACATGGAGCGCGTGATCGCTTCTCCCAAGAAGAGCGCGCCCACGAGCGCCGCCATCACGGGCTGTGAAACCAGCAACAGCACCGTGCTCTCGTAACTGGTGCGCTGGAAGCCCATTGGAAACCACACGAAATGCAGGCCGAACGTGATGCCACCGGCGACGAGTGCGAGCTTCGCACCCACGTCGAGCGCCGCCAGCTCCGCCCTGAGGCGGCGCGCCGCGAACGGCGCGAACACCAGCGTGGTGACACCGAGCCGCCAGACCGCGATCGCTTCGGGCGGCAGCGCCGCGAGCACGATCAGCACCGCGGCGGAGCTGATCGCGACCGTGCCCACCAGAAGCGTAGCGATCGGTGGCGGCTTCATCCCGAGCAGATATCGCATCGCCGCGAGCCCCGAGGAAACCTCCAGCGCTTCGCGCGACTCGCTGCAGCGAGTTTTGAGGTAGTCTGTCAACAGGCTGCTGACAGACTACCTCAAAACTCGCTGCAGCGCGT
>CAYVDO010000098.1:10244-16863 GCA_964450125.1 uncultured bacterium
CACCGAACGCCTACTGAACCGGCTGCTGAAGAAGGCACGCGCCCGCGGCGCGCCGACGAGCGTAGCGAGTCGACTTGGGGGTGGGGCCCCGCAAAAAACCCCGCTTTTTGCGGGGCGGGGGGCTTGAAAAGCTCCCCGAGGAAGTATCGACAGGCTCGAAAAACTCGCCCCGGCGAGTTTTTCGGCAGCCTATTAACGCGGTGCGTCGTGCGCGCTAGAATGCGTTTCAGCGCGTGGGACTCGTCCAACGCGCTGCGTGGAATCCTCGAGCATGCCTCCTGAGCGGAGCCTGGCCGACCGCATCAGCGAAGTGCTACGCGCGTTGACGCGCGAGCCGGTCGCCGCCCGTTCCGAGGACGGCGACACCGCGCTGCGCCTCGAGGTGGGCAGCGGCGAGAGCCCATTCGACGAGACCGTTCGCAGGGTCACCGAGGCCATCGAGCAGTGGCGCGGCGGGCGAAGCCTGCTGCGTTTCGTCCAAGAGTCGGGTCGCGACCGCATTGCTGCGGCGGGCCACGAGGTCGTCCTCTCGGTGAAGGTCGAGGCGCTCTACCGCGGCGGCCCCGATCTCGCCGATCGCACGGTGCGCTTCTTGCTGGACGGCATGGCCATCGGGGAAGCGCGCACCGACGAGCGTGGCCTCGCGCATCTCGGCTACGTCCCCACGGCGCCCGGTCTCTTCCGCGTCTCCTACGAGGTGCTCTCCGAAAAGGGCCGAGTGCTGCGCCCGCTCGAAGCAGGCGAGTACGGCCTGCTCCACGTGGTCGGCGATCAGCCGGTCGCCGCCGTGGATGCGAGTCTGCTGGTGAGCGCGCAAGGTGCCGCGCTCACGCCCCTTCGCGAGCTCGGGCGTCGCGGCTGGGCGCTGTGCTACGTGGACCTCCACGAGCTCGATCGCACCCTCGACCTGCGGGCCATCGTGGAGCGCGAGGAGCTGCCCCCGGGTGCGACGCTCGTCCACCCGGCGGAAGACCTGGGCTTTCCCACGTTGCAGGTCGATTTCGCGCACATCTTCGCAGCCAGCAGCTTGCGCCGCGTGCGAGCCCTGGGTGTCCCGCTGTTGCTCGCGGTGGTGGAGCCGGCCCGCGTGCACGCGTTCGCGTCGGTTGGCGGGATCTGCGCGCTGCCGTTCGCCGAGCTCGCGAGCGCGCTCGACGCGAGCCGGCTCGACGAGCTGGCTGCGCAGGCGAGGACCTGGGCGCACGAGCGCGACGCCGCGGGTCCGGAACGGCGATTCACGCGCAACCTGGACCTCATGACCGGAAGTCGGCTCCTCGCCGGCAACGAAATTCGCTGCGAGCTCGACAACCGCGCCGCACGCGAGGCGGTGTTCGCCGCCGTCGAGCGCGCCGAGCGCAGCATCCACGCCCAGTTCTACATCCTCAAGGAAGGCCGTTTCGTCGATCAGCTCTTGGCGCGGCTGGTGCTCGCCGCGCGCCGTGGTGTGCGAGTGCGTTTCGTCGTCGATGCGCTCTACTCGGGCCAGGAGGTGCTCGGATTCCAGAATCCGGCGATCAAGGCGCTCACGGGTGAGCCGAACGTGGACGTGATCGCCAGCGATCCGATCACCTTGGCGGAGGGTGTGGACGCCGTGCGCCTCAAGCAGCGCGATCACCGCAAGCTCTGGGTGGTGGACGGCACGGTCGCGTTCGTGAGCGGGCGCAACGCCGGCGACGAATACTACGAAGGCTTCGACGAGGTCGCGATCCTCGACACCACCTCGCACGATCGCATCCCCTGGCTCGACGCTCACCTCGAGATCCGCGGCCCGCTGGTCGCCGACGTGCAGCGGGTGTTCCTCGAGAACTGGCGGCGCAACGGCGGCCCGGAGGTCGAGGAGGACGCCGCGGTGTATCCGCCCTTGGCGCAGGTCGGTTCATCGCCTGCCCGGATCGTGCATCACGACGGATTGGCCGATGCCAACGCGCTGCTCGGCTACGAGGCCATCATTCTCGGCGCGCGTCGGCACGTGTTGATCCTCAACGATTTCCCGGTGCTCGCGACCCTCGCGGCCGCGCTCAAGCGTGCGGTCGAGCGCGGCGTCCGCGTGGACTTCCTCACCGGTTGCGCGATTCCACGCCGTGCCGACGGCAGCTTCTTCAAGGGGCCGATCCACCGCGAGCTCTTCGAGTACATGTCGAAGCGCCGTTTCGAACCGCTGATCCGTGGCGGCGTCCACGTGTACGAGGTCCAGATCGGCCCGCGCCCGTATTTCGTGGCGCGCGGCGGCGCGGTACGGCCGTACGTGCACGCCAAGGTCGTGACCGCCGACGGCGAGGTCGCGAGCGTGGGCTCGGCCAACCTCGATGCCACGGCTTCCTATTGGGAGCGCGAGGTCAACGCGATCGTCGAGGACCCGGTGGTCGTGGGCCCGCTCGAGGACCGGCTCCGCGAGCTGGTGGCCAGCGCGGTCCCGCTGGATCTCGAATCGGACTACTGGAAGCGCGAGTCGGCGCGGCGCGCCATCACCGACACGCTCTGGCCGGATGTGATGTACTCGTGACGGCACGAGGGGAGTGAAACGTCGATGACCTCCACGAATCGCGACAGTCGCTCCCGAGGCCGTCCCGCCCCCGCGTCGCCTCGTGGGGAGCGCGAGACTGCCGATCGCACGCGGCGCGCGCGGCGGATGCGGCCGCGCGAGAAGCGCCGCCAAGAGGCGCTGAAGCGCGCGCTGGAGCGGGCCGAAGCCAAGTTCCGCAGCGCATTCGAGAACGCCGTCGAGGGCATCTTCCAGACCACTCCCGACGGCCACTACCTCTACGCGAACCCGGCGCTGGCACGGATGTACGGCTACGAAAAGGCGTCCGACGTCCTCAGGAACATCTCGGACATCGGCACACAGCTCTACGTCGACGCCGCGCGCCGATCCGAGTTCAAGCGGCTCCTCGCCGAGAAGGATTCTGTGAGCGCCTTCGAGTCGCAGATCCGGCGGCGCGACGGCACGGTGATCTGGATCTCGGAGCACGCTCGCGCCGTGCGCGATGCGCGCGGCCGCCTGCTCTATTACGAGGGCACCGTCCAGGACGTGAGCGAGCGCAAGCACGCCGAGGAAGCGCTGGCGCGGCAGGTTGCCGAGACGCGCGAAGCCTACGAGCGCCTGCGTGCCGCCGAAGAACAGATCGTCCAGCACGAGAAGCTCTCGGCGATCGGCATGCTGGTCGCCGGTCTCGCCCACGAGCTCAACAACCCGCTCACCGGCATCCTGGGGTTCGCCGAGCTCGTGAGCGCGCGGCCCACACTCGAGCCCGTGGTGCGCAGCCATCTCGAGCACATCGCTCGCGCCGGCGCTCGCGCCAAGGCGATCGTCGCCAAGCTCACCACCTTCGCCGGCCTCAACAAGCCGGATCGCGCGTGGGTGGACGTGAACGCGATCGTGGAGAGCACCCTCGAGCATTTGGTGCACGAGGTCGGCATCTCGCGGGTGTCGTTCGCTGCCGAGCTGGATCCGCGATTGCCCGAGGCATGGCTCGACGTCGGGCAGATCTCGCAGGTGCTCGCGAATCTGTGTACCAACGCCATCCAGGCGATGACGGGCATCGACGGGCGCGGGGCGTTGCGACTCTTGACCGGCCGCACGCTTGACGGGCTGATCGAGATTCGCGTGATCGACAGCGGCCCCGGAATTCCGGACACCGTGAAGTCGAAGGTCTTCGATCCGTTCTACACCACGCGCGAGATCGGCCAGGGCACGGGGCTGGGGCTTTCGATCGCCTTCCGAATCGTCGAGGAGCACGGCGGTCACATCCGCGTGATCGACTCGGTCCCGGGGCCCGGCGCGACGTTCGTCGTCACACTCCCCGTGGGAAACGAGGAGGCGATCGCCGAAGACGCTCTCGCCGAGGCCCCGGCCCGGCGCGCCGCCAGCGGCTGATGCGTGGCGCGTACCTCCAGGACGGCTCGATCACGCGACCCACAAGATCTCGAGCTCGCGCTTGCCGGCGGGCAGCTCCACTTCGACCGTGTCGCCGGCGCGCGAGCCCACCACGGCACGTCCGAGCGGAGATGCCGGGGTGACGGGACGGATCGAGACTCCGTCGACGTCGATCGACTCCCCGCCTCCGGCACCGACCACGAAGATCACGGAGGTCTTGCCGTCGGCATCCTCGAGCCCGGCGAGCGCCGAGAGTGCCACCGGGTCGGTGGGCTGAAACGCCCGAAGCTTGAGCGTGGCGAGCCGCTCGGATTCGCTGCGAAGGTCTTCGACGCGCTGTGCGAGACCACGAGCGAGGTAACTGGCCTCGGTCGAACGCATGTCCTTCGGATCCTCGGCGCGGGTTTCCTCGTGAATCGCGCCCGCGTGCGCGGACTGCTGCGAGGTGACCAACCTGTCCAGCGTCTCGGCCACTCGCTTCCGTAGCGCCTCGAACACGCGCTGCTTGTCGATCGCGCCCATCGGTCACTCACCTCCTCGATCTTCCTTCGCCCGCGACGTTCCTGTCGGCCGACGGCGCCGATGCGCGCCAGCGGATCGACGACCCTCGCAGGCTGGGTCGCGGCGCTGCGACCTCACCACGAGATCCGGTACATACGCACGCAGCCGCCGTGCGCCTCGGTGCCTCCGCTCGCCTTCCATCTCTTCGCGAGCCCGAGGCGAGCCGCAAGCGCAGCGCAGCGACTCGGGGGTAGGCCCCATCGCGGCTTTGCCGCGCTGGGCGGGGGGCTGGAACAGCCCCCCGTACTACTCATGCATCGTCAACGCGCCGTCTTCCCATTCGGCGACGATGCGACCGTCCTCGTCTGTCAAGACGATCGCCTTCACGCCGTCGGCGTCCAGCTCGGCGGCCATCGCGCGCACGGATTGGCGCTTCGTCGCGCTCGACATCTGGAACCAGCTCGCGGCCACCTGCGCTTGGAACTTACCGGATTGCCGCGGAAGGATTTGCGCCAGCTCGATGATGCCGTGGAATGATTCCACGGTCTGGTGACCGCCGCGGAGATTCGCCCGCTCCTTGCCGCGTCCGAGCGCCATTCCGCCGATGAGCAGCGCCGCAGCGATGAGCCCGCCGAGCGCGATCATCGGCAGCCGCGAAGGCGCGCTCGCCGGGGCCTCGCTTGCGCCGCGAGCACGTACCTCGGCGGTGCGGGTCTTCTTGCCGCCCTTCTTCTCACCGGCACGACCGGTTCGACGCTCGTAACGCGGTGGCTCGTGGTCGCGCACCGACGACGTGCCTTTGCGCGGCGCTGGCGTGGCGGTGGGATCGTCCGGGTCGAGTGCGAGCGAGTCGCCGGAGAGCAGGCGCCGTGTCGCCTCCTCGAACGCGTCTTGCCGTGTGCGGTAGCCCTTGGGGGCGGGCGATTCCGCGGCGCCTGAGTCGCCGGTGCCGCTCGCCGGATGGTGAGGTGCGGGTGCAGGCGCCGCGGTTGCTGGCTGCGAGGATGCGGCTGCCGGCTTGGCGGACGGGGGCGGTTCCGGCAGTTGGTAGCTCGCGACGGAGGCTGCCGGTTCCGGGCGCGCGTCGGCGTTCTTGGCGCTCGTGTCGACCACACCGATCACGTCCGCCAGCCGCAACCGAATGACGCTCGCCAGCAGCCGGTCGCGACTCAGCGGCAGCGCCGCTTCCATCTGGCGCACGGAGGTGCGGCCGTTGATGAGCGTGAGCAGCATGCGGTCGGTGTCGTCGAGGTGCGCGCTGCGGTTGGTGTTCTGGGGATCGAAGGTGGGAACCACCTCGAGCAGCGCCGATTCGTCGTAGAACGGCAGGTCGTCGTCCCACAGCACCACACCGCGGCCGACGAGCTTCAGGATGACGCGAGCGACCGAATCCTCCGCGAGGCCGCCGAGCTCGATCACCTGTGCCACGGTGTGGCGACCCGAGATCGTGGTGAGCACCACCCTGTCGTCGGGCTCGAGCTCGAGCTTCATCCACTGGTAGCGCGGATGGAGCGTCGGCACCTTGTTGCGCAGGACCTCGGGGTCGTAGAGCTTGGTCGAATCCATCGGGGGCTCGTGTGCCGCGAAACGAACGGCACTCGACGGATATAGCATGCTGCCTGTGTGCGCCGCATGGGTCGCGGCTCGGTTGCTCCGCGATGCGCCGTGGCTCGACGCCATCACATTTGCGACGAGGGAGGTCGCCATGCAATTGCGCGAGGTGCTCTACGAAGCGCGTGCCGCAGTGGCGCGGATCACGATCGATCGCCCCCAGCGGATGAACGCCGCCACCGCGTTGACCGTCCACGAGCTGGCACAGGCTTTCACCGAGGCTTGGATGGACGACGACGTCGGCGTGGTCGTCTTCACCGGCGCCGGGGATCGCGCGTTCTGCACCGGGGGCGACCAGACGACTCGTGAAGCCGGTGGCTACGGGGGCGCGGTGCGCACGCTGCCCCTCGAAGTGGGCTGGCAGGTGGTCACACAGCTCATCCGATCGATCCCCAAGCCGGTGATCGCACGTGTGAACGGCTACGCCATCGGCGGCGGCCACGTGTGGCAGGTGGCGTGCGATCTGAGCATCGCGTGCGAAAGCGCACAGTTCGGCCAGGCTGGGCCGCGGGTGGGCAGCTTCGATCCAGGCTACGGCACCGGCGACCTGGCGCGGCTGGTCGGCATGAAACGCGCGAAGGAAATCTGGTACCTGTGCCGGCGGTACAGTGCTCGCGAGGCGCAGGCGATGGG
>CAYVDO010000098.1:16873-21166 GCA_964450125.1 uncultured bacterium
CGTGAACGCCGTGGTGCCCGACGATCAGCTCGACGCGGAGGTCGACAAGTGGTGCGCCGAGCTTCTCGAGAAGAGCCCCACCGCGCTCAAGATGCTCAAGTACGCGTTTCACGCCGAAGTCGACGGCACCGTCGGCGTCACGAATCTGGGTGTGGGCGCTCTCGGTCTCTACTACGACACCGCCGAGTCGATGGAAGGGCGCGACGCATTCCTGGAGAAGCGCAAGCCGGACTTTCGCAGCGTGCGCAAGCGCAAGAAGTGACGTGGAGCGGTGGGGCGCGCGCCGACGCGCGGGACGCGACCAGCTTGCCGTACGCGACAGACGGGGGTGAGGGTGCCTGGTAGTCTTCGGCGCGGATACGTGGGATGAAGATTCTCCTCGTCGAAGATCCAGCGCGCACGCCGCGCGATTGGCAGGGCCTTCTCGAGTCGCTCGGCCACGAGGTCGTGGCCCCGAACGGGGTCGCAGACGCGTGGGAGCGCTTTCAGCGCGGCGAGTTCCCGCTGGTGCTCGTCGACTTGAGCGTGCGTCTCGCCGCCGCGATGTCGCTGGTGCGTCAGATCCGCTCGGTGACACTCGGAGAGCGCACCGTGGTGCTGATCGCTGCCGGACGCGATCAGACCGATCTCATCGCCTCGGTGATCGCCGAGGGCGCCGACGACTACGTGCGCACACCCGTCGACGCGGCCGTTCTCGGCGTGCGCCTCTCGCTCGCCGCTCGCCAGGCCGAGCAGCGCAACGAGCGAGTGCGGTTCGAGGGAGAGCTCAGGCGGCGCCTCGACCCGATGCGTGCGGTCTACAACCTCGCCGACGCGTCGAGCCACGCCCGTCCGATCGAAGAGCTCTACGCCGAGGCGATCGAAGGGGCGGAGCGTGCGCTGCACACGCGCCGCGCGGCGATCTTGCTCTTCGACGCGAAAGGCGTGCTGCGGTTCCAGGCCTGGCAGGGCATCTCCGAGCGCTACCGACAGGCTGTCGAAGGCCACTCGCCGTGGACGCGTGCCGACTTCCACGCCGCGCCAATCGTGGTGGAGGACGTAGAGCGCGACGAGCGCGTCGCGGCGGTGCGCGACGCGATCCGCGAAGAAGGCATCCGCTCGCTGCTGTTCGTGCCCATCGTCTACCGCGGCGAGCTTCTCGGAAAGCTCACGGTCTACTACGGGGCGCCCCACGTCGTGACCGACGAGGATCTGCTCTTGGTGCAGGCGATTGCGAGTCACGTGGCGTCGGCCGAGGGGCGCACCCGCGCCGAGCACGAGCTGCGCGCCAGCGAGGAGCGATTCCGCCAGCTGGCCGAGAACATCGACGCCGTGTTCTCGATCGTCGACCTCGATCGATCGCGATTGCTCTACCTCAGCCCGTCGTACGCTCGCCTCACCGGGCGCGAGCACCCCGCACGCGAGCGGGGACCGCTCAGGGCGCTCGAGGCCGTGCATCCCGAGGATCGGCCGGGGGTGCTGCGCATGCAGAGCCAGGCGGCCCAGGGTGAGGTGGGCGAGCTCGAGTACCGGGTGGTGCGCGCCGACGGTGCCGTGCGCTGGGTGCGCGGGCGGAGCTTTCCGGTGCGGGACGAGCAGGGCCGCGTGTATCGAGTCGCTGGCATCACCGAGGACGTGACGCGGCTCAAGCAGCTCGAAGAGCAATTGGTCCAGAGCGAGCGGCTCTCGGCCGCAGCGATCTTGGTGGGTGGCATCGCGCACCAGCTCAACAATCCGCTCACCGGCGTGCTCGGGTTCAGCCAGCTCTTGCTGCGCAACCCGGGCGTCGAAGGCAAGGTGCGAGCGTCGATCGAACGAATCCACGAGGAAGCGCTTCGCGCCAAGCAGATCGTGGGGAGGTTGCTGGCGTTCGCGCGCCACCGCCGCCCGCGTCTGGAGCTCGTCGACTTGAATGCGATCGTGCGCGGGACGCTCGATGGCGCTGCAGACGAGCTCAGGCGCGCGGGCGTGGTCGTGGACCTGGCACTCGCGCGCGACCTGCCGGCAACCGCTGCGGATCGGCTGCAACTTCGGCAGGCGTTCACGAGCCTGGTCACCCACGCGACGCGCTCGACCAACGGCGACGGCGCACCGCGCCCGAGCCACATGCGGGTGACCACCGCGCTCAACGAGCGTGGCCGGATCGAGATCCGGTTCGCCGACGATGGCCCCGGCGTTTCCGCCGAGCTCCGCCGCTCGATCTTCGACCCGCCGATGCACGACGGCGCCGAGCACGACAGCCAGTCGTTGGGGCTCTCCATGGCCTTCGCCATCGTCCAGGACCACCACGGCGAGCTCTTCGTCACCGAGTCCGAGCCGTCGCCCGGCGCCACGTTCGTGGTGGAGTTGCCGGTACGCACGGAAACCGGGCCGATTCGGTCTCCCGCGGTATGAGCGCGTTGCGGGAGTCGCAGAGGGCGCGGCGCTTCGGTGCCACGTGTGTGTCCGCGATGGCGCTCGCGTGGATGATCGTGCTCGCGAGCTGCACGGGAGGGAGCGGCGGCGAGGACGGGCGGGCGACGGCGCGGGTGGCGATCGTGACCCGCGACCCCGGCGGCGAGGGAGCCGAGCTGGCGCTGGCACGTGCCGTGGGGTTGCTCGGGCAGGCGAGCGGGCACGCGGTCGAGGTGGTCGACGACGTCGCGAAGGTAGCGGCTGACGCCGACCTGATCGTGGCGGTCGGCGACGGCGAGCTCGTCGACCGTGTCCTCGACGGTCTGGATGCAGCGGACCTGGCGGCATCCGGCTATCGCTCGTCACGCGGCGACGAAGGTGGGCGCCCGGTGCTCGCCGCACGTGGCGCCGATGCGCTCGGCGCTCAATATGCGATCTACGCGCTCCTCGAAGCGCTCGGCTTCGGCTTCTTCCATCCCGAGCAGACCTTCGTTCCCGCGACGCTCATCGTACCCGAGGCGCTCGATGAGACGCACCAGCCGACCTACGCGTGGCGGGGATTCCACCTCCACACGATGCACCCCATCGAGCTCATGGACTCGTTTCTGCTCGAAAGCGACTCGCACTTGGCCGAGGCCGAGCGCTACCTCGATTGGCTGGTCGCGAATCGCCAGACGTACGTCCAATGGGTGCTCCAGGACACCGTCGACATCGATTCCTTCCTGCGCCACGCGGCGCGCATCGTGGCCGCCGCCCACGCGCGCGGGTTGAAGATCGGCATCGACACGCCGTTCCAGTTCAATCAGCAAAACGGGTGGGTGCTGGTACCCGACGGCAACGCGCCCGGCGAGCCGCAAATCGAGCAACGCATCGCCAAGCTGATGCAGGTGCCGTGGGACGTGATCAACGTCGAGCTCGGCAACGCCGAGTTCCTGCCCAGCGACGACCAGGCCACCTACGACTGGCTCAACTTCACGGCGGCGCTTCTCGACGAGCGCTACGGCGCCGAGCTCCTCTCCAAGGTCCACATCACCTCCGGCCAGACCGCACCGCATTTCGGCGACATCAACTTCAACTTCCTGCCGGGCATCGCCGATCCCCGGGTGGGCGTGATGCCGCACACCGTCCAGTTCTACGATCTCTTCCGGCCCGCACCGACCTACGACAACAGCGATTTCTCGGCGATGCGTGAGTTCTTGCTCGGCGAGATCGGTGAGCGGCGCGTCCTCTACTATCCGGAGACGGCCTACTGGGTGACCTTCGACGTGGACATGCCGCTCTTCCTGCCGCATTACGGCTTTTCGCGTTGGAACGACCTGCAACGCCTCGCGGATTCCGGCATGGACGGCCAGATCGACTTTTCGAGCGGTTTCGAGTGGGGCTTCTGGCTCAACGATTGGCTGACGGCGTCGTCGGTCTACGAGGCGCGCGAGGACTGGCGGGTGAAGCTCGCGCGCTTCACGCGGATCTTCGGCAAGCGCGCGGCGGAAATGCAGGACCTCCTGGTGCGGGTGATCGACGAGCAGGGCGCGGACTTGCTCGAAGCCGATACCATCGCCGAGCTGATCGGTTGGGACTCGGCGGACGACATCGGCCATTTCATCGCCCACACCGAGTTCCAGCCGGTGCGCCTGCTGCCGGAGGAGGTGCGCGCGCTCGACGCCGAGGGCCTCGCAGCCTACGAGGCGGACGTGATCGCGCGGCTCACGGCCCTCGACGCGACCTACGGTAGTTTCGCGGCGGAGATCGGGCGGCTCGCGAACGGCATTCCTCGCGACGCCCGCCCCTGGTTCGACGGCCGCTTTTTGAAGACGGTCACGCACATTCCGGGCGGACGCGCGCTCAACGCCCTCGTGCGGCTGCTCGTGGAGTTGGCCCACGCGCAAGGCGTGAAACTGCAAGACCCCTGGGACTATATCC
>CAYVDO010000099.1:0-21159 GCA_964450125.1 uncultured bacterium
CGTTGCCGATCGCCCATCGATGATCGGGCTCCGACCGTCCCGCCTCGAAACGCCGTCGCACCTCGGATCGATTCGACTCACGAGCTCACCGGCTCCACCGGTGCCGCACCCGCGACCAGCTCGTTCACCACGGGGCCCAGCTCTGCGGGATTCCAGCGCGCGTGCTTTTTGCGTGTGGGGCCACGACGCCAGCCGTCAGCGAGCGTGATGCGCCCACCGGAGACCTCGAACACTCGACCCGTCACGTGCGCCGACTCGCCGCTCCCGAGCCACACAACCAGCGGTGACATGTTCTCGGGCGCCAGGAAATCGAAGGCACCTGCAGCGATTTCGATCTTGCCGAAGCCGATGCTCTCCGTCATGCGCGTGCGCGCGGTGGGCGCGATCGCGTTCACCGTGATGCCGTAGCGCGACAGCTCTTTCGCCGCGATCACCGTGAATGCGGCGACTCCCGCTTTCGCCGCGCCGTAGTTGCTCTGCCCCGGATTGCCGAAGATCCCCGACACCGAGGTGGTGTTCACGATCCGCGCGTTCACCTGCTCGCCGGCTTTGGCGCGATCCCGCCAATGCTCGGCGGCGAAGTGCGCGGGGCCGAAGGTGCCCTTGAGATGCACACGGATCACCGCGTCCCATTCGGCCTCGGACATGTTGACCAGCATCCGGTCGCGCAAGATGCCGGCGTTGTTGACGAGGACGTCGACGCGCGCGAACCGCTCGACCGTCGAGCGGATGAGGTTCGCCGCGCCATCCCAACTCGCGACGTCGTCACCGTTCACCACCGCTTCGCCGCCAGCGGTGCGGATCTGATCGACGACATCACCGGCCGGTCCCGTGGAGGAGCCCGCGCCATCCACTTCGGCCCCCAAGTCGTTGACCACGACCTTGGCACCCTCGGCGGCGAACATGAGCGCGTGGGCGCGGCCGATCCCCCGGCCCGCACCCGTCACGATGACGATTCGTCCCTCGCAGATTCCGGCCACGCACACCCCCTCGTTCGGCGGCGCGTGAGAGTAGAACACGTTTCACTCCCGGACAAGCGCCCCGCGCGCCGCGGAGCGCGGCTATCGTCGCGACTGCGTGCGACGAAACGCCGCCTCAGGAGTATCGGTCGTCGCGCCACGGATGGGCCGTCATCGAGTAGCCGCGTTGCTCCCAAAACCCAGGCCGATCACCCACCAAGAGCTCGAGGCGATGGATCCACTTGGCGCCCTTCCACGCGTAGAGCTGAGGCGTGATCATCCGAACCGGCCCGCCGTGCTCGCGAGGCAGCGGCACGCCGTCTGCGCGATGCACGAGAAGCACGTCGGGCTTGAGCGCCTCGGCGAGCGACACGTTCGTCGAGTAGCCGTCGTAGGCGTGGCACAGGACGTGCGTTGCGGTTTCGAGGGGCCGCGCCAGGGCGATCACGTCGGCGAGTCGTACCCCCACCCAAGCGACATCCATGCGCGACCAAGTCGTGACGCAGTGGAAATCGCTCACGTCTTCGATCTGTTCGAGCGCCAGGAAGTCGCTCCACGAGAGCGTCACGGCTGACTCGATTGCGCCATCGACCCGAAGCGACCACCGTTCGAGCGGGATGGTCGGCTGCATGCCGAGGTCGAGCACCGGCCACTTCTCGACGGCGTGCTGACCCACCGGAAGTTGGGGCATGCCGTGGCGGTTCCGCGGGCCGCTGCCGAGCGGGCTCGAATCAGCGAGCGACGGTGTCGCGCGCGTGCGCTCTTCGAATCGCGCACGGAGCTTCAGGCGCGCCGCCACGATCTTGTCGAGCTTGGATTCGTCGCTCATCGGCTCCTCCTTGGACCTGGAGCGTGTGGCCGCGCCGCGCGTCTCACCGTCATCGTCCGCGAAACAGGGGAGAGCGTTTCTCCAGGAACGCCGCGACGCCTTCGCGATAGTCGGCGCTCGCGAAGCAGGCACCCACCAGCTCCTCGGCTCGTTGCTCCGTGAGCACGCCACCGAGGCGCCGGCGCACCGCCAGCCGTGCGTAGCGCAGCGCGAGCGGTGCATTCCTGGCGATCTCGCTCACCCATTCCTCGGTGCGAAGCGCGAGCTCCTCGGCAGGGACACACCGCTGCACCAAGCCGAGCCGCGCGGCCTCGGGGCCGTACACGAAGCGCCCCGTGAGCAAGAGATCGAGCGCGGTCGCCTCGCCCGCCACCGCCACCAAGCGCTCGACGGCAGCGTGCGGATACGCGAGTCCGAGCTTGCCGGCGGGAATCCCCAGGAATGCCTTCTCGGAGATGACGCGAAGGTCGCACGCGAACGCGATCAAGCAGCCGCCACCCAGGCACGGCCCGCCGATCATCGCGATCGACGGCACGGAAAGCTGCTCCAGCACCCGGATGGTATCGACTGCGCCCTGGTCGTAGCGGCGCGCCAGCTCCGGATCCGAGCGCAGGTGACGGAATTCGTTGATGTCAGCCCCGGCGACGAAGTTGCCGGCGGTGCCGGTGATGACGACGACGCGGACGCCGTCCTGGGCCGCGAGTCCCTCGAGCTTGGCGGGGATCGCCTCCCAGAGCTCACGCGTGAGCGCGTTGCGGCTCTCCGGGCGATCGAGGATGAGCCAGCCGATCGGGCCAGCAACGTGGGTCTTCAGCGGATCGGATTCACTCATGGGGTCCCCTCGGATGCTTGCTCCCAGCCCGCAGCAAGGGCCACGGGCGCGGCACATTTAGCGCCGCACGGGAGGACCGGCAATCGAGTGCGCGTGCCCGCGAGCGACTGTGAAATGGCGCACCACTCTGTCATTCTTCGAGCGCACTCGCGGTCTCGAAGTCGACAGAGGAGCCCATGCCGGACACCGCCGCCATCGCCGCCGACCAGTTCAAAGCCCTCATGGCCAGCTTTGCCGCTGGCGTGACGGTAGTGACTACCGTCGACGATTCCGGAGAGCTCTGGGGCCTCACCGCAACCGCATTCTCGTCGGTGTCGCTCGATCCGCCACTCTGCCTGGTGTGCATCGATCGCCGCACCGCGAGCCACGACCCGATTCTCGGCGCGACCCGTTTCGCCGTGAGCATCCTCACCGACCAGCAGCAGGATCTCTCCAACCGCTTCGCGAGCCGGGTGCCCGACAAGTTTGCCGGAGTGGCGTGGACCGCTGGCCCCGTCACCGGCAGCCCCATCCTGACCGAGGCGCTCGCGTGGATGGACTGCACCGTCGAGCACGCTCACGCCGGCGGCGATCACACGATCGTGGTGGGCCGCATTCGTCACGCTGGCATCGGCGACGGCAAACCGCTCGTCTATTGGCGAGGGGCGTACGGCGACGTGACGTCGCGGCCTAAGGCATGGTGACGGTGATCGCTCCTTCGGCAACGGACGGCTTTCGATGAGCGCGCGTGTCGCAGGCAAGGTAGCTCTCGTCACCGGCGCCGCTTCCGGCCTGGGTGCCGCGGCAGCGCGGCTTCTCGCCGACCAAGGCGCACGCGTGCTCGTGACCGACGTTCGGGACGAAGGCGGCGCGCGCGTCGCCGCCGAGATCGGCGAGGCCGCACGCTTCCGTCGCCTCGACGTCACCAGCGAGCAAGATTGGCAAGCGGCGGTCGCCGACGCGCTCGGCGCGTTCGGCAAGCTCGACGTGCTCGTCAACAACGCGGGGATCGGGCTCCTCGCCGACGTCGAGTCCACCTCCCTCGACGATTGGCGGCGCGTTCACGCCGTCAACCTCGACGGCGTGTTCTTGGGCTGCAAGCACGCGCTGCCCGCCCTGCGCCAAAGCGGCGGCGGCTCGATCGTGAACATTTCGTCGATCTCGGGCATCGTCGCCGGACACAACCTCGCCGCCTACAACTCGAGCAAGGCCGCCGTTCGCCACCTCACCAAGTCCGTCGCGCTCGCTGGCGCTCGGATGCGCCCCTCGGTGCGCTGCAACTCCATCCACCCGACCTTCGTCGAAACACCGATCCTGGATGCGCTCTTGAGCACAGCCCCCGATCCGGCCGCCGCACGCCGCAAGCTCGCAGAACAGATTCCGCTCGGCTCCATCGGCGAGCCCGACGACGTTGCGTGGGCTGTCGTGTACCTAGCCTCGGACGAGTCGAAGCTCATGACCGGAGCCGAGCTCGTCCTCGACGGCGGGCTCTCGGCACGATAGCGCCACGAGCGCGGCGCGCCCGCCCGGCATTCGACCACTCTCCTTCTGAATTTGCGCCTCGGCGCCGCCCCCGGGGACATTGTCGGTGCTCCGGCCCCAGCAGCGCCCATCCCGGCGCCAAGGGCGCCTATTGCTCCGCCGGTGCCACCGGAGAGATAAGAGGGGACGATGAAAATCACGATCCTTCGGCCCATTCTCTCGTTCTTGCTCGCCTGCCCCCTGATCCTCGGAGGTGCCGCCCGCGCGTTCGAGGAAGTCCGCGGCCCGCTCGATTCCGATCCCAAGCTGCCCACGATTCCCGACATCGGCGACATCCAGCTGTCGCCGGACGAGTGGGCGGAGGTTCAGAAGGGCGAGATCGTCGTGCAGATCCTGGAGCGCGGGAAGGAAGACCGTCAGGCTCGAGCGATCGGGTACCTGAAACACAATCCAAGCGAGCTCTTCGACGTCGCCACCGACTCGACTCTCGCGCCTCGCCTGGTACCCGAGGTGAAGAAGGTCGAGGTCCTGGAACGTTCGAGCGCGCACAAGCGCTTTCACGGCGAGGCCGATTTCTCGTTCATGCTGCCGCGGTTCACCTACACCATGCTGTCGGCATACAACGACAGCCACACCGGTCAGGCCTGGACCCAGGTGCAAGGCGACCTCGACAAGAACGAGGGCAGCCACTCCTTCTTCTGGGACCCGCAGCGCCAGCAGACGCTGGCAGTGTTCACGTACGACATGGCGCTCAAGGGCATCTTGAGCATCGTCCCCGAGTGGGTGGTGATACGAATCGCCAGCCGCACCCTTCCCGATTTCCTGCGCAACCTCGACGACGTGATCGACAAGGTCTACGTGGAGGAGCCGTCCCGAGGCACGCGGGTAGCCGCTGAGTGGAGCGCGCTCAAGCCGAAGCTCGAGGGCGGCCAGCTCGCGTCCCGCGCGTGGCAGGGTCCGATCGCCGTGGCAGCTCGCGACTCGCAACCGAGCGGCACTGCGCCGTAGCTTCCCCGAGACGTAACACGCCCCCGCTGGATCGAATCCAGCGGGGGCGTTTCGCTTTCCGCCGCCCGAGGGGCGGCTCGAGTTGGTGACCTCGCAGACTCTGCTGCGAACGCACTCTCCGAATCAGACGCGCTCGATGATGGTTGCGATGCCCTGGCCGCCACCGATGCACAGCGTGACCAAGCCGGTCGACAGATTGCGGCGCTCGAGCTCGTCGAGGACGGTACCGATCAGGATCGCACCCGTGGCGCCGAGCGGGTGACCCAGCGCGATGGCACCGCCGTTCACGTTCACCTTCGCCGGATCGATGCCGAGCTTGCGAATGGTCTGCATCGGCACCGTTGCGAACGCCTCGTTGATCTCCCACAGATCGATGTCCTTCACGGACATCCCGGCCTTCGCGAGGGCGCGCTCGGAAGCAGGCGTCGGGGCCGTCAGCATGATCACAGGCTCGGCACCCGCAGTGGCCACGGCGCGGATCCGGGCGCGCGCCTTGATCCCTTTCGCCTTCACGTAGTTGTCCGATGCGATCAGCACCGCCGCCGCACCATCCACGATGCCGCTCGAGTTCCCTGCCGTGTGAACGTGGTTGATTTCCTTCACCTGCGGGTACTTCTTGAGTGCCATCTCGTCGAGCGTCTCACCGTTCGGGCCCAGCGTCATGGCACCCCAGCTCACGAACGACGCCTGCAAGCCCGCGACGGCCTCCAGTGTGGTGCCGGCGCGCGGATGCTCGTCTTTGTCGAGCACGACCTGGCCCGAGACGGGATCGACGACGGCGAGCGCGCTCTTGAAGTGGCCGCCCTTTTGCGCGGCCTCGGCCTTCTGCTGCGAGGCGACCGCGAACTTGTCGACGTCCTCCCGCGAGAAGCCTTCGATGGTCGCGATCAGGTCCGCGCTGATGCCCTGGGGAACTTGAAAATGCTTCTTCCGAAGCAGCTCGTTGTTGCCATCGATGTTGCCGCCGTCGCTGCCCATCGACACGCGCGACATGCTCTCGACACCGCCGCCCACCACCAGGTCCTGCTGACCCGACATCGCACCCATCGCGGCGAAGTTCACGCCCTGGGCGCCCGAACCGCAGAAACGGTTGAGACTCACGCCCGTGACCTCTTCGGGCCAATCGGCGAGCAGCACCGCTTGCCGCGCGAGACACGAGCCCTGCTCGCCCACCTGGGAAACCACGCCCACCACCACGTCCTCGACGTCCTTGGGGTCGATTCCGGTCCGCTTCGGCAGCGCTCGCAGGCACTGCGCCAAGAGCTCCTGCGGATGGATGCCCGAAAGCGCACCCTTGTCCTTCTTGCCGCGCCCACGCACCGTTCGCACTGCATCGAGGATCCACGCGTCGCCCATGGGTTCTCCCTTCTCTCTCTCGCCGGGTCGCCGCGTCTCGCGGTCGGCGCCCGCGCTCTCGTGGTGGATGCGCCGAACCATAGCAGACGGCGGAAGTATTCGTGGAATCAGGCAATTTCACGCCGAGCACGGTTGTACGGAGCACCGCCGAGCGTTACGCTGAAATCGTTTTTTCCAGCCACAACAACCCATCCTCGCGAAGGACTCGTCGCTCATGGCTGAAGCGGAGAGCTGGCCGCATCCGTCCAACCTCGCGTTCGTCGAGGAGCTCTACGTCCGCTGGCTCCGTGATCCTCGATCGGTCGACGCCGATTGGGGGAAATACTTCGCCACCCTACCCACGGAAAAGGCCTTCGCCGCCGCTCCGCGCCTCGGCGCCGCGGCGCTCGACGGATCGATCTTCCGCTCGTACGGCACCAACGGCCATCACGCGCCCGCCGTCGCGCCGAGCGCCCGTCGCGAAGAGCCGATCCAGATCCTCCAGGACCGCGTCGACCAGCTCATCCGCGCCTATCGCCTGCGCGGCCACCTGATCGCTCAAGTGGATCCGCTCGGGCTGCCGCGGCCTTACCAGCGCGAGCTCGATCCGAGCTTCTACACGCTCACCGACGCCGACCTCGATCGGGTGTTCTCGAGCGAGACCATCTCCAACGAAGGTGAGCTCACGTTACGCCGCATTCTGCGCCGCTTGCAGGCCACCTACTGCCGTTCGATCGGCGTGCAGTTCATGCACATCACCGACTACGGGGTGAAGGCGTGGCTTCAAAGCCGGATGGAGCACTCCGAGAACCGGCTGGTCCTCGGCAGGCACGAGCAGCTTCGCATCCTGCGTCGTCTCACGGACGCGGTGATCTTCGAGGAGTTCATCCAGAAGCGCTTCCAGGGTGCCAAGTCGTTCTCGCTGGAAGGTTCGGAAAGCCTCATCCCGCTGCTCGATCTGGCGATCGAGCACGCCGGCGACCAAGGCGTCGAACAGGTCGTGATCGGCATGAGCCATCGCGGCCGCCTCAACGTTCTCTCGAACATCATGGGCAAGAGCGCCGCCGAGATCTTCGCGGAATTCGAAGACTCGACCCCCGAGCTCTCGCTGGGGCGCGGCGACGTGAAATACCACCTCGGCTATTCGAGCGACTGGAAGACCACCGCCGGCCGAAACGTGCACCTCTCGCTCTGTTTCAACCCCAGCCATCTCGAATTCGTGGGGCCGGTGGTTCAGGGTCGCGTCCGCGCCAAGCTGGATCGGATGGGCGGCGATGATCCTGCGGGTCGGGCGCTGGGCATCGTGATCCACGGCGACGCCGCATTCGCGGGCGAAGGCGTGGTGCAAGAGATGCTCAACATGAGCCGCCTCGAGCCCTATTCCACGGGCGGCACCATTCACGTGATCGTCAACAACCAGATCGGTTTCACCACACCTCCCGAGCAAGCTCGATCGACGACCTACCCAACGAGCGTCGCGCGCATGCTCCATTCGCCGATCTTTCACGTGAATGGTGAGGATCCCGAAGCCGTGGCTCAGGTGGTGCGGCTGGCCCTCGACTTCCGGCAGCGTTTCCGTCGCGACGTGTTCATCGACATGTACGGTTATCGTCGGCGCGGCCACAACGAAGGCGACGAGCCGTCGTTCACTCAGCCTTTGCTCTACAAAGCGATCGAGGCGCGTAAGCCAGTACGCGAGGGCTACCTGGATCACCTGCTGCGGCTCGAAGGCGTGACCCGCGAAGAAGCCGACGCGCTCGCCGCGCGCCGTCGCGAGCACCTCGACCAAGAGCTGAAGCGCGCCCAGAGCGCCCGCGTGTTTCCCACCGACGCACCGATGGGCGGCGTTTGGCGCGGCTATTGCGGCGGCAACGAGCTCGAGGTCGAGGAGATCGACACTGGCGTACCGCGTGAGCGCCTCACGCGCCTGCTCGAGATCCAAACCCGGCTGCCGGGTGGGTTCCACGCGCATCCCAAGGTCGCCAAGATCCTGGAGACGCGCCGCGAGATGGCCGCCGGCAAGCGGCCCCTCGACTGGTCGGCGGGCGAAAACCTGGCGCTCGCAACACTCGCCGTCGAAGGCGTGCGGATTCGGCTCACCGGGCAGGACGCCGAGCGCGGCACCTTCAGTCATCGCCACGCCGTCCTTCACGACTTCGAGGACGGGCACACCTACACTCCGCTCGCCCATCTCGCACCGGAGCAAGCCCCGGTCGAGATCGACAACAGCCCGCTTTCCGAGATCACGCCGTTGGCCTTCGAGTACGGCTACAGCATGGACCGCCCGGAAGCACTGGTGATGTGGGAAGCGCAGTTCGGCGACTTCGTGAACGTGGCGCAGGTGATCATCGACCAGTTCATCGTGAGCGCGGAACAGAAGTGGCAGCGTCTCAGCGGTCTGGTGATGTTGCTTCCCCACGGGCTCGAAGGTGCGGGTCCTGAGCACTCGAGCGCGCGCATCGAGCGATTCCTGTCGCTGGCCGCCGAGGACAACATCCAGATCGCCCAGCCCACCACTCCCGCGCAGATGTTCCACCTGTTGCGCAGGCAGGTGTTGCGCCCGTGGCGCAAGCCGCTGGTCGTGATGACGCCGAAGAGCCTACTCCGGCTCCCGGCGGCGACGTCCTCGCTCGAGGAGCTAACCGCAGGAACGTACCGTCGCGTGATCGGCGACACGCGCCCCCCGGCACAGCAGAAGACGACCGAGCGCATCTTGCTCTGCACCGGCAAGATCTACTACGAGCTCGAGAAGAAGCGCGCCGAGCTCGGGCGCGAGGACGTCGCGATCCTGCGGCTCGAGCAGCTCGCGCCCTTCCCGGCCGAGATCCTGCGCCGGCTGCTCGCCGACTATCGTGCCGAGACCCCCCTGTTCTGGGTCCAGGATGAGCCAGAAAACATGGGCACCTGGGCCTACCTGCGCGTGAAGCACTTGGAGCGCATGTTCGATCGACATCCCTTCGCCGGCATCTCGCGACCCGCGTCCGCGAGCCCGGCCACCGGCTCGCACGCGAGCCACAAGCTCGAGCAAGAGGCGTTGCTGGCGGAAGCGTTCGGGCTCTGATCGAGGACAGGCTACGCGCGCGACCGCTGCCGCGGCGCGTGGCTGGCGCCACCGTCATCGCACGAGGACGCCCCATTCGGGAGGAACGAAGCGCATGACCATCGACATCGTGGTTCCATCCGTCGGTGAATCGATCACCGAAGTCGAGATCGGAGACTGGCTCAAGAACGAGGGCGACTGGGTCGAGAAGGACACCCCGGTCGTCGTCATCGAAAGCGAAAAGGCGACGGTCGAGGTCCCTGCGCCGGTTTCGGGCAAGATCGCGAAGATCCTGAAGCGCAAGGGCGAAAGAGCAGGCGTCGGTGACGCGATCGGTAGCATGGAGGAGTCGGCGAAGCCTGCCACCGCGGTGGAGCCCGCGGCGGCGAGCGCCGCCGCGGCATCGACTGCCGCTCCCCAGGCACCAGCGGCCGCACCCTCCGGGGAGGTACGTGTGATGCCCGCAGCCGCGCGGGTCCTCGCCCAGCACGGCCTCGCGCCCGGCGAGGTCGAAGCCTCCGGTCCCGGTGGACGCCTGCTCAAAGAAGACGTCGAACGGCACGTGGCGGCCTCGGCGGCGCGCGTCCAGTCCACGCCCGTCGCCACGGCGGCTGCGCCCGGCGCGGCGATGGCGGTGCCAGCAAGCGCGCCGCGCGGTGAGGACGAGGTCGTCCCGATGAGCCCGCTGCGGCGCAAGATCGCCGAGCGGCTCGTGATGTCGCAGCAGACCGCAGCCTTGCTCACGACCTTCAACGAGATCGACATGTCGGCGGTGATCTCGCTCCGCAAGCAGTACCAGGAGGCCTTCGCAACCCGCTACGGCATCAAGGTCGGATTCATGTCGTTCTTCGTCAAGGCCGCGGTCGACGCCCTGCACCGCGTGCCCGAGGTGAACGCCGAGATCCGCGGCACGGACATCGTCTACCACCGGTACTACGACATCGGGGTGGCCGTGGGCGGCGGCCGTGGGCTGGTGGTGCCGGTGATCCGCCATGCGGATCGACTCTCGTTCGCCGAGGTCGAGCGCGCGATCGAAGAGTTCGGAAAGCGCGCGCAAGCGGGCAAGCTCAAGCCCGAGGAGCTTTCCGGCGGCACCTTCACGATTTCGAATGGCGGGATCTACGGCTCGTTGCTCTCGACGCCGATCGTGAACCCGCCGCAGGTCGGCATTCTGGGCCTACACAAGATCGAGGATCGCCCGGTCGCCATCGGCGGTCAGGTCGTGATTCGTCCGATGATGTACGTCGCCCTCACGTACGATCACCGCATCATCGACGGACGGGAGGCCGTGACGTTCCTGAAGCGCATCAAGGAAGTCGTCGAAGATCCGGCGCGGATGCTGCTCGAAGTCTGAGGAACATCCGACGACGCAGATCGTCCCTCGCACCCGTTGGTTCACGAAAGCAGCGCGAGCCTCATGGAACGGCATACCCACGATTTGGTCGTGATCGGCGCAGGACCCGGCGGCTACCAAGCAGCGATTCGCGCCGCGCAGCTCGGCTTGAACGTCGGGGTGGTCGAGAAAGACTCGACCCTCGGCGGCACCTGCCTGAACGTCGGATGCATTCCGAGCAAGGCGCTCCTCGAATCGAGCGAGATCTACGCCGAGGCGGCGCACGGCGCGTTCGCGATCCACGGCATCCGCACTGGCACGGTCGAGCTCGACCTGGGGGCGTTGCTCAAGCGCAAGGATCAAGTGGTCAAGGCGCTCACGACGGGAGTGGCCGGCCTCTTCAAGAAGCACAAGATCACCCGGCACACGGGTCGGGGCCGGATCGCCGGCCTGGGACGGGTCGTGGTGACGGGCGCCGGCGGTGAGGACGCCGTCGAGATCGAGGCGAAGCACATCCTCATCGCCACCGGCAGCAAGCCCGCGAGCTTGCCAGGTGTGGTCCTGGACGGAGACCGCGTCGGCACCAGCACCGAGGCCATCGCCTATCGCGAGGTGCCGAAGCGGCTGGTGGTGATCGGTGCAGGCTACATCGGGCTCGAGCTGGGCTCGGTGTGGCGGCGGCTCGGCTCGCACGTGATCGTCGTCGAGTACCTGAGCCGGATCCTCCCCGGCATGGACGACGAGATGGCCGCCGAGGCCCAGAAGCTCTTCGCCAAGCAGGGCTTCGAGTTCCACCTCGGAAAGCGCGTGCTGGCGGCCCGCGCCGAGGGCGAAGGTGCCATCGTCGAGGTCGAGGGCGGCGAGCCGATCCATTGCGACCGCGTGCTGGTCGCCGTCGGAAGAGTGCCGTACACGGAGGGGCTGGGGCTCGAAAACGTGGGGATCGCGCTCGATTCCAAAGGCCGCATCCCCGTCGATTCCCACTGGCAGACCACGGCACCGAGCATCTACGCCATCGGCGACGTGATCGCCGGCCCCATGCTCGCCCACAAGGCGGAAGAGGAAGGCGTGGCGGTCGCCGAACGGATCGGCACCGGTTGGGGCCACGTGAGCTACGACACCATCCCTGGCGTCTGCTACACGAATCCCGAGTTCGCCACCGTCGGCAAGACCGAGGAAGCGCTGAAAGCGGAGGGGATTCCCTACAGGAAAGGATCGTTCCCGTTCCGCGCCAACGCACGGGCGCGGACCCTCAATCAGCTCGAAGGTCGGATCAAGATCCTGGCGCACCAGGAGACCGACCGTGTCCTCGGTGTGCACATCTTCGGCCCGCGTGCTGGCGAGCTCATCGCCGAAGCCACCTTGGCGATGGAGCTCGGAGCCTCCAGCGAGGACATCGCGCGCACCTGCCACGCGCACCCCACACTTCCCGAGGTGCTGCGCGAAGCCGCCCTCGCCGTGGACGGACGCCCGCTCAACATCTGAGACTGCTCATCTAGGTTACGGCCGCACGACGTACGGCAACGAACCCGAGTCGGTCGGTCCTTCCTCGCGCGAGCCCGCAACTTTTTTGCTTCTGCGCGACGCGTCGCGATCCTTTCGGCGACGCGCGCCGGGAAGAAAGTTGCGCCCGTCGCCCGGGCGCGCGTGAACACGAATACCGGGCGATTGCGACGGAATCCGACGATTTCGGCCACTCGGCAACGGCTGGCCTCGGTCTTGCTCCGTGAAGTCCCGGGGACACCACGCACGAGTACGTCGCTCGCGCGACGACGCCACAGGGGAGGGGACGATGATCGGCCAGAGGCAGCGATGTGAATTGGACGTACGGCTCACCGGCAGTAGCGGCGGTCGGACACACCGGATCGCGGCAGCGTGCATCGCAGTCTGGCTGGCGGGAGTGATCTCATCGGAGCCGGCTCACGCGGCCGTCGAGTTCCTCAATCCCCAGCCCAACATGCTCATTTACCGGGCACCGTTCGTGCCACGGATCACCGTGCCGGCAGGTGTCGGGACGCTCAGTGTCGATCTCGTGTCCAATGGGGTCACCACCTCGATCACGAACGCGATGCGTCTCTGCCCGGCCGGGGTGCCTCCCACCTCCGAAGGCGGTCCGTGCGATCCGGGTGAATGGGTCGCCCTCTTCAGCGACTACACGCAGTGGGGTCTCCCGCCGGATTGGCCGATCCTGCCGTCACTCACGCCGGGACAGACGACACTTCACGCAACTTGGCAATCCGGCGCTGTCACTGAAGAAGCGAGCGTGGCGTTCGAGGCCTATTCGCGCTCCTACGACCCGAACGCCACGGCCGACAGGCAGTTCCTGGACAACTGCGAGATCCTGAACGACGTGGCGTGTCTGCTGCCATTCCCGTCGTCGCGCTTCACCGTACCGGACACGAGCCCCGGCGCTCCCCCAAGCGCTGTCAAGGTGCACCTCCCCGCCATTCCTTTTCTGCCGATCATCAACCCGGATAACGAGGCTACGCCACTCGATCCCACACCGTACAACGACGCAGACGGCTTCAGCCCAACCTCGCAGATACTCATGCACCTGGGAGTGAACCCCCAGGGGTGTCCGCTCAGTCCGACACCGTTCATCGACCTGGCCGAGTCGGGTGCTCCCGTTCTTCAGCCAGTGCCCGACACCGCACCGAATCCACCTCCTGCGGCGCCTTGGGAAAACCTGCGATCCATCGATGCGACGTCCTTGAGCTCGACGAGCCCCACACTCCTTCTCGAGGTCGTCGAGGGCGGCCAGTACCCCTACGAGACCGTTCCGGTTCCTCACTGGGTCGAGCTCGATGCGCACGCCACGGGTGATCCGGCACACCAGGTCCTCATCATGCGGCCGGCGCGTGCGCTCACTCCAGGCGCCCGTTACATCGTGGTGGTGCGCAACCTCATCGATTCGTGTGGGAACCCCGTGTTGGTGGAGCCCACCTACGACGTTCTACGAAAAATGCCGACCGGACCCTCTGCACGAACGACCAACATCGGCCCGCTCATCGAGAAGCAAGTTCATTACGCCAATGAGATTCTGCCCTGGCTCCACTTCTATCCGCACTACGAACCGAACTCTCCCGTCAACCTGCTCGACACCCCCAGCATCCAGCTCTCGTTCGACTTCAAGGTGCGGGGCAAGTGGTCGTTGTGGTACCCAGGCAAGCTCCTCCGTGATGCCGCCTATGCGTGGCTGGACGCGCAGCTTGCAGATCCGAACGCCGAGCCGTTGTTCGAGATCGCACAGGTCGTGAACGGGGGAACCTCGGCCGAGACGGCGTGGACCGTGCAAGGCCACATTCGCGTTCCGATCTTTCTCTGGAAGAACCCAGCCAACCCGGAGCCATCCAACTCGGAGGTCGAAACGACCGTCGCATCGCGACTGCGCATCGACGCGCAGGGCTTCATGGTCGCCCCCGGCGTGAGCGCGCGGACTCCATTTTCCCTCGACATACCCCGTCGCGCGGTGAAGACGAGCTCGAATCCGACACCCGTGCCCGCCTATCCGCTGGTGGTAGGCCACGGCAACTTCGCCAGCCCGTTCTGGATGGCGTCGATCTGGCAGCAGAACCTGCTCTTGTCACCACCAGCGGAGATCCTGGACCACGACTACCTGGCGGGCGGGGTCGCATGGCGCGGGCTATCCGACGATTCCGCGATGCCATTCTGGATCCGCTATCCCGGCAACCAAGCAACCCACGACCCGACCTGGTTGCTGGACCACATCATCGCGTTGAACGACCAGCCGAGCGGCGGTAAGAAAAGTGGGCTCGACCAGTTCCCTGCGTGGCGAGACCGTGTCGGCCAAGGAATCGCGAATCAGCTCGTGTTCGCGCGCATGCTCGCTCGCGGGCGATCGGTATTCGGGAAGACCCCTTGTTTCCAGCAGCCTCCAACGGGAACAGACCTCACAACGTGGATCGACACCTGCAAGGACATGGACCCGACCGCCACGGACGAATCGAGCCTCTTCCCGAACTCACCGGACACCGACGTGTACTACTACGGCGTGAGCCTCGGCGGCGGGATGGGCGCGCTACTCGCCGCCCTATCACTCGACATCACCAAGCTCGTCCTCGACGTGGGTGGCACCAATTACAGCCTGGCGCTTCAACGATCGACCGACTACGCGATTACCCAAACGGGTCTGCCGACTTCCGTGCAGGCGGCCCTTCAAAGCATCCTCGGCACGAACCTCAGCGGAGCCGATGCAGGCAAGGACAAGCCGATGAACGAGCTCATTCTCATCGACTTGCTCCACGAGCTCTGGCTGCCCGTGGAGTCTGCGGGTTACCTCGATTCCGCAAGATGCGCCGTGCATTTCAACGACCCGGCGTACGCGAGCGCGTGCAGCGCTCTGTGGCCGCAGATGTCCCCCAAGCAGCTCTTGCTGACACCTGCCTGGCTCGACACCAACGTGAGCAACCAGTCTTCCGAGCTGCTCGCCCGCTCGCTCGAGCTGAAACAGCTCGACCCTGGAACCGTCCAGAAACTCTCGGTCGGAATGCCACAAGGGACGTCGTCCCCCGACGACTCGTTTCTCGTCACCTATTCGGCAGGCTGGTTGAGCGCTTTCGATCTAGCACAAGACCCCTGGCTGCCCCCCCTCGAGAATGACACGCCGGACCTGGCCCACCAGCTGGTGCCCAACTATTCCAACTGCGTCGAGCACGGCGTACACCTCAAGTTCAACGCCTACCGCAAGCAATTCTTCAACTTCCTGAGACCAACGAGCACAGCACCTGGGCAGTCCAACTGGGGGCGAATCGTCAACTACTGTGACGGGGCCTGCGACGGGACTCATGCGGATGAACGCCCCGCTTTCGGGTATGCGACGTGTAATCCACCGCCCTGATCGCATCCCCGGGGGAAGCGCCGCCCTCGAAAAATCGGCGGCGCTTCCCCGATCCTCTCCTCCACACGCTCTCGGCTTGCGGTACATCCGCCGGTGCGTCGCATCCGTTCGATGGGTGCGTGGATCGTGAGTCCTCGCCACGACCCCGCGCCCGCGGATTCCACTGGCGGACCCACTACTCGGGACGACAAGTCAGCTTCCGCCTGGGGATCTCCTTCCCGGAATCTCCGCGCTGACCTTGCCCACCTGCACGATCGGCAGCTCGGGCGCGGGCTCGCCTGTGAGCGCCTCGACGAGCGACGGGTCCAGTCTTCGGTAGTTCCAGGCTGCCTCCACTCGAAAGCGGCAAGCAGCCGACGAATCAACGCATTCGAGCGCGCCACCGTCGAGGCGCACTTCGTGCGTACCCACGACCGGAATCCTCCCCAGGTCGACCACCTTGTCCACCGCCCAGAGCCGGTGGTCGTGGATCATCTCGCCATCGGCATCGAAGAGCCGGTCACCGAGCGCAGGCGCGCCTTCGGGCCCGCGACTGCCCACGTCGATCACGACGCGGCCGCGCTCGTCGGCCGCCCGTACCGAAAGCCACACCTGGAAGAGGTCGGTCGGGCCCGTCGGAAAGATGTGGCCGATTTGCCCCGAGTTGCGCGTGCGGATCACGAGCGAGTCTTCCACGCGCGCTGCCTCCATGACGAGTAGCGCCGCCGACCCAGCGTCCGGCGGAGCCGCGCTCGCGGGCGCGGCCTCGTCGTAGTCGTACCCTTCAGCCGGCGGAACGGACCCGGGCGCCGCGAGACTGGCCACTACCTCGTTCACGCCGGCCGCTCCTCGAGCCACGCCCGCGACGTAGGTGCTCGCAGCCACGAAGCGATGGTCCTGGATCGGCACGTCGTAGGTCTGACGGTAGTAGCTCATGTGGCAGGAAGTACAGGTTCTCCCCTCGCCCGCGGCGGGGGAGCCCTGCCAGGACGCGTACTGATCCTGCAGCACGTGCGTGACCCGCCCGTGGGTGGGTGGCCCGAGCGTCTGCACGTGGCAGGGCGTGCACGTCGCCGCGTCGTGAGTCCCGAAGCGATAGCGCTCCCGATGACGAGCGAGATGGCTCGAAATGAACATGTGCTCGATCAGCGGTCGGGCGCCGGGCAATCGACCGAGCTGGCCCGCCACCCCAGGTCGGTCGATGAGGAGCGAGAACGCATCCGCTCCCAGCGGCACGACCTCGAACGCTCCGTCTCCACGGCCGCCCGGCATCGCGCGGTGACAGGAGACACAGTGCACCCCAGCGCGATAGCCCTCACTCGCGACGACCGACTCGAAGCTCGCATCGACCGGGTCGCGCGCGTGCGGCGCGTGGCACCGCAGGCAAAAGCGCAACGCCTCGGGTCCGCGCTCGGCACGAAGCCTTCGGAGCAGAGACGTGAAGAAGGGGTTGTTCGCCGCGTGCGCGTGGGACGATTGAGCCCAGCCGGGAACCACGTCGGTGTGACACGACTCACAGGTATCGGGCACGACAGCGCTGAAGCCGACATCCATCGGAACCAGCGCTGAACCGTCCAGCTCGAAGCTCGCCACCCGCGCGCTCCCAGCAACCGCGAGCAGCGTGGTCGCCACACAACTGGCGATGAACGCCGGCAGCGCTTGCCACACGATGGGTGTCGCCCAAGCGTAGCTGCGCCGCGGCGGGCTCCACACTCGTGCGCTGCGGGCACGTGACGAGCGGATGTGCGCGACCACGAGCGCCAGCGCGATCCACGAGCTCACGACGTGCACGAACCACGGGATCGGGTAGCGATCGAATAGGTGAACGTAGAGCAACAGGCCCGAGCTCGCCCCGGCGCCGCCGAGGGCGGCAATGAAACAGCCGAGCATCGCTAGCCCGCCGAGGCCTCCTGGGGTCTTGGTCACGCTACCGCTGCTCTTGGCAACGCTCCACACGAGAATGCCGCCGCTGATCACACCCGTGCCGAGCACCATCAGCGTGTGGTGCTTGGCGTCGAGAAGCAGCCGGGCAAACACCGCCAGCACCGTCAACAACGCGACGGTGAGGCGCGCAGCCCGTCCCAAGCCGAGGACCCAAACGATCGCCAGCAGCAAACAGGTGCCTGCCGCGATGAAACCGAAGTCAGCCAGAATGTGGGCGTCCCACTCGTCGCGTGAGCGCCAGGCACCCACGACGCCGATCACCAGCGCCAGAAACGGCGCCCGCGACGCACCGCGCAGCGAGCTCCCCACCCCGCCTACGGTCTGCGCCAGATGGAGTGCGACGTAGATGAGCCCGAGCGCGATCACGACGAAGCCCACCGCCATGTGCGCGATCTGCAAGTACTGGATCGCGAGCGCGGGCCGCGGCTGACTCCACGTCACCGCACCGCTGGCGACGAGAAACATCAGCAGCCCGGCCAGCACGCCGCGGAGGCGACTCTCGGCAGTCAACTCACACCCATCCCGCAGCTCTGCCGGTTCGGCGCTCCTGGAACCGCCATTGGAAGCGCGCCGCCGAGTTCATATCGCGACAACGGTAATCCACACACGGTCCCGGGAGTACCTCATCGAGGGCCCCGGGGACGAGTCTCGGCAGGCGAGTCCTGCGTCCTGCGCTCCGCGCCCGCCGACGTGCGATCGGCGGGGGGGAGCGCTCTGCCCACAAGCTTGGCATCCCCGTCGTGTGATCCTCGGCCACCTACGCCCGCTGCTCCGCCGGTATATTCGCGCCGGAGGCAGCGCACGTGAAGATCGACGCGTCGGATCCTTCTCTTCCACCAACCTGGCCTCACCGGAGACGGGTCCGTTGCTCGGCAGACTGTTGCGCGGCCGGAGCGGCGTGCCGACCGAGCACCGGGTGCGGATGCTCAGGCTCATCGAGAACATGACGCTGGGACGCAACGCCGTCGGCTATCTCACCGAGTCCCTCCACGGTGCAGGCTCGCCCCAGGCTCAACGCATCCAGCTCGCACGCCAGATGGACCTCACGCACAAGATGCGACTGGCCAGACGCCTCGCCGGGATCGACGCCGACGACGAGCCCACCGGTGGCGGCTGAGCCCGTGCGACGTACGCGTTGGATCGAGCGTGTCGACGCGTTCGATCGCGCCGCCATGCGGCTCCTGCCGAGGATCCGCCGCCGGGCGCTCACGCCGCCGCTGCTGGCGATCACGTGCTCCGGCTCTGCACCCACCTGGTTCGGAGCGACGGCGATCCTGATGGTGCTCGTGCGCTTCGAGGTCGGCCCCACGGCGACACTGCGCACGTGGCTCGCGTGCATGACCGGGTCGTTCGCGTCGCTCTTGGTCGGCGAAGCGCTCAAGCGACACTTTCGGCGTGCCCGGCCCTACCATGCTCTCGACGACCACGAGGCCCTCGGTTGGCCGCCGCCGAATGCATCGATGCCGTCGACGCATGCCTCGACCTCCGTCGCACTCGCCGTCGGCCTGGCACTCGCGGGTGACCCGCATGCCGGCGCGATCGCGATCTGGGCTGCGCTGGTGGTCTTCTCGCGCTACTACACGGGCGTCCACTACCCGAGCGATCTGGCCGTCGGCGCCGCGATGGGCGGCGCCTTCGGCCTGGTGGACTTCGGCTGGGTGGTGCGCGGCGTGCTCGGCCCGTCGGCTTGAGCAGTCAGTCCGCCGCGCAGGTCGAGCGCGCCGAGGCGCGCTCGCTCACTTTCCGCCCTTCTCGTCCTTGGGCGGCACAGGCGGCGCCGGCGGTGGCGGCGCCGCCTCTTGGATTCCCACCAGCTCGACCTCGAAGATCAGCGTGGATTGGGGCGGAATGGTGGGCGGGCGGCCGTTCGGGCCGTAGGCGAGCTCGGGCGGGATGAAGAGCTGCCACTTGTCACCGACCTTCATCATCTGTAGCGCTTCCGTCCAGCCCTTGATGACGCCGGTGACCGGGAACTTCGCCGGCTCGTTTCGCTTGTACGAGCTGTCGAACTCGGTACCGTTGATGAGCGTGCCTTTGTAGTGCGCGTTGACGGTGTCCGTCGACTTCGGCGATTTGCCGTCTCCCGACTTGAGCACCTTGTACTGCAGGCCGCTCGAAGTGACCTTCACGCCGTCCTTCTTCTTGTTGTCATCGAGGAACTTCTTGCCCTCGGTGGCGTTTTTCTCTCCCTCGGCCTTGAGCGTCGCCTGACGCTTCTCGATCATCTGCTTCTGGAAATCCATCATCACCTGCCGATTCTCGTCGGCGTTCATGACGGATTCCTTGCCGCCGAGAACCTCGGTCACCCCGCGCACCAGGAAGTCGATGTCGATGTCGCCGCCCGCGGGCTTGACGCTCTCGCCCACGTTGCGTCCCAGCGCGTAACCGAGCTTCTGCTTGGCGCTCCACGAGGCGGTGGCGGGGTTCGGCGCCGGCGCCGGTGCCGCCGGGGGCGTCGACGCCGCCGCGTGCGGATCGCTCTCGGCGCGCGCCAACCCGGAGCAGGCCATCATCGCCAGCAAGGCGATTCCCATACGCTTCATTCCGTTCTCCTGAGACGCCGCCGACTGTGCGACGACGCAAACGAGGGAGGTGGATCAGGCCAGCCCCGAGCCACCGCGCGGCGCATCATAGCAGCGAGAATCGCCTCGCTCGTGCCATTGCTCACGCGGGCAGATGCACGGCCTTCGGCTCGAGATATTCCTCGAGGCCCCACACCCCGAGCTCCCGCCCCCTGCCCGACTGCTTCATGCCGCCAAAGGGCGCCACGGGGTTGAACGGCGCGCCGTTCACGTGGACCTGTCCGGTGCGGATGCGGCGCGCCACGCGCTCGGCCCGCGCCACATCCCTCGACCACACCGCTCCCCCGAGCCCGTAGATGGTTTCGTTGGCGATGCGGATCGCGTCCTCGTCGTCGCGGTACGTCAGGATGGAGAGCACGGGGCCGAAGATCTCCTCCTGTGCCACCGTCATCTCGTTGCGAACGTCGGCGAGCACGGTCGGACGAACGAAGTAACCGCGTTCGAGCCCCGCGGGCGGCTCGACGCCGCCGGTGACGAGGCGCGCGCCCTCCGCGGTCCCCTGCGATATGTAGCCGCGCACCCGGTCGCGTTGGGCCGCGCTCACCAGCGGGCCGAGCCTGGCCCCGCTTTGCTCCGGTTCGCCCACCGTCACGTGCTCTGCTTCGTCCTTGGCGATTCGCTCCGCTTCCTCACGGCGCGACTCCGGCACCAGCATGCGGCTCCACGCCGTGCACATCTGCCCCGAGTTGCTGTAGCACTGCTGCACTCCCGCGCGCACCGCCTTCTCGAAATCCGCGTCGTCCAGGAGCACGTTCGCGGACTTTCCGCCGAGCTCGAGCGCCACTCGTTTCACCGACGAAGCCGCCAGCTCGGCGACGCGCCGTCCGGCGCGGGTGGAACCGGTGAACGACACCATGTCCACAGCGGGATGGCGCGCCATCGCCTCGCCGACCACTGGGCCCGAGCCGCTCAAGAGATTGAACACACCTGCAGGAAGCCCGGCACGTTCCACGATCTCGGCGAGCGCGAAGCACGCCAGTGGCACCACCTCGCTTGGCT
>CAYVDO010000100.1:0-21123 GCA_964450125.1 uncultured bacterium
GCTGCTGGCGAGAGGGGGGAGGGGGATCGGGATCGCCTTGATCTTCCCAACGCTCAAGTTGAACAAACCGCTCGTGGTGATCGCCAGCCGCTTCATCACGTCAGTACCGAACGGAGAGTTCAAGACCGCCAGCGTCCAAGGGCTCCAAGTGCTTGCGTTGGGCCGACATCGGATGATGTGGTTTTGGTGGATGCAGTCCTCGATCTCACCTGACCACCGCGCACATCTCCCGATCTCGTCCTCACTCCCGTTCCCCTCGACCACAAGTAGATCGCCCGCCACGAGGCGGTACCGTTCGAGTTCGCCCTCCCTCAGCTCGAACTGATGTATCTCAGCGAGATCGAGGCGCCCTCGTTGAACGTTCGCGACGCGGAGATACGAGAACGCGTTCGATACCGGTCGCCGGGCTGGCGTCTTCTGCAATCCCCCCGAAACGCAGAACGCATCCTCAATCCGGGCCCACACCCATCCAGGCGGAACGACGAATGGCGGATTGCTGATTCCCGGCATCGCGACCGGCTCGTCGTTGGGTTCTTGGGGGACGAGGTGACCGCGGACGGCTAGTTGGAGGATGGTTTGACGGAGAGTGGGGATGGATTCGGGTTCGGTGATCTTGGTCATCACCGTCCCGAACGGTTTGAAGTCGTTGTTCTTGGTCTGGTCGATGAGGATGTTGCGATCGGCGAGAAAGAGAATCCGGCGCTTGGTGTGGGACTTCCAGAGGCGCCAGATGATCTGGAACGCAACGTAGGTCTTGCCGGTGCCCGTCGCCATGACGAGCAGGATGCGGTTCTGGCTGCGGGCGATCGCATCCACGGCGCGGTTGATCGCGGTCTCCTGGTAGTAGCGCGGCGCCTTTCCCGAACCGTCGCTGTGATAGGGCTGCGTCGCGACGCGCTCGGTGGCGTCGTCCCAGCCTTTCCAGAGCTTGTAGCGACGCCACAGCTCTGCCGGCGACGGAAAATCGTCGAGGGCGAGCTCGACCTCGGGCTTCGCTGCGAGGCCCGTTCGATCCCGGAACAGGAAACCGTCGCCGTTCGAGCTGAAGACGAACGGTGCGTCGAGCGCCATCGCATACGCCAGCGCCTGCTGGAGGCCTGCGCCTACCGTGTGCATGTTGTCCTTCGCCTCGACGACGGCGATGGGCAGATTCGGGCGGTGGTAGAGGACGTAGTCAGCGCGCTGCGGTTTGCCGCGCGCGACCATCTTTCCACGCACGATGATGCGGCCGTGGGTGAACACCAGCTCCTCTCGAAGCTGGGTATGGACGTCCCAGCCTGCGCGGAGAATCGCAGGCGTGATGAACCGGGTGCGGATCTCCTGCTCGGAGAGGCCCTTCTTGCTCATCGGCGGCGGGATCACCGCGTCACGGCGCGTGATCCCGCTTCAGGAAATACCCCCTGATCGGCGTTCGGCGGAAGTGCTGGATCACAACCATCGCGGCGCCGCCCGCGATGCTCGTCACGCGCCGATGAAGGCGCCGCCGCAGACGCGCAGAACGCCGCCGGTCATGCCTTGGGAGATCGGCATCGCCAGGAACGTGAGCGCTTGGCCGACGTCCTCGGGAAGCCCGCCTTGGCCGAGGCTCGCGAGACGTCGTCCGCCTTCGCGGATGGCGAAGGGGATGGCGGCGGTGAGGCGCGTCTCGATGAACCCAGGCGCGATGGCGTTCACGGTGATGCCGCGGGCGGAGAGCTTGGGTGCGAGGGCCGTGACGAAGCCGATGATGCCGGCCTTGGAGGCGCTGTAGTTGGTCTGGCCGACGTTGCCCGCGATCCCCGCCACCGAGGAGAGGCACACGATGCGTCCGCCGTCGCGCACCAGCTCGGGCAGGAGCAGGTCGGTGATCCTCACCACCGCGCCCAGATTGATGTCGATCGCCGAGTCCCAGAGCTCGGGCGTCATCCGTGCCAGCGTCTTGTCGCGGGTGACGCCGGCGTTGTGAATGACCACGTCCACACCGCCGAATTCCTTGCGCAGGAACTCGGCGATGGTGGCTGGCGCGGTCGCCTCGGTGATGTCCAAGGCGAGCGCCACACCGTTGATGCCGCGCACCACCTCGTTGAGCGGCTCCGCGTCGGCCGGGCGATCGAGGCAAACGACTTTCGCGCTCGCGGTCGAGAGCAACCGAGCCGTGGCGGCGCCGATGCCGCGCGCAGCGCCCGTCACGAGCACCACCTTGCCGTCCAGGCTACGCGCGTAGCTCGGCGACGTGCCGCCAGCAGCGCCCTTCGCGGTGAGCGCGCTCTTCGTCACTCTCAGCCGCTGGCCGCTCACGAACGCGGCGCGAGGCGACAACAGGAATGCGAGTGGGCCGGCGAGCGCGCTGTCGGCGCCTTCCTCGACGGTCACGGACGCCGTGGTGGCGCCGTTGCGTCCGATCTCCTTGCCGAGGCTGCGCACGAAGCCATCGAGTGCCGCCTGCGCCGCGGATCCTCCAACGGCGCCTTGCTGCTCGGGCGGACGACCGAGCACCACCACCCGGCCACAGCGCGCGAGCTTTCCGATCCACGCGTGTCCGAAATCGTAGAGCTCGCGAAGTCGCGCTGGCGTGTCGATGCCGGTGGCGTCGAAGACCAGCGCATGTGTCTCGACCGCGTCGGGCACGGTGCCGGGCACGAAGAACCGCGGCGGGCGACCGAACTTCTCACCGGCGGCACGAAACGCTCCGGCTACCGCATCGTCCCCGGTGACCACGCTCGGCGATGCGCCCGCCGCGGTGAGCGCCTCGGCAACGGTCGTTGCCAGCGCGCTCCCCGACGCGGCGCCGAAGACGATCGAGCGTCCGTCGAGGGGCCGATCCTCCCACGGCGCGTCCGTACGCGTGAGCTTCTGCGGCAGCGGCAACGGCAGACCGAGGCTCTTGATGAGCTTCCGAGCCACGGGGTTGGCGCCGATCTCGATCAATTTGTCGCTCATTTCCTCTCCTCGCGGCACCTCGTGGAAGTGCACGCTGTGGTGGTGCCTGCGTCACCGGAACGTCTACGTGTGCGGCCGCGACGGAGCGCGGCCCTCCAGCCGCTCGAGCCCGAGCGTGGAGGGCGACGCTCCGTCGGCGCCAAGCCCGATCCTCGACGACGGATGGCTCTTCACGTGTACTCGCTGGATCAGGATTTCGCGGTGAAACTGCCGACCAGGTACGCGGGGCTACCTGTGGAGTCGCCGACGAACACCTCGCCGCCACGCGGCAGCGTGTCTTTGGTGACTGCGTAAAGCCCGACTTTCGCCGGCAACACCAGCGGCTTGGTGAAGCGCGCGTCGAAGCTCGCCACGGCATGTGGATCGCCGCCGAGCAGTTGGCTCACCACGCCCTCCCACGCCCGCGCCATCGTCGAGAATCCGTGCAGGATGGTGCTCTTGAATCCGAAGGCCCGCGCGTAGGGGCGAATCCAATGCACGGGGTTGAAGTCGCCGGTGAGCTTGGCGAAGTCGAGGCCGGCGTCGCCCGGCAGCGACCAGCGCGCCAGCTCGCGGGCATCGCTCGGCACCGACGCCACTTCCTTTTTCTTGGCGTCTTTGTCGCCGCCCGCCTCGCTACCCTTCTTGCCACCGCCAAGCGGCACGATCGCGTAGAGATGCGCCGTGACTGCCGCTGGCGCCGAGCGCGTGCCGGTGACGATCTTCTGGTGAAGCACGGCGCGCCGGCCGTCGTCGTCGATGTCCTCGAGGCGCGCGCTCACGTCGAGAGGCTCGTTGGCGGGTAGCGCGGACGCGATCTCCACGCGACAGCCGCCGTTCAGCACCTTCATCAACGGATAGGGAATGCCTTCGAGGGTGCGCGCCGCGAGAGCGAAGCCCCATTGCGGGAAGAAATGCGCGGGCAGGCGATCGCCGTACGCATCGACGTTGCCGCCCACGTGGCGGACGTAATCGCGCACCAGCTCGCGGAAGCGCGGCGGCATGGTGGCGCGGATCTCGGCGCCGGGCGTCGTCACCGAGCCGCGCGCGGCACCGCTCTTGGGCTGCCGAGCGGCCGAAAGGGCGGTGCGCCCCAGCGACGCGATGACCGGACCTTGTTGGAGCACGTAGCGAAGGGGAATGGACATGGGCGGACTCCCTCGACGGTTCGGTTGGAGGGACGCGCTCCGTCGCGTCCGAAGCCTCGAGCCCGGTTCGACTCGGCGCTGACGGAGCAGCGCCCTCCTGCTTTCGTTCCCGCTCGACGACCCTCAGCTCGCGGCTTTCACCTCGGCCGGTTCCTGGCCGTGAAGCTGCGCAAGAAGCCGATCACCCGTCGTGGTGATCTCGTCGTGGAGGAAGCGGCAGCGCGCCTCGGCGCGCTCCAGGTAGCGCTCGGCGACCTCGCGACGCTCGGGGAACTTCTGCGCCTGATCGTAGAGCAGCTCGCCGATCGCTTCGTCCACCAGGATCCGCGTGAGGCGCTCGGCGTGGAGCATCGCCAACGCGAAATCGCGCTTCGGGTTCCAGTCTTTGGTGAGGAGCTTCGGCCAGGCGGTGATGGGCTTGCCCTGGAGCTGACGGAACTTGGCACCCGCTGTCTTGAGCACCAGGTGCTGCTGCGCGCCGAGGCTCAGGCTCTGGATGCGAGCGAGACGCTTCTGCAGCGGATCGCTCGCCGAGAGTGAGCGCCAGCGCGCCCGCGCCAGCCGTCGCACGAAGGCCTGCGGGTTCTTGAGGATCACACCGAGGGTGTCTTTCATCGCCATCAGCGATTGGATCTGGCTCGTGCCCTCGTAGATCGGCATCACCATCGCGTCGCGCAGCAGCTTCTCCGCGGGATACTCGCGGATGTAGCCGTTGCCGCCGTGGATCTGCACCGCGCGCCGCGACATCTCCACCGCCTTCTCGGCGGCGATGTACTTGAGCAGCGGAGTGAGCCGCCGCGCGAGCTTCTTGTGGCGCTTGGCGCGGCGCGTGAGCTCTTCGCGATCGGCGCTGCCGCGCGCCGCCAGATAGTCGGCGAAGAGCGTGAGCTTGGTGGCGAGCTCCTCGTGGTAAGCGCCCGCCATGGCGAGGGCCCGGATGCCCTGGACGTCGGTGCGCATCTCGTCGAGGTAGTCGGCGATCATCTCGTGCCGGTCGATGGTCTTGCCCATCGAGCCACGCTCCGACGCGTAGTGCTTGGCGCAGCGGTACGCCGCCTCGCAGAGCCCCAGCGATTCGAAGCCCACGCCGAGGCGCGCGTTGTTCATGAGCGTGAGCATGTACTTGAAGCCTTCGCCGCGCTTGCCGACGAGCTGCGCGGGGGCGCGCTCGAAATCCAGCGAGCAGGTCGCCGAGCCGTGATGGCCGAGCTTTTCCTCGATGCGACCGATGGTGACGATGCGCTTGCGCGTGCCGTCGGGAAGATCCTCGTAGGTCGGCACCAGGAACATCGAGAGCCCCGCCAACCCCGCGAAGGGATCGTCGCCGGCCTTGGGCTTCTCGGTGCGTGCGATGACGAAGTGGTACTTCCCGTGACCGGAGGTGATGAAGATCTTCTGGCCGGTGACGAACCAGTTGCCGTCGGCGTCCTGCTCGCCCACCGCGCGCAACGCTGCCATGTCGCTGCCGGCGTCGGACTCGGTGATGTCCATGGCGCCCCACGCCTCGCCGCGGATGATCTCGCCCATCTCCTTCTGCCAGCGGGTGCGGGTGATCTTGCCGCCGGCGACGTCGAACTCGGTGGTGCCCTCCTGTGCCGAGAACACCAACATCGCCAGCGCGATCCCACCGTGGAAGCTGTGGTGCGCCATCACCGACACGTCGGCGCGCGCCATCACCTCGGCGTTGATGAAGTAGATCATCGCCGGCGCGTTCTGCCCGCCCAGCTCGCGCGGTACGCACATGCCGTGAAGCTCGAGCTCTTTGAGCTTGGCGAAGATCGCTCGGTGCTTCTCCGAGAACACCCCCTCGCCGTTCTCGAGCTTGACGCCCTGCGCGTCGATCTCGGCGGCAACCGGCGCGATCTCCTCGGCGACGAAGCCGCCCACCAGCTCCAGGATGTCCTTGTAGAACGCAACGGCGTCCTCGGCGTTCTTGAACGCGTCGGGTGCCTTCCAGCCGTACTCGGTGGCTTCCACGAGCGGCACCCAATCGATGGCACGTTCGACGTAGAACTTGAGGTCCTCGTTGTCGCGGTAATAGTTGCTCATGACGACCTCCGTGGCCGGGCGGGCTTGGCCCCGGCGCGTGGCGCGGACCGGCGGGCCGCGCGTTGTTGAGTCTCGGTCGCCGGGACACCTGCCCTCGGCGCCGTCGTGCGGACGTTGGAGAGGAAGAGCGAGTCGTGAGCCACGCGCACCAGCTCGCGCAGCAAACGCGAGTCGGCGCTGGCGCGCGAGTCGTCGCCGTCGACCAGACCCCCGAGAAGCTCGCTCGACGCGATGCCGCTCACGAGGAGATTGGTGACCACCACGATGTAGGCCCCGGGATCGACCTCGCGCCGCACCGTACCCAGATCCTGCCCCTTCCGCAGGTAGCGCGCGATCACGTCGATCCAGGGCCTGAGCTGGGTGAGCAGCCGCTCGCGCATCTCCTGGGGGTGGTCGAGCAGCTCCCGCACCAGGAGGCGCGCGCGGTTGGGATCGGCGGTGAAGAAGCTCACCGCCTCGCGCACCACGGCTTCGAAGATCTGGTCACCGGCGGTGGCGGCCATGAGCAGCCGTGGCAACACGTCGGCCCAACGGCTCAGGAGCGCATCGAGGACCGCCTGGCGAAGCGCGTCCTTGGAGGGAAAGTGGTAGAGCAACGACGGCTTGCGGACACCCACGGCGTCGGCGATCTGCTGCAGCGAAGTGCCATCGTAGCCCTGAGCTGCGAAGAGCCGGGTGGCCGCGTCGAGGAGGCGCTCGCGCACCTCCGGTGGGCGCTCAGCAGCGCTGCGCGCAGGCCTCGGCTGGTTAGCACCGGCTTCTCGCATGAAGGGCTGCCCTTGGGGCTGTCTACCGATCAGTCACCAACTATCTACCAAATGGTAGACACCCCCCCGACCGGTTGTCAACGCGGCGCGTCACGCCCTCCTCGCTGCGTCGCTGGCAACCGCGCGTCCACGGCGGCACGACCCCGCTCGCGAGCGATGCGGGCTGTCGGGTTGCGGATCCTCCACGCTGCGCTGATACGATCGGCGGCCCGTGCACGCTCTTGCTTCCGAGACGAAACTCATGACGATTCCGCGACGCCCGGCTCTTTCGCTCCTGTGGCTGGCGCTGGCGCTCGCCACGCTCCTCGGCCCCGCATCCCACGCGCGTGCGGTCACGCGGCGCGCGTTCGCCACCTCGGTGGCCGACGTCGGCAACCTCGCCGCGTGGCCGGAGTCGGGATTCGTCGGCGGGCTCAGCGGTGGCGACAACGTCTGTCGCACGCTCGCTACGGACGCCGGGCTACCGAACGCCACCACGTATCGGGCGTGGCTCTCGACCTCCACCACGGACGCGTACTGCCATGTGCAGGGACTGAACGGAAAGAAATCCACCGGCTGCGGTGGCGTTGCCCTTCCCGGCGGTGGGCCATGGTTCCTCTACAACGGACTCACGTCGTGGTCGGGAACTCTCGACGAGCTCACGGGGCCGGAAGCGATCCTCTATCGACCGATCACGGCGGACGAGAAAGGCACGCTCATCTCCGACGTCGATACGTCGCGGATCTGGACCGGCACCGAAGCCGACGGCACCAACGGCGGCAACGACACCTGCAGCGGGTGGACGATGTCGCCGTCGAACCAGTTCGGGATGACGGGCTACGCCGTGGGGACCGCGCAGCTCTGGACGGCTGGGGTCTTCGAGCCCTGCAACGCGAAACATCGGCTGCTCTGCATGGAGCCGGGCGCGAGCGAGTCGGGCGCGCTCTCGTGGACACAGCCCGCGGCGCTGGTCTTCGTCACGTCCGCGACCGGGACGGCGATCCTCGGCTCCTGGCCCGCGGCGGGGGGGCTGACCGGGATCGCCGCGGGTGACCACATCTGTCGCTCGCTTGCTGCCGACGCCGGCCTTCCGGCGCCCGAGTCGTTCGTCGCCTGGTTGTCGACGAGCACCACCGACGCCCGCGACCGACTGACGCTCACGAGCACCCCGTATCGTCGGCTGGACGCCTTCCTGGTGGCCAACGGACGCACGGACCTGACCGACGGTGCGACGTCGAACTCGATCCACGTCGACGAGCGCGGCAGGTATCTCAACTCCGACGGCGGCGCACCCGTTCTCACCGCCACGCTCGGTGACGGCACGGCGGCTGGCACGGGTACGTGCGTCGACTGGACGACCGCGGCCGGCGCGGTCACGGCCGGGCTCGCGGCATTTTCCCGCAACGCCGAGTGGACCGAGCGCGACGCGAGCCGCGCCTGCAACAACGCAGGCTCGCGCCTCTACTGCTTCGCGAACGCGATCACGGTCTTCTGGGATCGATTCGACTACACGAGCGATCTGAGCCGCTGGTCGTCCCACTCGCCGTGAGCGCGGGGAGCGCTGCGTTGAACGGCAGCAGCGCCCAGGTCGTGCGGCCCACTCGCGCTTCACGCGCCGCGCAGATCAAGCCGTCGTGATCTCCCCCGCGGCGCACCGCGGCGGGCACGGGGAGCGCCGCGGAGCGCCAGCGCTCGGCGGTTGACCCGCCCACTCGCGTTTTGTACTGTCCCGCGCCTCGATTTCTTTCGGAGGAGCGATGAGTACCGACTCGCGACGCATGGGCCGTGCAACCCGATTCACCACCACGATCGCCGGCGTCCTGACGGGCGCACTGTGGCTGGGTGGGCCCCTGCCCGCCAGGGCATTCGATTACGACGTCGATGGGTTCTTGCGGTTCGATTCCCACTTCCACGACGGATTGCCACTCTCACCGGCCGGGTTGGCCAATCAGCAGGAGTGGCTCGACATGCGGCTCTCGATCGCGCCCCGTCTGCACCTCGCTGACGAGTTGCTCGTGGCCGCGCGTATCGAAGCGCTGGACGGCGTCGTCGCCGGCGACGGCCGCGACGAGCTCGACGTGTTGGCCGGTCTCGACGCTGCCACCGGCAACCAGGGTCGAGACGGCGACGAGCTCGAGTCGATCGAGCTCGACCGGGCATGGCTCGAGTACACGCCGTCTTTCGGTCTGTTTCGCGTGGGCCGCCAGAGCGCCGACTGGGGCCTGGGGATCCTCGCCAACGGCGGCGGAGACCGTCTCGAATGGGGACTCGCAGGTAACGGCCCCGGGCGCGGCGACACCGTGGATCGTGCGGCCTTCACCACCGACCTCTTCCAGTGGTTCGGTCTGGCGCGCGACCACTTGCTCGCGACGGCGGCGTACGACCGCGTGCACGAAGGCGATCCGCTGTTACGCGCCGACGACGTGAGCCAACTGGTGGCCAGCGCGCTCTACACCAACGGCACCATCCGCCCGCGGGAGATCGGCACGCGCGAAGCCGGCTTCTACGCGATTTACGTGCTCGATCACGATGCCCACGCCGAGCTCGGCGTGCTCGACTTCTACGGCCGGCTCGAGCTCGGGCCGGAGCGCTGGAATCTCTTCGGCGAGATCGAGGCTGCCTGGACGGTGGGTAGCGCCGATCGGCGGGGATTCGTGTCCGACGCCCTTCTCGACCGTGCCAGCGCGATCGCCGCCGAGAGCTTCGCCGCCACGCTGGAAGAGCGCGGGCTCGACGCCGAGTCGGCAGCGGCGCGCGGCGCCGCGATCGCCGCTCGTGGGACGGCCTCCGCCGACGAGCGCGCCGCCATCACACCTGCGCTGGCGACACGCTTGATCGACGGCGGCTGGTCCGAGGATGGCGCCGCAACGATCGCCGGGCGCATCGCCGGCGAGGGCGTGCAGGGAATCGCCCAGGACACGATCACCGCCCAGGCCTTGGGTGGCGTGTTTCGTTCGGGGATGTCGCTCGGCCCGGTGCGGCTCGGTTTCGAGGCGGGTGGTAGCAAGGCGCTCGCAGAGGACGACGTGTCGCCGCCGATGATCGGGCCGTTCACCGGCGGGCGCAGTGACGCCGCGAGCGATGCCATCGCGGGCGTGCTCGATGCGCGCCAGCTGGAAGCAGCGCTGGGTGGCAGACGTGCGGCGCTCTTTTCCTTCGATCGCGAGTTCGATCCAGCGCTCATCCTCTTCGACCGGGTCGGGCCGATCGGTTCCAGTGGCGAGCCGACCGTCGCCAACGCGTTCTACGCCAAGCTCGCGGCCTCGTTCTCGCCGATCCGCGACGTCGACGCCTTCGGCCTCGTGCTCTACGGCCAGCTCGCGCGCAAGGTGCGTCGCTTTCGCATCGACTGCGGTCCGCCGCTCGATTGTCGCGAGAATCTGGCAGCGAACGTCATCGATGCTGGCGCCGCCGACGAGCTCGGTGTCGAGATCGATGCGGGTGTCGCGTACCGTGTGATCGACCACCTCACCGTCGAGCTGCGCGGCGGGTACCTCCTGAGCGGTCACGCCTTCGGCCCCGATGCCGAGGACGTGAAGGCGCTGCGGCTACGGGTCGGCGTCGATTGGTGAGCGCATCGGAGCCTGTTTGGAGCTCGTCCCCGACGTTGGCTCCCTGCCGCGGCGAAGGCGCTTTCGGCGTGCGAAGCGCGTTCTCCGACAGGCTCCCAGCTGCGGCGCGACTGCGCCGTGGAACCACGGGTCACCGCATCGCGACGACGAGGCCCGCCAAGAAGGCCGCTGCAGCGAGCACCAGCGCACCGACGAGCGCCCAACCCATCCCGGCGCCGCGCGGCGCGCCGTACGCGAAGCCCACCTCGACGAGCGTCTGGCTCCCCGCGTCGAGGTGGTAGAGCGGCAAACCGTCGAAGACCAGCCAGTACTCGAGGAGCTGGCGACGGCTGTCGTTTTCCTGCGGCAGGCGCTCGGCTGCACCACTCTTGACCTCGACCAGCCCGAGGGTGTCGTCACAGCGGCGGCGCACGAGATAGTCGACCCGCACCGGGCACTCGACGCGCTCGCCGCCAACGTAGACGTGCGCCATCGCCTCGAGCTGCGCTTCCAGCACCTCGAAGCCCTGAGCTTCCAGGGTGCGCACCGCCTCGCTCTCGGCGACGCGGCCGGCGTGGAAGCGGGCGCGAAGGCGGGTCCGTCCGCGGCGCCGCTCGGCGCGCGCGCCCAGCCAACCGCCGATCGCCAGCCCCGCCAGCGAGGCCGAGCCCGCGATCGCGAGCAGCCCGAGGTCGGGGTGCGTCACGCCGCCGACGACGACCTCAATAGAGCTGCGTGGTGATCACGTTCGCGTATTGCTCGGCCATGACGGCGTAGCCTTCCGCATCGGGATGCAACCCATCGGCGAGCAGGTGCGGAAGCCCGCCAGGTGTAGCGGCGAAGGCGGCCTGCATGTCGACGAGCGTCGCTCCCGTGTCCAACGCCACCGACACCAGCGCCGCGTTGTATTCGTCGATCTCCGCGTTGCGCACGTCCTCCGGAGGACCGACGCGCCCGCAACAGACGTGCGTCACGTTGGAGATGATCGCCTTGGCACCGGCGGCCTCGATGCGACGCACGATGGCCTTGATGTTGTTCGAGAAGTCGTAGACCGACGTGCCGTTGAGGCTGTCGTTGGCGCCCCACTCGATGATGACCACGTCGGGACGCGTGGCTGAGAGATCGGTGTCGATCTTGTCCACGCCGTCGCCAGACTCGGTGCTGGGCCGGCCGCGATTGAAGACGTTGCCGCGAGGGATTCCGAGCGCATCGGCGAGCCGCGGAAGATAGCCGGCGTTCTCGGGATCGCTCTTGTAGACGGGATCGCCGACGCCCGCGGTGATCGAGTCGCCCACACCCGTGATGCGGCTACCGGGAACGACGCCGTTGCAGTTGTGATCGACGGGCTGGCCGAAGACCTCGGGCGCGCCGGGGAAGATGCTGGCGTCGTCGTCGTTGCAGTCGGGACCGGGATCGGTGCCGCCGACGAAATGCAGGAAGGTGTCGCCGTCGTCGTCGTTGGCCTGGATGCCGTCGCAGTCGTTGTCGATCCCGTCGCTCAGGATCTCTTCCGCTTCGGGGTAGATGCTCGGATCCTGGTCGTTGCAATCGGTGCCACCCGTGAAGGCCGCGCTGGGGAACCGGTCGCGGTCGGCATCCGGGATGTCGAAGCCGTCGCAGTCCTCGTCGATGCCGTCGGCACCGATCTCGATGCCGAGCGGGGAAATGCCGGGATCGCCATCGTTGCAGTCGAGTGGCGTCGCCACGAGGTCGCCGTCTCCGTCGATCGAGAAGTCCGAGATCGGCCGGTAGTCGAGCAGCTTCTGTCCATCGAAGATCGCCACCCGGTCGATGACCGCCGCGAGCTTGCCCCGTTGCGAGGTGGCGAAGTGCACGAGATTCGCCTCGACGGTCGCAGCACCGACCAGCGCGCGCCCGTCGACCATCAGATGAACGCCTCCACGCGTGGTGACGAAGATCTGCTCCTCGCCCGCGCTGTACACCAGCTCGAACACTTCCTCCGGCGCGACCACGATGTCGAACGAGCCTTTCGTCGGCCCGAACACGATCGAGAACGGATCGGGCAGCGGCGGCAGCGCGCCAGCATCGTAGGCGATGGTCGCATCCGCATTCGCGCCGAACGCCAGCGCCAGCGCGAGGGGACCGAGCTGCGTACCGTGACCGGTGGTCTCGACGTGGCCGTCTTCCTGGATGCGCACGAAGCGCACGTCACCCGAGAGGTAGATGGGGACGTGTCCCGGTCCCGCGTCACCCCCACCACCACCCGACCCACAACCTGCGACCACGGCGAGCGCCGCGGCGGCCCGAAGCACGGGATGAACCGTCCGAAGGAACGAGTACCGAGGCGCCATCGACCGCATGAAATTCCTCGTACGAATGCGACGCCCGCGACGATTCCGGCGCCGAAACTGGAAATGAGGAGCCGCCGAGAATAGCAAGATCGCGCTCGATCGGCACGAGTCGCTCCATTGCCGTGCGGATCCAGCTGGACCGGGAGGGATCGGTCGAGTCAGGCAGACCCTGGGCCTCGTCGGCCGGCAGGGCTCGCCCGACTCGATTGCGTGGAGCCGACGGTCTCCTGCATGGCTGCACCGCGCCGGGGGCTCGTGGCGCACGAGCACGACCGCGGTGCGCTGCCACGGAGCGGACCGGCATCGCCTTTCCACGCCGCGCCACCCGTGGCTAGGCTCGCGCGCGTCGGGCGACGCGTCTCCACGAGCGCGCCCAGGGGAGGATCTCGATGTCGGAAGCCGCCGCGGGCCAGCGTCGCCTGGCGTGGATCCTCGTCGCCGTAGCCATCCTGGTCGGCGGCGGCGCCGTCGCTCTTCGATTTGTCCGATCCGATGCGGGCGACCACGACGCGAAGAAGCCCGCCGAAGATTGCGTGAAGGTGGAGACGGCGTGCCCGATCGATTCGGGCGCCTTCCCGGCGCCGGTGGTCGAGGTGCCGCCGCCCGCACCCGCGGCGCCTCCCAAGCCCGCACCCCAAGCTCCCGCGGCGCCAACATCCGCGGATGCCGAGACCGCCCGCGGCAAGCTCGAACGAGTGCTCGGTAGCCCAGGCTTCCAGCAGGTGCTCGCGCGCCAGGTACACACGCAACTCGAGGAGATCGACGCGGCGCTTCATCTCGATTCTGCACAGAAGACCAAGCTGTCCGAGCTACTCACGCGCCAGGCCGCGGCGGGCGTCGCCATGGGTGCGGCGGTGCTCGGCGCCGGTGACGCCGCGGCGGGCAACGACGACGTCTTCGCGATCCAGCGCGAGATCGACGCGCTCTTCACGCCAGCCCAGCGCGAGGACTACGCCGCGTGGAAGCGCGCCAAGACGGAGCTCGCCCGTGAGCGACAGCGCGACGCCGACGAGCGCAAGCTCGTCGATTCCCTCGGCCTCGATCCCGCACAACGCGACGAAGTGGCGAAGCTCGTCGACGAGTCGAGGTTCCAGCCGAGCCCGAGCTTGAGCGAGTCGGATCGAGAGACCCTCGCGAAGAGCCCAGCGGGCAGTCGCGAACGCCAGGAAGCACTCGATCGGCTGCTCAGCGCAGAGGTCGAGGATCCCGCGCTCACCGCCAAGCTCACGAGTGTGCTTCGCCCCGAACAGATGGAGCGCTACCGACAGTATCTGGAGTCGAAGCGCGAGCAGCGCGAGCAACTTCGGGCACTCTTCGTGGCGCCGCCGAACGCCGCCAACCCCGCGTCGCCCGAAGCTCGGTGATCGTGCGCGGGATCCCCCGGAACGTGTGAAGGGAGGCGTGCAGCTGGCGCATTCGCGAGCCGGCTGATACGGTCGGCGGCGCGAGCGTCAGGGCGCCGACTCCCCCTCGTCGAGCGCCTGCACCCGCGCCCACGACCGCGTGTCCACAGCATCGGCCCGCTCGATCTTGCTGGTGAACCCGTCGCTCTGGGCGGGCTACCGGGGCACCTGGCTCGCTCCGTTCGTCGAGCTGCTGCCGCCGCAGAACCTGCTGGCCGTCGCCGCCCCGCTCAGAAATGCGGGTCACCGGGTGGCGATCGCCGATCTGTCGTCGGCGTCGTCACCCGACGCCGCGTTGAGCCAGGCACTCGACGCGCATCGCCCCGATTGCGTCGGGCTCACCTTCCTCTCGCCGCAGGAGCATCAGGTGGCGACGCTGGTGCGATCGATCCGTGCGCAGCGCCCGCATGCGAGCGTCTGGCTGGGCGGTGTCGGACCCACGGTCGATCCTGCGGGAGTGGCGCGGCGGCTCGCGCCCGACGGGATCGCCATCGGCGAAGCCGACGACGCGCTGGTGCGAGTGCTCGCCTGTGACGGCGCCGAGGCTGGTGCCGCCCCGCCCGCTGGCAGCGCGTGGGTCCGAGACGGCGCGATCGTGACCGGCGACATCCAGCCCCTTCTCGACGACCTCGACGAGCTGCCGTTGCCGGCCCTCGAGCTGGTGCAGAGCAGTGACTATCGCCGCGGAGGCCGTGGCGCCGCCGCTCCCATCGAGACCTCGCGCGGCTGCGTGTACCTCTGCACCTTCTGCACCAAGGCCGTCTTCGGCGGCCGCTTTCGCGTGAAATCCCCCGCCCGCGTGGTCCGCGAGATGCTGCGCATCCGCGAGATGGGCTACAGCGAAGCGGTGGTCTACGACGATACGTTCAACCTTTCCATGCGCCGCGCCCGCGAGGTTGCGGATCAGCTCATCGCCGTCGGCTCGCCGCTGCCGTGGAATTGCCGCGTGGGCATCCGCGCCGATCGCGTGGATGCCGACCTGCTTGCGCGCATGCGCGCCGCCGGCTGCTATCGCGTCTCGTTCGGGGTCGAGAGCGGCACGCAAGCCGTGCTCGATTCCGCGAAGAAAGGCACCGAGGTGAGCGAGGTGCTGCACGCGTTCGAGCTGGCGCAGCGCGCCGGCCTCGAGACGATGGCCTTCTACATCGTCGGGCTGCCCACCGACACGGCGGCGAGCATGCGCGATACCGCCCGCTACGCCCGCAACGTCCCATCGACCTTCGCCAAGTTCAACGTCTTCATGCCGCTGCCCTCGACCCCCGACTGGGACGAGTTCGAGCGGCGCGGCCTGCTGGCAACCGACGCCGCCGCGCTGCTCAACTTCCACCGCATCGGCGCCGGTTGGCGCCACCCGAGCCTCACTCCGCGCCAGATTCGTACCGCCCATCGCCTCGCATTTCTCGGTTTCTACGCCCACCCTGGACGACTGGCGCGGGCGCTGCGCGCGTGGCTGCGGGGCCCGAGACCGGCACCCGCCGTCACCGCCACGTCGCCGGCGCCGATCACCGCGCTGGCCTGAGCGGTCACTCGCGCGACCTCCCTCGTCACGAGCCAGCTCGACTCCGCGCGGCGCCATTCGCGATCGCGGGGAGACGGTGGCGCCGCGTTCGCGGCTGTGTGTAGCCTGGATGAATTACGTGCGACGTCACGGTGACGCCGCATCCATCCGTGTGAGGTGCGAATGGTTCGCGAAGGTCGCTGGTGGCTAGCAGGAATCGCCGTGCTCATCCTGGGGGCGCAACCCTGCAATCCCGCCCCGCCCTGCACCACCGACTCGGATGGCGACGGGGTGTGCGAGCTCAGCGACGTGTGCCCAGGCGCCGACGATCACACGGACGGTGATCTCGACGGTGTCCCCGACGCGTGCGACGCCTGTCCTGCAGAGCGGGGCGGCGACGCCGACCACGACGGGGCTTGCGATGCCATCGATCCGTGTCCGCTCGATTCACCCGACGACGCCGACGCCAACCACGCCTGCGATACGGCCGACCGCTACCCCCACGACGCCGACATCCGTCTCGACGCGCTGCAAGTGCGCGGCACCCACAACAGCTACCACGTCCAGCCGCTCGTCATCTTCGATCCCAGCCACGGCTACACCCAAGCACCGCTGCCGGTGCAGCTCGGCGATCAAGGCGTGCGCGCGTTCGAGATCGACATCCACCGCCACGAGGACGGCTTCCGCGTCTACCACCTGCTGGCCGTCGACGCGATCAGCACGTGCTACAGCCTGGTCGACTGCCTCACCGCCATCCGCGATTGGTCGGACGCCCATCGCGATCACGCACCCATCCAGGTCTGGATCGAGGTCAAGGATGACGTGGGAGGATTCCCCGTCGGCGACCTCGGTCCCGTGGACACCCTGATCCGCGGCGTCTTCGGCGACGACCGCCTCTTCACACCCGACGATCTGCAGGCGAGCTACTCCTCGCCGCGAGAAGCCCTCGACTCCGCAGGCTGGCCGAGCCTCGCCGCGCTGCGCGGCAAGGTGATCTTCATGCTTCTCGAGAGCGGCCCCCTCAGGGACAACTACACGAACGGTGGCACGTCGCTCGCGGGACGCGTGATGTTCGTGACCGCCGACGCCAACCAGTTCGCCGCGCCATGGGCCGCCGTAGCCAAGATCAACGACCCCGCCGATCCCGACGTCACCGCGGCCCACGCTGCGCGGGTGCTGGTTGCCAGCAACACCTGCGGAGCGGGAACTCCCACGACGGAATGCGAGGTGTCGCGGGCGGCCGGGCTCGCGAACGGCGTGCAGATGCTGATGGACGATTTTCCCGCGGCGGTTTCGAGCCGTCCCGATTGGCTCGAGATCCCCGGCGGCACGCCGGCGCGCTGCAATCCCGTGACCGCGACTGGTGCGTGCACGGCCGAAGCGATCGAGAACCTCGCTCCCTGAGCGCCCGCGTCCTGGCCAGCAGGCTGCTGCTAACCCGATGTATTCATGAACGCTGCGTGCAGACCCCACGAATCGCCCCGCCGACACCTTCGATCGTCGCGAGTGGCCGTGGCTCGTGCCCGCAACTGCGCGTCGGCGCCGACGGAGCGGCGCCCTCCATCGTATTGAGCACGCAAGAGGCATGGAGGGCCGCGCTCTGTCGCGGCCGTAGGTTCCCGCTCGCGAATTTTCCGGGCGAAGGGCGGGCGCAAAGTGCGTCTACTCGGATCCGCGCGACTCGAGGCCGATCGTTCAGCCGGTCGCGCCGCGCTCGATGCGCTCGAGCTCGACGCGGATCGACTCGACCGACGTCTCGCCCGCAGGTGCGCGCGGCAGAAGCTCCATCCAGCGCCAGATGCGCGCGCCGCGCCGAACGGCGTCCTCGACGAAGGGCGGCCGCGGCGCCTGGCTCGGCTCTTGGCAGCGCTCGCGAACGGCCGCGATCACACGCTCGACGGCCCGCGGCAGTTCGCCGCTGCGATCGATCGTCGCGCCGCCGTACGCGAGCCCCGTCACCATGCTGTTGTCTTCACCGTGAAACGGGCTGCGATCGTCGCGCTTGTAGATCACCAACGGCCTGCCCGACGCCCACGCGAGCGCGGTCTCTGCGACGGCGCCTTCGTCGGGCACGCGACCGTTCATGTTGAAGACCAAGGCATCGCAACGCTCCAGGCATTGGTAGACGTCGAGCGCGAAGATCGCGCGTCCGAACACGCTTCGAATGCGGCTGATGGGCCAAGCGCTCGCCAACGGATGACCGGCGTGGCGCAGCACGTACGCTTCGAGGCCGTCCCGCTGTGGGAGAAACGTGCGGTGGCCGGCGCTCTCGAGGACCGCAGCGATGTGGGCCATCGCCGCCATCTCCTCCGGCGAGAAGAGCGGCCCGGAGCAGTAGACGAGCGGCCCGCTTTCCATGCCGGCGATGCCTCACGAGCTCGAAGGCTCGCCGCGCGGCGTTGGCCGAGGCCGTCGCCGCGCCGCGATACCCCGCCGGTCTTCCTCAACGCCGCTCGCGGATGTCGACGTTCTCGCTCTTGTCCTTGTAGACGCAGGTGCGGTCGTACTCCTGGCCCTTCCACCGCACGCGGATGTCCGACTCCCAGATGTCCGGCTTGACCTCCTGGAACGGCGCCCAGCGCAGGACCTCGATCTTGTCCGATGCAGCCTTCGCTTCACACGCCTGCTTGGCGCGCTCGCGGGTCGTGAGCTGGTTGCCCACGTCCGCCATCCCGCCCTGACCGGGGTTTTCCGTGATGTCGACGGACTTGCTGTGCGAGTTGTACTTGCACACGCGCTGGTAGGGCGCGCCCTTGTACTGGACGATCACATCTGCCTGGAACTGGCCCTGGCTCACCTCACGAATGCCGTGCCAGTTGGTGATCTCCATCTTTTCGGCACGCGCCTTGGCGCTGCACGCATCCTGAACCTGCGCGCGCTCGTTGGGATTCACCTCGGCAAATTGACGGAATCCCCCTGCGCCTGCGCACGCCGGGAGCGCGAGCACCGCCACACCGAAACCAACCGCTTTGGCCCATCGCATGATTCATCTCCTTCGAGAGTGGTTGCCGCAGTCGTAAACGGTTCCACCGGACGCTTCAAGTCGCGGAGCCCGACTCCATCGACGTTGCGCGACGCAGGCCGCGATCGGTAGCCTCCCCCACTCTGCAACCCGTGGCGATCCAGGAGCCCATCGAATGAGCGCACCGTCACTCGCGACGACGAACCCTTACCTGAGCGGGCCGTTCGCTCCCCAATCGCAGGAGATCACCGCGTACGACCTGCGTACCATCGAGGGAGAGGTCCCGCGCGAGCTTCGGGGGATGTTCGTGCGCAACGGCACCAATCCTCGCTTCCCGCCACCCGGCCGTTACCACTGGTTCGACGGCGACGCGATGATTCACGGCGTGCGTCTCGAAGAGGGTCGCGCGAGTTACGTGAACCGTTTCGTCCGCACCCGCGCATTCCTGGAGGAGGAAGCCGCGGGCCGAGCGCTGTGGGGCGGCATCCTCGACCCCATCCCTCCTGAGCGCAGAGCCGCGCCCGACAAGGACACCGCCAACACCGATCTGGTCTGGCACAACGGCCGCTTGCTCGCGACCTGGTGGCTGGGCGGCGAGCCCTACGCGATCGAGGTGCCGTCGCTCGACACGGTCGGGACGTACGACTACGGCGGGCGCCTCACGTGCGGGCTCGCCTCGCATCCCAAGCTCGATCCACGCACCGGCGAGCTCGTGTTCTTCGACTACTCGCCCTACCGCGCGCCCTACCTGACCTACGGCGTGGCATCCGCCGACGGATCGCGCGTCACCACCACTCCCATCGAGCTTCCCGGTCCGCGGTTGCTCCACGACATCGCGATCACCGAGCGCTACACGATCTTCCTCGACTTCCCGATGCTCTGGGACACGTCGCGGCTCGAAAGCGGCCGCCGACGGGTCGGTTTCGACAGCAACCTCCCGAGCCGCTTCGGCATCGTGCCCCGCCACGGCACCAACGCCGACGTGCGCTGGTTCGAGGCTCCGCCGTGCTACGCGTACCACACCATCAACGCCTTCGAGGACGGCGACGTGATCGAGCTGACGGCGTGCCGGATCGAGAATCCGCTCCCGCAAACTCCCGAGGGAGACGGCAAGATTCCACGGCTCTTCTTCCTGGAGCTGAATCCATTCCTGACCCGCTGGCGCTTCGATCTACGCAGCGGCGCCGTGAGCGAAGAACGTCTCGACGATCGTCCCACCGAGTTCCCGCGCATGAACAACCTGCGGCTCGGGGCCCGTAGCTCCATCAGCTACAACCCGAGCATCGCGGAGGCGAGCGAGCTCTACTTCGACGGCGTCATCAAATACGACCTGGCGCGCGGCACCTCGGATCACCACCGCTACGGTGCTGGCCGATTCGGCGGCGAGGTCGTGTTCGCGCCGCGCTCCGGCGGCGTGGATGAGGACGACGGCTGGCTCGTCACCTTCGTCCACGACACCACCACCGAGCTTTCCGAGCTGGTCATCCTCGACGCTCGCGACGTCGCCGGGAAACCCGTGGCGCGCTTGCACGTGCCACAGCGGGTGCCGATCGGCTTCCACGCCTGGTGGATCCGCGGCGAAGACCTCGACGCCCGCGCCGCGTAGTCGTTCCCACACCACCACGCCCGGCGCGACGACGAGCGAGGCAAGACGAGTTGGGTGTGGGGGAACCATCGCGGCGTTGCCGCGATGGGGCGGGCGGATCGGAACCGACCACCAACGAGTCCGGTCCGCGGCTCGCGCATGGCCGGGGACAGACAAGCCGCGGCGCTACGCGAACAGCTGGGCGCTGGTACCGCCGTATGGTGTCCGAACCGTAGGGCGGGGGTGAAGCGAGAGAATCGACGCATCCAAGTCTCAATTGCGGGAACGAACCGGCAGAACCCGGGGGCCGTTGGAGTAGTCCTGGCGGATGAAGACCCGGTAGCCAAAGCTGAAATACACGTAGGCCGCCTCCGAGCCGCGCGTTTCTGCGGCCCACATCCACACACACGATAGGCGGATGCCCGAGGGCGAGTCGACCGTCCAGGCTGAGGAGTCGGAAGTCGTGCACGCCGGGCGGTAGGACCGACCCGATGACTTTCCAGCCTGGTACAGCGCATACAGCTCATCCTGCGTCGGCAGACGCCAATCCGAGTGCCCTGCCAGCGTGAGGCTTTCGGCGTAGCGCTTGGCGCTCGGCCAGTCGACGTCCGAGCCGTTGTCTTGCGCGGCCCATTGCAAGCCCGTTTGCGTGTCGATCACCGTGCCATCACCCTGAGACACGAATCGCCCCCGCCCGCTGATTTCCGGCGGGAAATTGCCGGTCCACATCAGGACGGCGACCACGAGCGCGCCCACCGCCATGGCGGCGATGGCCCAGCGGAGAACCGCGGCGGCGACGGAGCGCCGCCCTCCAGCGGATGAAGCGCGCGGGGCGGCCGGATGTAGGGCCGGGGCTTGTCCCCGGCCGGGCAGCTCATCGGAATCCGGCGAGGGACGAGCCTCCGCCCGCATACGGATCGATTCCGCGGCCACGCCGGGATCGGACCCGGCCCGGACGGAGCCGGGCCCTC
>CAYVDO010000101.1:0-21096 GCA_964450125.1 uncultured bacterium
ACCGCGGTCCTCGCCCATCAGCTCGGCGGCAAAGTTGAATTCCCGCCCCTCCAGGAAACTCCGGAAGAGATCGGGGTTGAACGCGTTTGCGCTGGCCGTTTCGTCGTCCTCGCCGCCAGAGAGCGGGCGGCGGACGCGGCGTTGGGTGGGGGACGCTGGATCGAGCTCCACCGCGTCTCCGGTCTCGGGCTCCTCGTCGAGGGCGGCAGCGGGCGGCGGCTCGTCGTCGTCGACGGAGACCCTCACCTCCAAACCCAAGATCTGGAGGATGCGATCGACGGTGCCCTTGCGCACCTTGGAGTTCTCGAACAACGCCTCGATCACCGGAGGCGAGTTGAGCAAGTTCATGTTGCGGCGCCGCACCGTGTCGATGACGGCGTCGGTACCGTTGATGATCAAGTAGTGGAACGCGTCCTCGCTGAGGTCGTTGTTCAGGATGAGGCGCCCCAGAAACGGCGCGTGAGTCGCGAACTCCTTGGCGAGGAAGTCCAAGATCTCCCGTTCCAGCCGACGCGTCTTGTACGCATCGTCGACGACGTTGGGCGCGAGCTTGCGCAGCCGATCGGCGGACTCCGCCGCCTGTCCTCCACCCGAGCACGCCAGGATGAAGAGCCCCTTCACCTGCCATTCGGGCGGATGGGCTGCGTAACCGTCGAGAAAGGCCTTGCGGGCGAACGGCTTCGCGTCGGGTGCGACGAGGACTGCCAGCTCTTCGTCGATCTCGATCGGGATCGTCGGCGGCACTCCCACTACTCCTCTTCCTCGTCCGGACGGCGTGCGGCAGCGATGATCTTCTCGGCGATGTGACCGGGCACCTCGTCGTAGTGGGAGAACTCCAGCGTGAAGTCGCCCCGATCACCCGTGAGACTCTTCAGGTCCGCGGCGTAACGCAGCACCTCGGCGTAGGGCGCCGAGGCTTTGATGGTCTGCATGCCGCCGCCCGAATCCATGCCCACGACCCGTCCACGCCGGCGGATGATGTCCCCGTTCACGTCGCCCATGCAATCGTCGGGAACGCTGATCTCGAGGTGCACCACGGGCTCGAGCAGCACGGGCGAGCACTGCAGGAAGCCCTTCTTGAAACCCTTCGAGGCCGCGATTTGGAACGCCATGTCCGACGAATCGACGTCGTGGTACGAGCCGTCGAAGAGCGTGACCTTCACGTCCACGACCGGATAACCCGCGACCACTCCGCGCGTCATCGCATCGCGCACGCCCTTTTCCACCGAGGGGATGTACTGCCGCGGCACCACGCCGCCCACGATCTTGTCGACGAACTCGAAGCCGCCGCCGCGTGGCATCGGCTCGATCTCGAGCCAGGCGTCGCCGTACTGACCGCGCCCGCCGGTCTGGCGCTTGTGTCTGCCTTGGATCTGGGTGCGACCGCGGATGGTTTCGCGATACGGCACCTTCGGCTCCTTGAGCTCGACCGACACGCCGAACTTGCGGCGGATCTTCTCGACCGTCACCTCGACGTGTGCCTGTCCCAACCCGGAGAGCAGCGTCTCCGAGGTCTGCGGATCGCGGCCCACGCGGATGAACGGGTCCTCCTCTCGCAGGCGGTGCAATGCCGTGGCGAGCTTGTCCTCGTCCCCCCGCGATGCCGCCTGGACCGCGAACGTGACCGCCGCCGGGTATTCCTTGAGCGGCGGGTAGACGATGGGATGCTTTTCGTCGCAGAGCGTGTCGCCCGTCAGCGTCTCCTTGAGCTTGGCGACCGCCACGATGCTCCCGGGTCCCGCGGAGTCGACGGCGATCTGCTTCTTGCCTTCGAGGACGAACAGGTGACCGAAGCGCTCACGTACCTGGCGCGTCGAGTTGTAGACGTTCGAGTCGGGGCCGAGCGTCCCGGAGATCACCCGGAACACGGTCACACGGCCGGCGAACGGATCGGCAATGGTCTTCACCACCCGTGCCGAGAACGGTGCCGCCGGGTCCGCGTTGCGCACGACCTCGGCGTTGGTCTTGGGATCGGTGCCTGCCACCGCTGCGTGCTCGGTGGGCGGCGGTACCGCACGGATGACGAGGTCCATGAGTACTTCCATGCCCACGCCGCGAAGGCCGGATCCCGTCACCATCGGCACCAGCTTGCCGGCGCGCACGGCGGCGTCGAAGGCGTGCTCGACGTCGTCGTCGCTCAGGTGCTCGTCCTCGAGATAGCGCTCGAGCAACGCGTCGTCGGTCTCCGCCACCGCCTCGACCAAGGCCTTGCGCGCCGCATCGACCACGCCCCGCATCTCGGCAGGAACCTCCGCCTCCTTCGCTTCCGCGCCGTCTGCGAGCGCACCCACGTAGGTCCGCGCGTGCAGCAGATCGACCACCCCGCCGATGGTGCCGTGCGCCATCATCGGGATGCTCACCGGCACCAAGCGCTGACCGAACCGCTCGCCCGCCTCCGCGACCAGCGCCTCGAGATCGGCGCGCTCGCGATCCATCTTGGAGGCGAACACCACCAGCGGCAGCCCCAGCGCGCGTGCCTTCGCCGCCAGGCGCTCGCTCTGGATACGGATTCCGCCTTGGCCGTCGAGCACCAGCACCGCTGCGTCGGCTGCCTCGAGACAGGTGTACGAATCCGCCAGGAATACGCTGGTTCCCGGGGTATCGATGACCGTGACGTCGAGCCCCTTCCAGCGGAAGCTACCGAAAGCGCTCGACACGCTCGCGTGACGCTTGATCTCTTCGGGCTCGAAGTCGAGGACGGTAGTGCCTTCGTCGACGCGGCCCAGCCGATCGATCGCCTTGGCACGAAAGAGGATGGACTCGCCGAGAGTCGTCTTCCCCGTGCCCACCTGACCGATCAACGCGACATTCCGAACCTTCTGAGATTCCAAGAAGGGCCCCCTTCGAGAACCCGCTCGTTGACCTCGCTCCTGCACCTCCCAAGGCAGCGAGGAACCCGCTGGAAGCTACCGTAAGAATCCGCTGGAAAGCAACGAATCTCTTCCGAAATCTGCCACGAGAGCCGAGGATCGAAGTGCCCAAACTGGGCGTCGCGCCGGGCCTACGGCACGGGCGAGCCGGATCGGCCGCCCGCACCCGGTGATCACTGGTTGCGTTCGTGCAGGATGCGCAGCCCGGTGAGCGTCAGCAGCTCGTCGACCTCTTCGATGGTCTCGGTCTCGCTGGCGACCAATGGCGCGATCCCCCCCGTGGCGATGACCGCAGGCTTCTCGCCGCCCATCTCCTGCACGATGCGACGCACCAGTGCATCGACCAGCCCGGCATAGCCGAAGATCAGCCCCGACTGCATCGAGTGGACGGTGGTCTTGCCGATGGCCGATCGGGGGCGGACCAGCTCGACGCGCGGCAGCTTGGAGGCGTGCTGAAAGAGCGCCTCGGTGGAAATGCCGAGGCCGGGTGCGATGGCACCGCCCAGGTATTCGCCCCGCCCCGAAACCACGTCGAAGGTGGTGGCGGTGCCGAAGTCCACGACGATGCACGCGCGCTTCACCTTCTCGTAGGCAGCGACCGAGTTCACGATCCGGTCGGCGCCGACCTCGCGCGGGCTGTCGTAGAGGATCGCCATGCCCGTTCGGATTCCGGGCCCGACGAACTGCGGCTCGAGGTGGAAGAACTTGCGTGCCACTTCCGTGACGGTCGGGATCATGGGCGGCACCACGCACGACACCATGCACGCCGTGACGTCGCGCTCGGGGACACGTTGGTGAGCGTAGAGCTCGTGGATCAAGATCCCGTACTCGTCGCTGGTACGGCTCTTGTCGGTGGTGAGGCGCCAGCTCTGCACCAGGCGCTCGCCGTCGAAGAGCCCGAGCACGATGTTGGTGTTCCCCACGTCCACGACCATCAGCATCCGGATGCTCCTTCCGCGGCGAACGCGGTGATCTCTCCCGAGTGCAGCGCGAGTCGCTCGCCGGTCTCGAGCTCCACGGCGAGCGCGCCATCCGACTCCAAACCGAGCGCACGTCCGACGATGCGACGGGCACCGAGATCGACCTCGATGCGCCGTCCACGCACGGCGCTCAGCGCCTCGATCTCCACGAGGAAAGGCTCGAGCCCGACCGCAGCAAAGCGATCATAGGCGCGCTCCAAGTGATTCAGGAAGGCCGCCAGCACCAACGCGCGCCGATACGGCGTCCCGCCAGACTCGATGCGGAGGCTGGTCGCCGTCGTACGCAGCTCGGGAGGGAAGTCCTCGAGGGTGGCGTTGACGTTGAGGCCGACACCGACCACCACGTGGTGGACCTGATCGAGCTCGGCGCTGAGCTCGGTGAGGATGCCGGCGAGCTTGCGCGTGCCGCAGTAGAGATCATTCGGCCACTTGATGCGCGGCCTCACGTCGGAGACCTCGGCTACCGCGCGCGCCAGCGCGAGACCAGCCACCAGCGTCACCGGCCCCACTTGATGAGTCGCAATTGCCGGGCGCAGGACCACGGAGAGGTAGAGATTGATCCCCGTCGGCGAATGCCAGACCCGCCCCCGCCGGCCGCGCCCCGCGGTCTGCGTCTCGGCCACCACGACGACGCCCTCGGGGCTACCGGCTCGCGCCCGTGCGGTGGCCGTATCCATGGTCGAATCGAGGAGCTCGTAGCACTCGATGAGCCTGCCGAAGCGCTGGGCGGTGAGCGCCGGGGTCACCAGCTCGGGGCGCAAGCGATCTTCGATGGTCATGAGCCGATAGCCGTGGCCGCTCAACGCGTCGATGACACAACCAGCACGCCGCAAGCTCGCGATCGCTTTCCACACCGCTGCACGCGACACCCCGAGCGAGCGTGCCAGCGATTCGCCGGATACCCGCGATTGGCCGGCACCCTCCAGCGCCGCGAGCACGCGCGCCGCCGTCGACCACCCGCTCTGGTGGATCGGCGGACCGTCCGAGGCTGCTGCCGCTCGCCCCAGTGCCATCGCCGCCGTACGCCCGCGCCGCTCAGGGGCGCGGGTCCCGCGCCACCACCATGTGCACGTCGGCCCACGGCGCCGAATGCGTGAGCGCACCGACGCTGATTCGGTCGACGCCCGTGGCGGCGACCGCGGCGACGCGCTCGAGGCTCATGCCACCCGACGCTTCGAGCGAGGCGCGGCGCGCGGTGCGCCGCACCGCCGCGACGAGTTGGGCGAGATCGAAGTTGTCGAGAAGGATCCAGTCGGGGACCGGATCGAACGCGAGCGCCTGGTCGAGCTCGTCCAGATCGCGGACCTCGATCTCGATCGGCCGCGGCGCACCGCTCGTCTGAACGCGGCGCAGCGCCTCCGCGATGCCGCCGGCGGCGTCGATGTGGTTGTTCTTGATGAGCACGGCGTCGAAGAGGCCGATGCGGTGATTGCGCCCGCCGCCCATCCGGACCGCGTACTTGGCGAGCATCCGGAGCCCGGGGATGGTCTTGCGGGTATCGACGACGTGGGCGCGGGTGCCTGCGACGGCATCGACGAAGCACCGCGTGAGCGTGGCGATGCCGCTCAGATGGCCGAGCAGGTTGAGCGCCGGCCGCTCGCCCGCGAGCAGCGTGCCGAAGGAGCCGGAAATGCGCGCCAGCGTGGCGCCGCGCTCCACGTGATCGCCGTCGGCGGCGAGAAGCGTGATCGCCACCGACGGCTCGAGCAACGTGAAGACGCGCGTGGCGGCCGCCAGGCCGGCGACCACCAGCGGCTGCTGCGCCTCGATGACCGCGGAACCGGGGATGCGATCGACCCCCACGCCCAGCGTCGTGCAATCGCCCGGGCCGAGGTCCTCCGCCAGCGCGCGACGCAGCAGCGCGTCGAGCTCGTCGCGGTCGATCCCGACCTCCATCAGAGCCCCGACTCGTCGAGGGTTCGAAGCATCGCCTCGATGCGGCCGATGCGCTCCTCGGCGTGCGCGAGCCCGGCGCGTTCCTTCTCGACGACGTCCTCCGGTGCGCGCGCCACGAATCCCTCGTTGCGGAGCTTCTTCGCGTGGTGGTCGAGATCCACCCGCGCCTTGGCGAGATCCTTGGCGAGCCGCTCGCGGATGGCAGCGAGGTCGGCACCCGCACCGATGCCGACGTGCACCGTGATCGCGCCCACCACCGAGGTGACGGCACCCTCGGGCCGCTCACCCTCGGCCACGATCTCGAGGGTGCGCACCGCCACCGAACGGCGCAGCACCTCGGCGTCGCGGGTGAGACGTTCGGCGCGCTCCGCGTCGTGGGTCACGATGCGCACGTCCGTGGGCTCGCGCGGCGCGACACCGAGCTGAGCGCGCACGTCGCGGATGCGGGTGACGATCTCGATCCAGCTCGCCATCGTGCCCTCGGCGGCACGATCGACGTATGGCTCGTCCACTCGAGGCAGCGGCGCAGTGGCGAGCAAACCCTCGGCACCAGGCATGCCGGACCAGAGCTCCTCGGTGATGAACGGGATGAACGGGTGAGCGAGCTTGAGGACGTCGCCGAGCACTCGCGCCAACACGGCACGCACGGTGGATCGCCGCCCGGGATCGGCCTCGTTTCCGAGATCGTGCTTGGCGAGCTCGATGTACCAATCGCAGAGCTCGGACCACACGAACGAGTGCACCCGAAGCGCCGCATCGTTGAAGCGGTACGCGTCGAGTGATTCGCGGATGGTCGCGGTCGCGTCCTGGAGCCGCGAGAGGATCCAACGATCGGCGAGCCCCAGCGCGCCGCGCGAATCCGCAGCGAGCGGACCCGCCTCTTCGACGTGCATGAAACAAAAGCGCGCCGCGTTCCAGAGCTTGTTCATGAAGTGCCGCGACGCCTCGATCCGCTCCTCGGCGAGCTTGATGTCGCGGCCTTGCGCCGCCAGCGCCAAGAGCGTGAAGCGCAGCGCGTCGGTGCCGAAACGCTCCATCACCTCGAGCGGGTCGACCACGTTGCCCTTCGACTTGCTCATCTTCTGGCCTTCGGCGTCGCGCACCAGCGCGTGGATGTAGACGTCGCCGAAGGGCGGCTTTCCCATGAAGTGGATGCCCATCATCATCATGCGGGCGACCCAGAAGAAGAGAATGTCGAAGCCGGTCACCAGCACCGTGGTCGGGTAGTAAGTGGCGAGGTCGACGGTGCGCTCGGGCCAGCCGAGCGTCGAGAACGGCCACAACGCCGAGCTGAACCAGGTATCGAGGACGTCGGTCTCGCGCGTGAGCGATCCTCCGCCGCACTTCGTGCAGGCGCTCGGATCCTCGCGCGCCACGATCAGCTCGCCGCACGCACCACACGTCCAGGCGGGGATCTGATGACCCCACCAGATCTGACGCGAGATGCACCAGTCACGGATGTTCTCCATCCAGTCGTAGTAGGTCTTTTCCCACTGCGACGGGATGATGCGCGTTTGCCCCTCGCGCACGGCTGCCAGCGCCTTCTCCGCCAATGGTGCCGTCTTCACGAACCACTGCTTGGAGATCATCGGCTCGACGACGGTCTTGCAGCGGTAGCACACGCCCACGCCCAGCTTGTAGTCCTCGACACGCTCGAGAACGCCGGCCGCATCCAGATCAGCGACGATGCGCTTGCGGCATTCGTTGCGATCGAGCCCGGCGTAGCCACCGGCGGCGGCGGTCATGCGCGCGTCGAGCCCCATCACCTGGATGCGCTCCAGGCCATGCCGCATGCCGAGCTCGAAGTCGGCGAAGTCGTGGGCCGGCGTGACCTTGACGGCGCCGGTGCCGAACTCGCGGCTCACCACCGAATCGGCGACGATCGGGATGCGGCGACCGACCAGCGGCAACACCAGCTCGGCGCCGATGCGCGCGGCGTAGCGTTCGTCCTCGGGATGCACCGCCACCGCGGTGTCGCCGAGCATGGTCTCGGGGCGTGTGGTCGCGACCACCACCGTGCCGCTGCCGTCGGCGTATGGATACGCGAGGTGCCAGAGGTGACCCGGACGATCTTCGCGCTCGACCTCCAGATCGCTGAGCGCAGTCTGGCAGCGCGGGCACCAGTTGATGATGTAGTCGCCCTTGTAGATCAGGCCTTCCTCGAAGAGCCGAACGAAGACTTCGCGCACCGCTCGCGACAGCCCCTCGTCCATCGTGAAGCGCTCACGGGAGAAATCGCATGACGCTCCCAGCCGCTCGAGCTGCGCCAGGATGCGCCCGCCCGACTCGGCCTTCCACGTCCACACGCGCTCGACGAAGGCCTCGCGTCCGAGCGACTCGCGCGTCTTTCCCTCCGCCGCGAGCTGACGTTCGACCACGTTCTGGGTCGCGATCCCCGCGTGGTCCGTGCCCGGCACCCACAACACGTTGCGCCCGTCCATGCGCCGGTAGCGGACCAGCACGTCCTGGAGCGTGTTGTTGAGCGCGTGACCGATGTGCAGCGAGCCGGTCACGTTGGGGGGCGGGATCACGATCGAGAACGGCTCGCCGCCGCGACTCGGATCGGCGCGAAAAGCGTGCGCTTCATCCCACGCACGCACCCAGCGGTCCTCGACCGCGTGGGGCTCGTAGGCCTTGGCGAGGGTCTTCGGGCTCATCGGCTTGGTCGCTCTCGCGCGTCCGCGAGCGCCGACACGAAACCGCGTCGCGCTCGTCTTCCTGCGGGTGAAGGCTTCGGCGCCGTGAGCGCCGTGAGAATCGCCGAAAGCTATCCCGGACCAGGCCCGGCGTCAGCTACGCCGCACGGGAAACGAGGCGTGCGCCCGATCCGTCACCGCGGCGCGCCGCGCGCTCAGGCGCGAGCCGCTTTGCGGATGCGGGCAATCTCTTCCTCGACACGCTTCTCCGCGGTCTCCAACGCCACCCGTCGCGCGATGCGCTCGACGAGCTGGTGTGCAACCTTGCGTACGGCGTCGGCCATGTCGGGGCGAATCTTCTGCAACACCCTGAGCAGCTCTTCTTCCGTGGCGTGGGTCGCGCTGCGCACCATCGCTTCGATCGATTCGTCGGAGCCAGGCGCACCGGTCGATTTGGGTCGAAGTGTCGCCGCGCTCGACGGGGCGCCGGCACCGCCCGTCGCGGGCCCCGTGGCGCCGGTGTCGCGCGCACGCACACCGCCGATGGGTGTGATCGTGGCAGCAGCGGGCTGCTTGGCGGGGCCGGAAGGTGCGCCAGCGCGCACCTTCTCCCGCAGGTCCGCGAGCTCGTCGCGGCTCATCATCATGGTCTGGTAGTTGGCGATCTCGTCGTCCCCGCCGTCGCCTGGTTTCTTGGCCTTGAGCTGCGCGTCGAGCTCATCCTTCGACATCATGAGCGTGTGGCTGCTGGTTTCGGGCTTGGCCTCGGCGCGGGCTTCTTGAGCGGCCCGCGCAACGCCCATCGTGCTGCGCAACGCCTGAAGGTCGTCACGGCTCACGACCACGGTGCGATCGCCACCGGTACCGAAGCCGATCTCTTCGGCGAGCTCCTCGGCGCGCGACTTGAGCCCCTTGGGACGCTTGGAGGCAACCGAATCGCCACGGTCCAGCTCGCCCGCGAGGTCGAAGAAGCCGCCTGCGCCATCCACGACCTCTGCGGACTCGGGGCCGTCCGCGCTGCCCGGCGCCGCGCGACCCGCGCGCGGCGCCGCGGTGGTCAAGTCCATCTCGAGTCCATCGCCGGGCCCACCGCCGGGGAGCGAGCCGGTGCCCGGCTCGCGCATCAAGCGGTAGATCTGATCGACGAGCTCCTTGGAGCGAAACGGCCGCCCCACGATCCCGTCGATGCCCCCGCCGCGCACCGCGGCTTCGAGCACCGCAGCGTCTTCGCCCATGAGCAGATTGGGAATCCCGGCGGTCTCCGGCTGCAGTCGGATCTCACGAAGCAGATCGGCGCCGCTGCCGTCCGGGAGCTGCGCCGCAGCGAGCACCAGCGACGGTTCATTCTGCGCCAGGTGATCGAGCGCCGCCGCTGCGCTGGCAACGGTCACGACCTCGAAGAACTCCGCGTGAAGCGTGAGCTCCAGCGTGCGCTGGCTGTTCTCGTCTGCGTCGACCAGCAGGATCTTCCCGGCCACTTGAGCCTCCTCACGTCCGCGAGTAGCGTTACCACACGCCTAGACGAGGCGTCAATTTTCGCCGCGTTCTTGGGCACTTACGGAGAGTGATCGACGGCCGTGGCGAGCCCCTGGGCGGGCGGGTCGAGCTGCGTGGTGACGAAGTAGAGGCGGCGTGCACCCGCCGCGCCGAGCACCCACGGCTCACGCTCGTCGGCACCGATCGTGAGCCCGAGCGGCGGCGACTCGGCGAGCACCGGGTTGTACGGCGACGGCGTCCAGGTGCGACCGTCGTAGGAAGCTGCCTCACCGATCGAATGATCGTTGTCCGCCATTCCCTCGAACCACAGGCGGAACACCGTGCGGCCCGCGGCGGTGCGCTCGATGGCGAGCGCTGGGGCGGCCACGCGCGCCGCGTCCCAGGCACCCGGATCACCCGGCTCGAGAATCGCACCGACGTCGCCGTTCGAGTTGGCACCGATGCGTGTCCAAGAGAGGCCGTCGTCCGAGCTAGCGATGGCGAGCGCTGCGCCGTTACCCACCTCGTAGGCCATCCACAACCGCCCATCGGGCGCGACGGCCACGGCAGGCGCGCGCACCGAGCCGCGCTCCCACGTTTCGGTGGCAACCAGGACCGGCGTGCGCGGCTCTATGGTCCAGCGGATGCCGTCCACCGAAACCGCCCGACCGATGCCAGCGCCGTCACCGCCCGCGTACCAAGCCTCGAAGTGGTCAGCACGCTCGATGGCCGAGAGCCCACGCACGCTTCCCAGCTCCCACGCCTCGCTGGCGCGCATCACCACGCCCGTGGGCTCCCACGCGAAGCCGTCGCCGGCTGCGTGAGTGCGGCCGATCGCGTTCGCCGCATCGCGGGTGAAGTAAAGGGCCGTGCTGCCGTCAGCCAGGGTGATGGCGCACGGATCGTGAAGCTGATCGCCGAAGGGTGCCGCCAGGTTCACGGCTTGGACTCCGAGAGCGTTCGAGCGCTCGGGGAGCTGGTCGATCTTCTGCCACGCATCGGTGCCGAAGAACGGGATCCCGTCGCTCGATTCGCTGAACTTGTTGGCGCCACAGCCCGCTAGCAGCGCGGCCATCGCCGTCGCGGCAGCGCCAACCCTGAGCGAACGACACGGCAGCGAGAAGGCGACGGAGCTCATGAAACGACGCGCTCAGAAGTGGATGGTGAGCAAGGCGCCCGCGACCCAGCGATCCCCGCCGAACACGAGATCGCCCACGGGATCGGTCGGATCGGTCTTTGCGGCGGTGCGACTCGCAAAGCGGAAGTACTGCGCGTGGACGTCGATGGTCGCGTCGTGAAGCAGGATTCCCCACGGATCGCGGAACGCGAAGCCGAGCCCGGCGGAAACGACGTGCTTGTCCGAGTCGAGGAGGTTCTGCACGCCGATCGGACGCGGCGTGGGAGTCGGCTCGTAGCCATACCCCACGCGCACGGCTGCGAGACCGAGCGGCGCATCCGGTGGGCGCCACTCGATGCCGAGGCGCGGCGTGAACACGTCGTGGAAGTCGGGGTCGATCGGTGCGCGAATGGTCGGCACGGGCAGCAGCGCTCCCAGCGCACCGCCCACCTTCACCTCGCCACGCACTCCCGGATCTTCGGCGGCGCTCCAGTTCCACCACGTGAGATCGGCGCTCACCGTGAGCTCGCTGGAGGGATCCCACGCCACACCGGCGGCGACCTGCTGGGGCGTGTAATAGAAGGTTTGATCGACCAACAACAGGATGTCCGCGCCGAGCGAGGAGTCGGGCACCACCAGCAACGCGATCGCCGCAGGGATGCGCAACGGGAACGTGGTCTCTCCGCGATAAGCCAACCCGAGGCGCCACGCCTCGGCCGGTCGCCAGCGCAGCCCGGCGGTCGGGAAGAAGCGGGAGCCGATCTCGACGGTACCCGAGCCCTCCGCCGATTGCGGAAACGCCGTGGCCTGCACCGACACCTCACCACCGAGCTCGGCGCCGAGCGAGAAGCCCGCACCGAAATCGAGGCCGGGGATGATCTCGACGCCAGCGGTGAAGAGGATCTCCGCGCGCTGCGTGCGGTTGAGAAGCAGGACGTAGTTCGGCTGCAACGGTTCGAGGGAGCTGGCGCGGATCACGCCCTCGTTCGGTAGCAGGAAGCCGAACGACATGCCGACGCCGCGTCCACCCATCTGCCCGCTGGCCGAGAATCCCGCGACCAACGCCCCCAACTTGGTCTCGCGAAGCTCCAACGCTTCACCGTTCAGCGACAGGTCCGAGAACGTCTGGAGATAGCCGAGTCCGAGGCGCACGTCCGAGCCTCCGACGACTCCAGCCGGGTTGTAGTAGCTCGCCTCGAAGCCATCCGCGAGTGCCGTGTACGCGTTGCCGAGCGCCGCGGCGCGCGAGCCGTAGCCGAAGAGATCGAAGGGATGCGCCCACGCGCGGTCACCCCACGTCACCGCGCACGCCGACACGACCAGCATCCGCACGGCGCTGCCGACCACCCGCGCGCGCCGCGTCGTCGGTCGCGGATTCATGGGAACGTCACTCGCAAGGAGATTCCGTACACACCCAGCCATCCACGTCCCGTCACCGTCACGTCGCTGTCGGTGGGCGAGACGGCCGCGGGCACCAGCCGCCGCTCGCTGGCGAGAACGTGCGCCTGCGCGTAGGTCTCGATCTCGAGGCGCGGGTCGTCGGGCTCGAGCCAGGGCTCGCCGACCACCCAATCGAGCCCCAACGTCACCACGTGGCGGGCGTTGAAGAAGAGCAATGGATCGTCGTGGGGATCGCCAGGCGAAGGCTCGTACGCGTAGCCGAGCCGGAGCACGAAGGGCCAGTCTGCGTCGGCGACACCAAAGTCGCGCTCGATTCCGAGGCGAGGGGAAACGGTGTCCGAAACCCGAGGATCGGGTACCGGCGATTCGAGAACGGCGAGGCTGGGATCGGGCAGCAGCCCGTCGAGGCCAACCACGGCCACGCGAATGCGCGGCGACGGCAGCTCCGACCAGCGTTCCCACGCCACGTCGGTGGTGAGCGACCAGCCCGGCGCCGGACGCCACGCGACGCCTGCGAGGAGCTCGCGCGGGACGAAGAACGACTGGCTGCTGAGCTCGAGCGTCGCCGGAAAACCGAGGTCGAAATCCGCCGGCAGCGCAAAGTCCTCTTTGAAGCTGTCGCGATACACCATGCCGAACGACCACGCGTCGAGCGACGGCGCGATCGCCGAGCCATCGAGCTCGAAGCCGACGCGCGCCATGTAGTCGCCGAGAAGCTCGAGATCGGTCGAGAGCTCGAAGCTGCCGGTGCGTCCCACCGACCCGGTCACCGAGTTCGGGGAGTCGAGGAGGTGGATCTCGAGGCCGGCGCCCAGACGAAAACCCGGGAACAGGCGGATGCCGAGCGCGGTGGCGATGATCGCCCGCTCGGTCGCGTTCTGGTACGGCAGGAAGTACGGGTCCTCGAGACTCGGCAGCTCGATGCGGATGACGCGGGCGTCGTCGGTAGGCAGGTGCAGCACGAACCCGAAGTAGAGGCGATCCGCGAGCGGGCCGCCGAGGGGGATCGGGGTCGCGACTCCCGCCGACACGCCCACGTTCGGATCCTCGACGCTCCCCGCGACTCCCGCTTCCAGATCCTGGGTGAAGAGCGCCACGCTCGCGAAGAGGCTCAACGAATCCGAGTGCGCGAGCGCCGCAGGGTTGTAGAACGTCGCCTCGGGACCGCGACAGGCCGCTGTCAGCGCGCCGGCGAGCGCCGGACCGCGGCCGCCCGAGCCGTAGAGATCCTCGACGCTGGCGTGGACCGGCCGCGACAAGGCGAGTAGCGTGATCGCCAACGTGATCGACGTGCACCAGCGACCGCTCCCGAAGTGCAGCCGCGAGCTCACGGTCTTCTCTCCGCCGCGACGGTGCCCGCACGCACCTCGAACGCCATCGGCGGCGTCGGCGGGAGCGAGCGGTGGGCCAGTGTCCATGCGTAGGCGATCGCGCACAGCCAGAAGAGCACCCCCACGTTGATGGCCAGCGCGGTGGGGCCGAATTCGTGCTCGCGCGGCTCGCGCCCCACCACGCGCGCAACGAATGCGGTTGCGATCGCGACCAGCGTCGCCACGCCCAACGCGAGCAATCCACGCCCGTACCAGTCCATCGCGGGGCTCGCGGGAGTGCCGGCCTGGCTGGCCACCACCCAGCGCCGCGCCAACGGCTCGTACCAGGGAACCGCGACGGTGCGAAACGACGTGCTCGTGAACGCCAACGCGAAGGCCACGACGAAGGCTGCGCCGGTGACGGCGCGAAGCGACGTGGGCGAGAGCGTTCGTCGCTCGCTCACAGCCCGCGCTCCGCGACCAACACCAGGCCCGCCACGGTTTGGAACCAAACCAGCGCCGCCGCCGTGAGGCCGAGCACTGCGTAGAGCGGCCGCCATGCGACGTCCTTCCGGGGATCGAAGCGTGCTCGCAGCCACGCATACGCCAGCACCACGGGTAGGCCGAGCGCCGCGAAGTTCTCCTTGATGTCGAAGAGATTGGATGCCCAGGGTGCCCAGCGATCGAAGACCGCCGCGCGCACGTAGATTCGGTACGCGGGGTAGACGACGGCGCCCAGCGCGAACGTCGCCAGGTACGCAACGAGCTGAATGCGAACGTAGAGCCGCTCGAGCCCCGCACGGCCGAATTGGCCGCGCAGAAACCCGATCACCAAGACCGCGTCGTGGGTGGTGGCGCCGAGCAACGCGATCGCCGCCAGCGCGTGCACCACCAGGAGCGCACCTGCCACCCCCTCGAGCCACACGCCCCCCCCGTGCGGCACGGGCGCGTAGGGAAACGACCACGGCTCAGCGTCGGGCGGATTCACCGGGAACGGTCGGAGCGAGAGCGAAGTCGCGAAACCATCGGGCGCGGCGCACGACGGCCGATGTGTACGCACGACGGCCGACCCAATGCGAACGAGGCGTCGCGCTCGGCGGGGCGGGACGTTACGCGATGCCCCTCGGACGCGCAACCCGAGACGCTTCGACGACGGATTCGCCGACCGCGTGCGAGGTGCCCCCTTGGGTCTTGGTCTCATACACTTCGCGGCGATGGACCTCGTGGAACGAGCTCGCCGGCGCCGGCGTGCGCGCGCGTCGCAAGACCTGGGGATACCGCTTGGGCCGGCGGTCGCCGGCAACGACGTCACACTTCTCGCCGACGCCGCGCACACGTTTCCGCGAATGCTGGAAGCGATCGCGAGCGCCGAGGATCACGTCCACGTCGAGACCTACCGCATCCAGAGCGACGAGACCGGCTGGGCCTTCGCCCGTGCCCTCGCCGCCAAAGCGCGAGCTGGCGTCGAGGTGCGGGTTCTCGCCGATGCCGTGGGATCGATCTTCGCCAGCAGCACCTTGGTCCGAACGATCGAGGACGCCGGCGGGCGCTTCGCGTTCTACCGGCCGCTCCGCCTCACCCCTGCACCCCGTTTCTGGCATCGCCGCGACCACCGCAAGATCCTCGTGGTGGATGGGCGCGTCGCGTTCGTGGGCGGCTCGAACCTCTGCGACGAGCACCGGCCACTCAACCCTGGCGAGCCCGAATGGCGCGACACCAACCTCCGCATTGCCGGACCCGCCGCACGCGAGCTGGCGAAGATCTTCCGGCGCGGCTGGTGGTCAGCGACCGGCGAAGAGCTGGCTCCCCACCGCTACCTCCCCCACACCCACGCACTCGCGCACGGCGATCACACGGTCGTGGCCCTCGCCAACCGCGAATGGCGCAAGCGCCACACCATCCGGCGCGGCTACCTGACCGCGTTCCATCGCGCCGAGCGCTCGATCCACCTGACGCAGGCTTATTTCATCCCCGACCGCGGCCTGCAGCGGGCACTCTTCGCCGCCGTGAAGCGCGGCGTGGACGTCCACGTGCTCTTGGGCGGCGTGAGCGACGTGCCTGCGGTCCAGCACGCCACGCGCCACCTCTACGGACGGCTGCTCGAGCATGGTGTGCGCATCCACGAGTGGCCGGACCGCGTGCTCCACGCCAAGACCGTGTGCGTCGACGGCCTGTGGTCGGTGATCGGTTCGTACAACCTCGACCATCGCAGCTTCCGTCACAACCTGGAGGTGGTGGTGGCGGTGAAAGGTGAATCGTTGGGGCGTGCGATGGATGAGCTCTTCGCTCACGACGTCGTCCGAAGCCGTGAGGTGACGCTCGATCGGTGGCGGCAGCGCACCGTGTGGCAACGGCTTCAGGGGCGCATGTGGTACGCGCTGCGCCACTGGCTGTGAGCGCCATCGCTCGTGATTCCGCATGGATGGCGGTTGACGGGGGTGGAGGCGAATGCTAGCCATGCGAGCGCTCGCGCTTCGTGCCGGCGCGGTGCGGAGTGCGCGCGAGTGCGCGCGACGAGAGCGGGCGTGGGCGAGCGGAGCATCCCTGGTGCGCGTGGTCGCTGGATCGGCTCGCGGGCGTCGACTCCGGTCGATCGATCGGCCCGGCCTGAGACCCACCCTGGACCGAGTGCGCGAGGCGCTGTTCTCGATCCTCGGTGACCTCGAGGGGAGCTCGGTGTTGGATCTGTTCGCAGGAACCGGAGCCTTGGGGATCGAAGCGTTGTCGCGGGGCGCCGCGTCGGCGGTCTTCGTGGAGCACGACCGCGCCACGGTCGCGTTGATCCGCGCCAACCTCGAGTCCACGGGGCTCGCCCAGAGGGCGCACGTTCGGGAGCTCGCCTTGCCGGAAGGGCTCGCGCGGCTGGCGCAGGACGGTGCGCCGTTCGACCTGATCCTCGTCGACGCGCCGTACGACGGGGACGCGCGCGATCGCACGCTCGCGCACCCGCTGTTGCCACGGCTGCTCGCCCCTCACGGCCGACTGGTCGTGGAGCACGACGCGCGCCGGCTACCCCCCCTCGCGATCCCGACACTCGCGCTCACCGATCAACGACGCTACGGTTCGACGGCGCTCGCCTTCTGGGAGCACGCATCGACCGCACACGAGGCCCGATGAACGCCGTCGCCATCTATCCCGGCTCGTTCGACCCCGTCACCAACGGCCACCTCGATCTCATCGAGCGCGGCGTGCGGCTCTTCGGCCACCTGATCGTGGCCGTCGCGCGCAACATCGAGAAGACCACGCTCTTCACCACCCAAGAGCGCATCGAGCTGGTGCGTGAGGCCGTGAACCGGCGCAGCGACGTGACGGTGGAGAGCTTCGAGGGATTGCTGGTCGACTACGCCCGTACACGCGGCGCGCGGGTGGTGATGCGCGGGCTGCGAGCGCTCTCGGACTTCGAGTACGAGTACGAGATGGCGATGATGAATCGCCGTCTCTACCCCGACATCGAAACCCTCTTCATGATGACCTCCGAGTCGAACTTCTTCGTCAGCTCGCGACGTGTGAAGGAAGTCATGCGCTTCGGCGGCGACGTGTCGAGCCTGGTGCCGCCGATGGTGAACCGCCGCCTGGCCGAGAAGCTCGGGCGCGGCGACTGAGCCGTGCCCAGGCAGCCGTCAGTCGCCGACGGCATCCTCCGAGAAGACCTCGGCGGTGAATGTCTGGATGCGCGTGCCGGGCTTGCGCCAGGCGTTCGGATCGAGGCCAGCCTTGAGGCAGGTGTGCTCGAGAAACTGCTCGCGCGTGAGACCGTGATCGGTCGCAACCTGCGGTAGCAGCACGCCGCGGCGCCCCCCGCAGCTGACGACGACGCCGTGGCGCCCGACCTCGACCGCCGCGGGGTCGGCGACGTCCGTCATCGGGCTGAGCACCGAGATCTCGAGCGTCAGCCCGGCTAGTTCGTTGGCGCGCACCGGCTCGAAGCGCGGGTCCCTGAGCGCCGCCTCCACGGCCATCCGCGCCACGGTCTCGGCGAGGCGCCCGCGGCCCTCGAAGCAACCGATGCAGCCTCGCAGCTCGCCGTCGCGACGGCGATGGAGGCTGACGAAGGCGCCCGGGGCCGCATCTGGGATCTCGCTCTCGTGCCCGGCCGTTACTCGTTCGGTTTCCTCGCCGCCCGACGCCCCGACGGCGCGAGCGATCGCGCCGCGCGCCACGCGCAGCAAGCGCCGCCGTTCGTCGGGACCAAGCGTCATGGGCGCACGAGCACGATGCCGGCGCGGGCATTCGCCCCCGGCAACGACGCGGCGCGCTTGCGAAGCGTGACCTCGACGCGCTTGACGCGACGGTCGTCGAGGACCAGATCGGCGATCCGCGAAGCCAGCCGTTCCACCAGCTTGTTCTCGGTCGACCGCACCAGCGCGCCGACGCGTTCGACCACCGCGAGGTAGTCGACTGTGTCGGCTACCGAATCGCTGGCCTCCGACGGCGCGGTTTCCACCTCGAGCGACAGGTCGAGCGAGATCTCCTGCGGCGTGGCGCGCTCGGCATCGCTCACGCCGAGGTGCGTCCAGAACTCGAGATTGGAGAGTCGAAGCAGGTTGGTGCTCACGGCGCGCTCGCTCGCATGCACCAAGTGAAGCGCTCCACTTGGCGCGTGTAAAGGCCTTGGCGCGGCTACGACCGGTGCCAACTTTCGTCGCAGGTTGCAACGACTCACTGACGCATTTTTGCGTTCGTGCGACTGCACACGCGCCCGACCGTTGGCAATTGTCGGTGACGCTTCCCGGAAGCGCCCGCCGCGACAGCGGTCCCGAATGCAGTGAGGCCTCACCACTCGGACAATTCGTGACATTCGTCGCGGAACGGATCTTGCGAACTGGGGCTTTGCCTTTTGCAAAGATCATCCGGATGAGAATGACCTCGAGCGCAACCCATCACCTTGTCCTTCCTCGCGAACACCGCCTGGGCGCCGGGCTCGCTCGGAACCGCCGCCCAGCAGCGACGATTGGGGGTCGAACATGATCAGCCGCGCGAACTACGAGCTGCACGACGACACGATCCACCCGACTCAGCACTTCAGCGCAGGTCGAGCGGTGCTGCCGGGTGACGCGGAGCGCCGTCTGATGGCGGCCATCCTCGAGGACGCGGTGATGTCCTTCGAGTCGGCGAGCAAGGGCGACACCGACGCGTCCAAGGCGCTTGTCGAGGAGCTGATCGAGTGGTTCGCAGACGAGGACGACACCTACCTCTTCTCGTTCCCGAGCATCTGCGACTACCTGAAGATGAAGCCCGACACCGTCCGCTCGCACATCAAGCAGGTCCACTGGGCCGCCCTCAAAGAGAAGGCCCGCAAGCGCGAGGAGCTGGCGGCGGAAGCGCCCGTCGAGCTCGAGACCGACGGCGAAGCTGCGGTGCTGACCGCCGTCGCCCGCTGAGCCCTCTCCCCCACGACAGGCGCCCCGGCTCGGACCGCGCGCCCTGTTCGGCCTCACCCCGTCGGTGAGGCCGATTCCGTCTCCAGCCAGCGACGCGCCCACGCCAGCGCCTGCTCGCGATCGGCGATCTCGCCGTCGACCCGCGCGTCCTCGACCGCAGCGAGGACCCTTCCCAAGGCCGGTCCAGGAGCGAGCCCGAACACCTCGATGAGATCGCGGCCGCGCAACAGCGGCGCGTTCGCGAGGGGATCGGCGCGCCGCGCGGCATCACGTGCGAGCAGCTCCCGTGAGACCTCGAGCAGCAGCCGTTCGCCGTCGACGGGGAAATCCGGCCCGCGGGTCGCCCGCGTGTCGGCCAGCACCACGCACAGGAGCCCGATCAAATCGTCGCCGACGCGGCGCAGGAATCGCCGCACCGTACGTTCCGCCAGCCTCTGCTCACGATGAAGGCCGATCAGGTCCTTGAGCGCCAGGTGCTGAGCGACCCATCCCACGAGAAGATCCCGCTGCGCATTCGAAAGCCTGAGTCGCTCGGCGATCGCGCCCGTCATCTCCGCACCGAGTGACTCGTGGCGGTGGAAGTGCACGCCTTTCGCATCCACGAAACGCGTGGCTGGCTTGGCCACGTCGTGGAGCAGCGTCGCGAAGGCCACCAGCGCGCCGCGATCACCGCTCGCGAGGTAGGCCCCCACGGCGCCGCCGTGCTCACCGTAGAACTGTGTGGGCGTGGCGCGAATCACGTCCAGCTCTCGACACGCGGCCAACGTGTGCTCGAGCACGTCGAGGTGGTGGAACGTGTTCTGGGTGACACCCGCCATCGCGCCGATCTCGGGCACCACGACGGTGAGCAGGCCGTCCTCCCAGAGCCGCGTGAGCGCCGCACCGGCGCGCGGCGCACCGGCGAGCGCCAGCAGCTCGGTCGTGATGCGCTCCGCTGCGACGCTCATGAGCGACGCAGCGCGGGCACGGATGGCCGCACGGGTCTCGGGCACGAGCGCCATGTCCAGCGTCGCGGCGAAGCGGTGGGCGCGCAACACACGCAGCGGATCCTCGTCGAGCACGTCCGGTGACGGCAGCCGCAACGCACGAGCCTTCAGATCGGCGAGCCCTCCCGTGGGATCCACGATCGAGACGCGCTCGCCCGCAGCGAGCGGGGCGAGCGACACCGCCAGCGCATTCACCGTGAGATCGCGTGCGACCAGATCCGCGCGGAGGTCGGCGCCGCGCAGGCCCGAGAGATCGACCTCCCGGCGCCCGGAAGCGTCGTCGGCCACGACCCGTACGGTCGGCAAGCGATCGTCGAGCGAGACCCGCGTGGCCCCGGTGCGTTCGGCCAGCGCGTGCGCCAACGGCTCCACGTGCGCGGCATCCAATGCGACATCGAGATCGTGCCAGTCGCGGCCCAGAAGCGCATCGCGGACGGTGCCACCCACGACGTGAACGTCCACGCCACGCACGCGCGCGAGATCCGCCAGCGAGCGATAGAGCGGTTCCGCGTTCACCCGCCGCGCCAGCTGCTCGAGCGCCCGCTCGGGAACGAAGCCGCCTGACCACGACACGGATTCACTCCCCGTCCGCCGCGACTGGCGACGGAGTGAACGAGGCCGGGGATCCCCCCGGGCTCGTCGATCTCACGCACTCGCACCGCGCGCGCTGACGCGACTCGCGCGGCCGCGTCCTCACTCCACCATCGCCGCGCGCACCTGCTCGGCGATGTCGAGGACGCGCACTTCGTTCTCCTTCTCGTGCGCCTTCACGCCGTCGGTGATCATCGTCATGCAGAACGGGCAGCCCGTGCCGATCACCTTGGCGCCGGTGTCGAGCGCCTCTTGGGTGCGGGCGACGTTGACGCGCTGCTTGATGTCCTCTTCCATCCACATGCGCGCACCGCCCGCGCCGCAGCAGAAGCTGCGATCGCGGCTGCGCCCCATCTCGCTCACCGGACCGGTTGCGAGCTGCACCAGGTTTCGCGGCGCCTCGTATTCCTGGTTGTATCGACCGAGGTAGCACGGGTCGTGGTAGGTCGCCT
>CAYVDO010000102.1:0-20620 GCA_964450125.1 uncultured bacterium
AGCCGCGAGCGAAGCGAAGCGACTTGGGGGTGGGTCCCAGCGCGGCTTTGCCGCGCTGGGCGGGGGGCTGGAACAGCCCCCCGAGGAAACATCTCCCGCTGGATTCAGCCAGCGCGCTTCTGCTATGAGTGTCGGCCCCGTTCGCGATGGCGAGGCGCCGATACGAACGCTCGCGGTCTTTTGCGCGCACCGGCGTCGACGGCCCTCGAGCCACGGGGCACCCCTCCTTTGCCCGACCCAGCGCACACGTCGGCCGCGAGCACACGCGTTCCGCTCGCGCGGTTGGGGTTCCTCGTCGCGCTGGGGATCGCCGCGCTCCTCCGGCTCTCACGCCTGGATCTAGCGCCATTTTGTGTCGATCAGGTGAGCGTGCTGCGCATGGTCGAGGGCATCCTCGACGGCAGCCATTTCCCCAAGCGCGGGCCCGACATCGGCCCCGGACTCTTCGAGTGGGGCACGCTCGGCCCGCTCGAGTACTACGTGATGACGCCGCTGGCGGCACTCAGCCAACCGCTCGGCGGCGCAGTGCGTGGCCCGCTCGTCGCCTTCGTGTTGCTCGGCCTCACGAGCTTTCCGTCGCTCCATCGGCTCGGCGAACGGCACCTCGGACGCGGCATCGGAGCGCTCGCGTGCTTGCTCTACGCGACCTCCCCGTATCCCTTCTTCCTGTCGCGCGAGCTGATGGACCACTCGTTCTTGGCGCCGGTGGTGCCGCTCTTCTTCCTGGCGCTCGTGGAGCTGATCGAAACGCGCGCGAGGGTGTGGGCGGTGGTGGCGTGCGCCTCGCTGGCCGCAGCCCTGCAGTTCCACATCACCACGATCGTGTTCTTTCCGATCCTGGTGGCCGTGCTTCTCGGCATGCGTACGAGGGTCGGCACTTGGGTCGGCGGGCTGGCCGCCGGCGCGGCGATCTACGCGCCTTACCTCGACGCGCAGATCCGCGAGGGATTCCCCGACGTGCGCGCGATGCTGAGCGTGGCCAAGGGAACCGGCGTGGGCGTCGCGCCCGAACGTGCCGGCGGCGCCGTGCTGTCGCTGGTTCATCAGGTTCTCTACCGCACCGGCCAGACGCCCAACGTGGATCCACCACGCTGGATCCACCTCGTGGGCACCTGCACGTCAACGCTCGTCGTCGTGGGACTCGCGTGCGCCGTTGGCGCCGCCGTGCGCGGCGCGGTGCGAGGCGGAACCGAGCGCAAGCGGGGCGCCAAGCTCGCGGTGGTCGCCGCGTGGCTCGCGGCACCCGTGGCATTCCTGTGCACCCAGCGCTCCGAGGTCTACGCGCGACACCTCGCCGTGATCTATCCGGCGCCTCAGCTCCTCGCGGCGTTGGTCGTGGGATGGCTCGTCTTCGGGAGCGGCTGGCGCACGTACGGTCGCGGGCTCCGCGCTTCGCGCGCCGTCCTCGCCGCCGGCGCCCTGACGATCACGTGCGCGTCCATGGCGACGGGTTGCTGGACGATTCAGCGCTTTCAGCGCGACGTGGAAGCCGGCTTCCTCGTGGCGGGCAAGCTCGCGCTCGGCCCCGAGGAGTCGATCGCCGACGCGCTCGCGCGGCACGGCGTGCGTCCCACCACCTTCGACCGCGTCGCACTGGCTGGCGGCGGTCAGGAGCTGGAGGGCATCTACTATCTGCTGGAACAGGCGAGCACTGCGCCCCCGGCGGCCGGAGATTCGGCCACCCGGTTTCTCGTGGTCGCACCCACCGATGTCCTCGACGACGTCGTGCTGCGCTTCCTCGAGCCACTCGGCTGGCGCGGCGGTTTGGCGATCTTCGAGCATCACCGCAGCTTGGATCCGGAAAGCCTTCGCGTGTTTCGCGAAGGCCAGCCGGTGGCGCGCCTCGACCTGACCTCGTACGGATCCGGCGAGCCAGGCGCGGTGACGCTCGAAGGCACGCTCACCACGCGCGAGGGTGAGCGCGTGCTGCTGGTCCTCGACACCCACGTCTGCATCGAGCGAGTGACGGTGGCGGACGTCGTGGCGTTCGAGGGGAGCTGTGCCGGCGCGCCGGTGCTGCCGTGGCCGGTGCGCAGCGGGATCGAGATCCCGGCGGCGATCCCCGCCGGCGAGCACCCGCTGGTGATCCAGGGGCACAACCCGGTCAAGCGGCTCTTCGTCAGCCTGTTCGACGTCACGATGCCGCGAGCGGGGCTTCCAGTCGAGGTACCAACCGATGGTCTGGCGGTGACGCGCGTCGACTGAAACCGTGGCTACGACACCGCTGGGACGATCGGCGGAATCCGCAACACGACGTACTCGAACGCACTGCCGGCGCTGAAGTGGCGCCGCGCCACGATCTCCGTCTGCTTCGCGAGCAGATCGAAGGCGCCGCCCCAGGTGTCGATCACGTATTCGATTCCGGTGCGCTGACAGTATTCGAGCCAGCGATCGTCGGCGATCTGCCGCACGAAGCTCGGCTCGTTGACGAGCCCATCCAGGTTCACGACTTGGAGGTCGGAGAAATACGCCAGATAGCCGGCATTCCACGCACCCACCCGCGTGCCGGCGGGAAACTGCTCGCCCCAGTATCGGCTCATGACGATCTGGTCGTTTGCAACCAGGTGCCCCCACACGAAGTTCGACTGGGTGTCCTGGAATGCCTGCCACGACCGCCAACCGACCGCCGCAGAGATCACGGCGATCCACGCGGCCCGAACCCCAACGCCTGCGCGGCCTGCGCGGGGAGTGAACGCGTCGATCACCCGAGGCACGGCGATTCCCGCGGCGACCATCAGCAGCATCACCTCGGGCACGAAGTGCCAATCGCGGGGAAAGCTGCCGACCATGCACAACATGAAGACGAAGTGACCTGCTGTCGCGGTTGCTCCCGTCACCCAGAGCCACCGTAGCCCCGCCGTCCTCGTCCAACCGCGGCGACACGCGGCTACCGTCGCCACCACCAGCGCCACGATCACGAGCACCGATGCCCGTTGTGAGATCACCGACGCTCCGACCACCCACGAGGCGAGCGAAGCCGCGGGACCCGCCGTGACCGCCAGCCCTACTTGCTTCAGGACGAATCCGGGCACTGCCATCCAGCCTGGCCCCAAGAGCAGGTTGTGGATCTCGCTCCGCAGCATCTCCGCCTTGAGCGTTCCGCTCACGGGCAACCAGGCGCCGATGTACGCGCGATTGACGACCGCGTACGTCGCGAGCGCCACCGCCGTGGGCAGCCCCACGCGCAGGACCGCACGCAGCCGCGACGCGGCGTTGCCCCGTTCGCTCCACCAGCTCGCCGCGAGCACTGCCGGCACGAACACCGCGTTGTCGAGTCGCGCGAGGCTCGCCAGCGCAAGTGCCAAACCGAGGCGCAGTCGAGCGCGCGCCGTTCCGCAGGAGTCCGGCGACACCCGAGAATTCGCGCCAGCACCACCACGCGCAACGTCGATTCCCGTCCACAGCACGAGCGCCAACGTCAGGCCGTTGAGGGGAGCTTCGAGGTGCACGAGGTTGTCGAGCCGTGGGCTCACGAACCACAGCAACGCCACCAGCGCGGTCCAGGCGCCCTCGAAGAGGCGCCGTGTCGCGCACACCAGCACGAGGCCGGACGCGACGTGCAGCGCGCACGCGAGTCCGATCGAGGCATCGAGCAGGACCTCGCGCGTCGGGGAGAGCCACGCCACTGGAACGAGCAACAAGCACCACGCAGGCTGGTAGCCGTTGGTGAGATGCAGACCATCGAAGGTGCTGCCCAGACCGCGGCTCAGATTCCACGCAATCTGGAGGTAGTAGAAGGCGTCATCGGGAGCGGCGAAGAAGAGACTTCGCGGATGCACGTCGCTGAGCGCGAGCAGCGCGAGCCGTGCGACGCCGGCCAGCACCACCGCCATCGTCACCCAGCGCGCGACCAACACGGAACCTCGGCGCTCACGGTCGGTGGGCTGCGGAAGAAGCCCCGCGTCCGAGGCGCGCCGACGAGCGTCGCGAGTCGCCTTGGGGGTGCGGCCCCACGAAAACCGCGCTTTTCGTGGGGCGGGGGTCTGGAACAGACCCCCGAGGAAGCATCGACAGGCTCCAAGAACCCGCCACTGCGAGTTTTTCAGCAGCCTGTTGGGCGGAATCGACGATTCTCCGTCGCGCGACTCAGGTCGAACCATCTTCGAGGATTTCCGGCGCGCGAGGGCCGCCGATCGTCTCACACGGATGCCGGTGAACCAACTCCTCCCAGCACCTGCCGCCACTGGGCATCCGTTCATTCTCGCGCCGCCCCCGCTCGGATCGTGGCGGGTGGGCGCTGGAACAGCCCACGATCGCCCACCTCGGCGACCCACGCGCGGCCGTCGAGGGACCGGCGGCCCTGCCGCCGATTCGCGCGACGGTCTCCACGCGCTCCTGCCATCGCGCCGCGAGCCAGCGACGAGCCGACGAGCGAAGCGCGGCGCCGCGGGGGTGGCTCGCGACTCGGCACGCTCGTAGAATGCGAGCCTCCCTGCGGCCGTACGAATGCCAATTTCCCCACGTTCGCTGAGCCTGATCCTTCCGGCCTTCGAAGAGGAGCGGACGATCGCTGCCGAGCTGCGCGCGCTGCGCGCGTTCTTCGAGGGCCGCGGTGAACCGTTCGAGCTGCTGGTGGTAGCCGACGGCAACGACGCCACCGCCGACGAGGCGCGCCGCGCGACCCCGAACGATGGCACCGTGGTCGTGATCGAGAGCCGGGCGCGGCTGGGCAAGGGGCACGCGATCCGGCGCGGGGTTGGGATCGCGCGTTACGCACGCATCGGCTACGTCGACGCCGACGGCAAGACCCCCATCACCGAGTACGACGCCATCGCGCGCTGGCTGGACGCCGGCGACACCATCGTGATCGGCACGCGCCACGCTCCAGGCGCCCGCATCGAGCGCGAGCAACGCTGGTACCGGCGCCTCGGCTCGCGCGGCTTCCGTTCGCTGGTGCGCGGGCTCGGGCTCTCGGATCTGAGCGATACCCAATGCGGCTTCAAGTTCTTTCGCGCCGACGTCGCCCGGGCACTCTTCGCCCAGAGTCACATCGACGGCTACATGTTCGACGTGGAAATCCTGGCGCTGGCGCGACGCGCCGGCCATCGCATCCGCGAAGTGCCGGTGTGCTGGAGCGACGACGGCGACAGCCGCCTCGAGCTGGTGCGCGGCAACGCTGCCAACCTGCGCGACCTCGTCCGCATCCGTCGCTCGCTCCGCGCGAGCGCGACGTCCCGCCCCTCGTGATTGCCGCCACTTCGACCTGCGCCACCGTGGCCCGCGACGATTCGATCGCATGCGCATCCTGGTGACCGGCGCCGCGGGATTCGTCGGCAGCCATCTGGCCGAGGCGCTGGTGGCGTCAGGCCACGACGTCGTCGGCTACGACGACCTCTCGGCCGGGCGGCTGGCGTTTCTCGCGAGCCTCGATGGGAACGCGGCATTTCGGCTGGTACGCGGCGACGTGCTCGATCTCGCAGCGCTCACGCACGCGATGGCGGGCGCGGACGCGGTCTTCCATCTCGCCGCCAACGCCGACGTGCGCTTCGGCACGACCCGGACCCGCGTGGATCTCGAGCAGAACGTGATCGGCACCTGGAACGTGCTCGAAGCCATGCGTGCGACCGGCGCGCAGCTGATCGCGCTCGCCTCGACCGGTGCCATCTACGGTGAGAGCCAGGTGGTGCCCACACCCGAGGATGCGCCCTTCCCCACCCAGACTTCGCTCTACGCCGCATCGAAGCTCGCCGCCGAGGGCTACGTGGCGGCCTACGCGGAAGGGTTCGGGATGCGAGCACTGGTGTTCCGGTTCGTGTCGCTCCTGGGCGAGCGCTATCACCACGGCCACGTCATCGACTTCGTGCGCCAGTTGCACGCTCATCCGGAGACCATCGAGGTGCTCGGCGATGGCCGCCAGCGCAAGTCGTACCTCGACGTCAGCGACGCGGTCCGAGCCATGCTGCTCGCGTTCGAGCGCGCGCCGGCGCGCGTGTCGATCCTGAACGTCGGCAGCGACGAAGTGGCGACGGTGGACGACTCGATCGGCTGGATCAGCGCGGCGCTGGGCCTGGCGCCGCGGCGCGAGTATCGCGGCGGCGCTCGCGGCTGGCCCGGCGACAACCCCCTCATCCATCTGGATTGCGCGCGATTACGCACCCTGGGCTGGTCGCCGTCGGGTACGATCCGCGATGCCGTGATCCGCACCGTCTCCTACCTGGAACGCAATCCCTGGCTCTGGGAAAGCCGCTGATGCACGAGGCGTCGCAACCGGCGGCAGCGGACTCACGGGCGCTCGCAGGCCGCGTCGCGGTGGTGACCGGTGCCTCGCGTGGCCTCGGTCGCGCCATCGCCAAAGCCCTGTGGGCGGAAGGCGCATCGCTGCTTTTGGTCGCACGTGGCGAAGTCGCCCTCCAGGAGCTGGCGCACGCACTCACCGCCACGCGCAGCGACGGCACCCAGCAGGCCCACGTGTGCGTCGCCGATCTCGCCGAGCCCGCCACGCCAGCACGCATCGCCGATGCGGCGCTCGAGCGCTACGGCAGGGTGGACGTGCTCGTGAACGACGCGGCGCTCGTCGGCCCGATCGGCCTGCTCTGGCAGACCGATACGCGTGCATGGGATACGACGATTCGCGTGAACCTCCTGGCACCCGTCGAGCTCTGCAGGCGGCTGGTGCCGAGCATGATCGCCCGCGGCAGCGGCCGGATCGTGAACGTGTCCGGTGGTGGCGCAACCACACCGCTGCCGCGTTTCTCGGCGTACGGTACCGCCAAGGCAGGTCTCGTGCGCTTCACCGAGACCCTCGCCCACGAGCTCGCCGGCACGGGTGTCGAGGTGAACGGGTTGTCGCCCGGACCGCTCGACACGGCGATGCACGCGGAGATCCGTGCCGCGGGGGAAGCGGCGGGAGAGGTGATGTCGCGGCTCGCGCGCGAGGTCGTTTCGAGCGGCGATGCTCCGCTCGCCCGTGCCGCGGCGCTCGCGGTCTTCCTGGCGTCCCCGACGAGCCGCGGGATCTCGGGGCGGCTGGTGAGCGCCGTGTGGGATGCGTGGCGATCTCTCGCCGATCGCCGCGACGAGCTAGCCAGCACCGACGTGTACACCCTGCGGCGCATCACGCCCGGCGACCGCGGACTCGATTGGGGGGAACCATGAGCCAGCCACTGCGCATCGCGATGGTGGGGTGCGGCCACGTCGCCGCCAAGCGCGTCCGCGCCCTCGGCCGCGCGCGGCTCACCTGGTGTGTGGACGTCGATCGTGCCCGCGCCGAGCACCTCGCGGGCTTCGGCGAGGGCGCCGTGCGCGTCTCGACCGACTGGCGCGAGGCGCTCGCGGCGCCGGAGGTCGATGCGGTGGCGATCGCGACGTCCCACGACGGGCTCGCTCCCATCGCCACCGCCGCGGCCCGAGCGGGCAAGCACGTGCTCGTCGAGAAGCCGGCCGCCAAGCACGTGAGCGAGTTGGCGGCACTCGCGGAATCCGCGCGTGCCAGCGGGGTGTGCGTGCGCGTCGGCTACAACCACCGCTTCCATCCCGCGGTGATGGCCGCGCGGGCACTCGTCGAGGCGGGCGAGCTTGGCGATCTGCACTACGTGCGCGGCCGCTACGGCCACGGCGGACGCCTGGGCTACGAGGGCGAGTGGCGCGCGGATGCCGAGCGCTCGGGCGGCGGCGAGCTTCTCGACCAAGGCGTTCATCTCATCGACCTGGCGCGCTGGTTCTTGGGTGACCTCGAGGTGGCCGCCGGCGTCACCCGCACGTACTTCTGGGACACGCCCGTGGACGACAACGCCTTCGTGCTGCTCACCGGCGAACGCGGCCGTGTGGCGTGGCTTCACTCGAGCTGGACCGAGTGGAAGAACACGTTCTCGTTCGAGATCACGGGTGGCCTCGGCAAGCTCGAGATCACCGGCCTCGGCGGCAGCTACGGCACCGAGCGTCTCGCCTGGTACCGCATGCTGCCGACGCTCGGCCCGCCCGAGACCACGATCTGGGAGTACCCCGGCGAGGACGGATCCTGGGCAGCGGAGATGAATGCGTTCGCCGACGACGTCGCAGCACACCGCGAACCGACGCCGGGGCTCGACGAGGCCCGCGCCGTGCTCGCGATCGTGGAGCAGGTCTACGCGAGGCGCGAGCCGTGATCATCACCCGCAGCCCGCTGCGCATCACCCTCGGCGGCGGCGGCACGGACCTCGCTTCGTACTACCGCGAGCACGGCGGCTTCGTGATGTCGGCCGCAATCGATCGCTACGTCTACATCACGAACCTTCGAGCCCGAGCTGATCGTCAAGTACTCCCGGATGGAGCGAGTGAAGCGCACCGCCGACCTCGAACACCCGCTGATCCGCGAGGCACTCAAGTCGCTCGGACACACCGAGCCGTCGCTCGAGGTGACGAGCATGGCCGACATTCCGGCAGGCACCGGCCTCGGCTCGTCGGGCAGTTTCACCACCGCGCTCATCCTGGCGTTGGTGGCGCTCGATCGGCGGCGAATCGAGCCGCAGGAGCTGGCCGAGCGCGCTTCGCACGTGGAGATCGACGTCCTCGCCAATCCCGTGGGCAAGCAAGACACCTACGCCGCGGCCTTCGGCGGCCTGCACGGCTTCCGGTTCGCGCCCGACGGCATGGTCGCCGTCGAGCCGCTCGCCTTGCCGAGCGAGACCGTCCACGACCTGGAAGACAACCTGGTGCTCTTCTTCACCGGTTTCTCGCGCTCCGCCTCCGACATCCTCGCCGAGCAAGATCGACGCAGCCGTGCCCACGACGCCGCCATGATCGACCACCTCCACCGCGTGAAGGAGCTGGGTGAGCAGAGCCTCGAGGTGCTGCGCGCCGGCGACCTCGACCGCTACGGCGAGCTGCTTCACCAGCACTGGCTGCGCAAGCGTGAGCGAGCGACTCAAATGTCGAATCCGCGCATCGACGCCTGGTACCAGCTCGGCCTCGAAAACGGGGCCCGTGGCGGCAAGTTGGTGGGTGCAGGCGGCGGCGGATTCCTGCTCTTCTACTGCACCGAGAAAACGCGGCTCCGACGCGCCATGGCAGCCGCCGGCTTGCCCGAAGTCCGCTTCCGCTTCGAGCACGACGGCACCCAGGTGGTGAGCCGTACATGACTCCCAGAGGGCCACTGAGAATGCCGCGCGCCAGCGGCGCGCCGACGAGCGGAGCGAGTCGACTTGGGGGTGGGGCCCCGAAAAAGTCGCGCCCGTTGGGGCGCGGGGGCTTCACAAGCCCCCGCAAGACCCGTCGGGTCGGGGGTCTGGAACAGACCCCCGACGCAACATCCCAGGGCGCGAAAAACTCGCGTCTGCGAGTTTTTCAGCAGCCCGTCACGTTACCCACGGTCGCGATCCTCGCGGGCGGGCTCGCCACGCGCCTCGGCGTGGAGGCGGCGAGCACGCCGAAATGCCTGGTCGACGTGAACGGCACTCCATTCCTCTTGCACCAGGCGCGGCTGCTCGCGAGCCGAGGCGTCACGCGGGTGGTGGTGCTCGCGGGTCATCTCGGCGAGCAGGTGGCCGCGGCCCGGGATTGCCTCCAGTGGCCGCCCGGTCTCGAAGTCGAGGTGGTGCTCGACGGCCCGCGGCTACTCGGCACCGCGGGTGCGCTACGCCGCGCGCTCGCGCACCTCGGCGATCCATTCTTCGTGCTCTACGGCGACTCCCACCTCGCGTGCGACTACCACGCCGTGCACGCGAGCTTCCTCGCCTGCGGGAAGCCGGCGATCATGACGATCCACCGGAACGAGAACCGCTGGGAACCGAGCAACGTCGAGAGTGACGGACGGTCCGTGCACGTGTACGACAAGCACCGGCACACGGCACGGATGCACCACATCGACTACGGCCTCGGCCTGTTTCGCGCTGCGGTCTTCGCCGGGATCGCCGACGGCGAGCGCGCCGACCTCGCAGAGGTGTATGCCGCGCTCGCCGCGCGCCGTGAGCTCGCCGCGCACGAGGTGGCCGAGCGCTTCTACGAGATCGGCTCGCCGCACGGCCTGGCCGAGCTGCGCCGCCATCTGGAAACCGAGACGGTGCCGTGAGCTTCACCGCCGCGTATCTGGACGAGGCCGCGAAGCTCGCGAAGCTGCTCGATCCCGAGAGCATCGAGCGTCTGGTGGCGCTGGTGGCCGCGACCCGCGACGGCGGTGGGCGTGTGTTCGTGGTGGGTGTGGGCGGCAGCGCAGCCAATGCGTCCCATTGGGTGAACGACCTGCGCAAGCTCGCTTCGGTCGAGGCCTACGCACCCACCGACAACGTCGCCGAGCTCACGGCACGCACCAACGACTCGGGCTGGGCGAGTGTGTTCGCCGATTGGCTCGCCGTGAGCCGCGTGCGGGCAGGCGACCTGCTGGTGGTCCTCTCGGTGGGCGGCGGCAGCCTCGATCCCGCCGTGAGCCCGAACTTGGTCGAAGCGATTCGGTTCGCGAAGCGAGCCGGTGCGCGAGTCGCAGGCGTGGTGGGTCGCGATGGCGGCTTCACCGCACGCGAAGCCGACGTGTGCGTGCTCGTGCCCACCGTCCACGCCGACCACGTGACCCCCCACACCGAGGCCGCCCAATCGCTGGTCGGGCACCTGCTCGTGACGCATCCCGCGCTACGTACGCAACGCACTCACTGGGAGTCGCTGGGCTGAGCCGCACGCATCGCGTGCCCACGCCCGCCTGAGGGCGTGGCGCGGAAGCGCTGTGCTATCGTCCCGGCACCCTCCGCTCGCGCCCTGCTCGGATCGCTCCGACGAGCGTGATGAACGTCGATCTCTTCCGTCGCGTCGATCGCCTCGCCGGCATCCCGCTCTGCTTCGCGCTGAGCGCGATCGAGCGTCTACGTCCGCGTCGCCCGCGCGGCGTAGCGACCTGGCCGCCGAAGCGCATCCTGCTGCTCAAGCTGCCCGAGATGGGAAGCGTCGTGCTGCTCCATCCCTTGCTCGAGCGCGCGCGCCAGCGTTGGCCCGATTGCGAGGTCTGGCTCGTCACCTTCGAAGAGAGCCGCGAGGTGGTGGCGCTGCTCGGCTCGATCGCGCCGGAGCGTGTGCTCACCATCAGCACTCGCGGACCATGGCGATTCGTGACGAGCGTGCTCCGCGTGCTCGCCCAGGTACGTGCCCTCGACTTCGACGCTGTCGTCGATCTCGAATTCTTCGCGCGTTTCTCTGCGCTCTTCGCGTACCTCACGCGGGCCCGAAGCCGCGTGGGCTTCCATCCGTTCCACAGCGAAGGACTCTACCGCGGGGATCTGCTCACCCATCGGGTCGCGTACAACCCCTACCTTCACACCGGACACGCGTTCCTCACCCTCTTGGAAGCGCTCGCCCACGACCCCAGCGAAGCCCCTCTGGTGAAGGCGGAGGTCGGCAGCCTGCCGATCGAGCTACCGCGCTTCGAGCCGCGCCCCGAGGAGGTCCGCGAGCTCACGAGCCGCCTCGAGGCACTCTCCGGGTCGCGCGCCCAGGAGCGAAAACTCTACCTGCTCAATCCCAATGCGAGCGAGCTCATCCCCATCCGGCGCTGGCCGGTCGAGCGCTACGTGGAGCTCGCCGAGCGCCTGCTCGCCGATCCGCGAGCGCTGGTGGCGCTGATCGGCTCGGAAGAAGACCGGCTCGCCGCGAATGGCATCGCTGCCCGCGTGTCGTCGTCCCGCTTGCTCAATCTCGCCGGCACCACCAGCGTGCGCGAGCTGGTGACGCTCTTCACCCTCGCCACCGGCCTGGTGAGCAACGACAGCGGTCCCGCGCACTTCGCGAGCCTCACCGAGCTTCCCACGGTGACGCTCTTCGGCCCCGAAACCCCTGCGCTCTACGGCCCGCTCGGTCCGCACCAGACCAACCTCTACGCCCATTTCGCGTGCAGCCCGTGCGTGACTGCGAGCAACCAACGCGCGAGCGCGTGCCAGCGCGCCCGCTGCCTGGAAGCCATCTCCGTGGACCAGGTGCTCGCGGCGTTGGAGGGCGCGATCGCGAAACGCAGCGCCGCGCAATCGCCTGCGCCGAGACTACGCGTCGTCTCGTGACGACGGACCGAACGAGCCTCCCCAATGCCCGTCTCGCTGGTGCTCCCCACGTACGACGAGCGCGACAACATCGCTCCGCTCCTCGAGCGCTGCGAGGTCGCGCTCGCTGCGATCGGGTACGAAGCGATCGTCGTCGACGACGCCTCACCCGACGGCACCGCGGCGGTGGCACGCGCGTACGGCGAGCACAACCCATCCGTGCGTGTGATCGTGCGCGATCCACCGCGCGGGCTCGCCGCATCGATCGCGCGCGGCGCAGCGGAAGCGCGCCACCCGGTGATCGCGTGGATGGACACCGACGGCTCGATGCCCCCCGAGATTCTGCCGCGATTCGTCGAGCCGATCGAGCGCGGCGAGGCGGACCTGGTGATCGGTTCGCGCTTCCTGCCCGGCGGCGGCATCAAGGGCCAGAACCCTGCACATCCCACCCTCGGCTGGCTGGGGATCGCGCGGCGGCTGCGGGGAACCGAGGACTCGTTGATCGCCGTGGCGCTTTCGAGCTGCGGCAACTGGCTGCTCCGTCGCCTGCTCACGGATCGAGTCACCGACTGGACCAGCGGTTTCATCGCGGTGCGCGCCGAGGTGATCCACGCCGTGCCGCTCGAGGGCGACTACGGCGAGTACTTCCTGAGCTTCGTCTACCGCGCGATCGTGGCGGGCTATCGGGTGCGCGAGGTGCCCTACGTCATCGAGCCTCGTCTGCACGGTGTCTCGAAGACCGGCGAGAACTTGCGCGAATACGCCGAGCGCGCAGTGCAGTACGTGTCCACGGCGCTTCGGGCGAAGCGCACCGGCCGACACCGGAGTTCTGGGCTCGACCTCACCGCCGAGGCTCGTGAAGGAGCACGATGGGCTGAGTGAGCCGGATTGCACGATCACCGAGCAGCGTGGCCGTCGGTCCGGGAAGTACCTGGGCCATCACGGCATCGACCGCTTCCAGGTCGAGTCGACCGTTACCCCGGTTCTGCACCACGTCGAGGTCGAACGCCCGATAGGGAAGCGCGAGCGCGACCCAACCATCGCTCCACAGCACCGTATCGTCGACGTGCGCCCACTCGTCCCCGTCCCCGTCACGAATGACGACCCGCAACTTCCCGCCGAGCGCGTCCGACTCGAGCTCGAGCGCGACTCCCCATGTGCCCACGAAGCTCGGCCGCGGAATCGGCGAGAAGTAGACAAACCAGAAGCCGTGCGTCGACGCCAGTGAGAACGGCACCTCCCATGCTGGCAGCATCCACGGCGCACGCGCAGGCACGATCGTCGCGCGGGTGTCGGGGCCGACGGCGAGAGCCCGGCCCGCGTCCGCGGCCGGGATCGGCTCCCCAATCGGCAGCCACCCCGTGGGCCTCGAATCCGACGGGATCCGGTATCGCCGCGGATCCGGCGAGACGAAGCGCGCCAGACGCGCGATCTCCGGCGGTGGACGCAGCGCCTGGTGCGCGGTCGTCAGCGTGAGCGCATACGCGTCGATGCTGGCGGTCGCGTAACGCAGCACCAGCTTGAAACGGATCACGTTCGGTCCGACGGACCACTTCCCGTCGAGCGGATACGTGTGGATCGTCGCTTCGCGCTCTTCGCGCGAGCGCCCGGGCGGGCACTCCCCGCTCCCCAGCGTTTCACCGTTGAGCACCACCCACTCGACGCACTCGCGCGTGTGAAGCACGAACAACGCGTGCTCGCGTGGCTCCGCGAGCACGAACGGCAGCTCGATGTATTGCGCCTCCACCGACTCGTCGAGCGCCGTCCCGCCACCCCACGAAAGCGGAAACTTCGAGATCACCCAGTCGTCGGTATGTCCGCCGACCTGCTGCCAATCCGCGGGTACCTGGGTCGCGCGATACGCGTAGCTGAACTGCACGGCTTCGTCGAAGCGCACCACCGAGAAGCGTTCGCGCTCGTGCTCTTCGGTGGTGACGAGCCGTGGCACCACGTGGGCCTGCTCGCCACGGTACAACACCAGGTAGCGCGGACCGCGCGGCCGATCGAGCCGGCGTTGCACCCCCGCTTCCTCGAGCAAGTACGGAAAGAGCGGCTGAAACCCTCGATGCCGGTCGGGCGCCGGCAAGCCTGGCCACGAGAAGAACGAGGTGTCGCGGGCGAATGCTGGAGCGTCGAGACCGATGTCCTCGAGGAAGAACCGCGCGACGTCGAGCTTGGCACCGAGCGTTCCGTCGTTCGCGACGAGGCCCGTGGCGCGCGCCTCGGCGCGCGTCTGACGCACCACTTCCCACTTGATCATGCACCACGCTGCCAGCAACACGCAGAGCACGGCGATCGTCGCGACGCGACCGCGACGCCCTGCCGCGCGCAATCGGCGGACCAGCGGGCCGTCGCTGGCGAGCACCGCGACCGCCAGCAGCATCGGCAGCGGATAGAGCGGCAACAGGTAGCGGTCGTAGAGACGGAATCGCGCCAGCGAGAGCATCAACACAGGAAGCCCGTAGAGCACGATCAGCACGGATCCGCGTCGCGACCACGAGGGCGATGGGGCGGCATCCGTGACGGCACGCCGCCGCCGTTCGACGACGGCGCCCGTCATGAGCGTGAGGACACCGATCACCGCAACGACTCCGAGAGCCCACTGCGCCCCGTCGAGGGCGCGGATGAACCCCGCCGGACGCACACCGGCGGGCAGGAAACGGGTGGGCAAGTTCGGGAACTCGACTCCCCGAAACGACGCCCCACGGGCGAGCACCGCGTCGTTGAATCGATCGGGTGCTGCGTCCACGGACGGCTCGGTGGAGGACGATCCCGCGAATACCGAGACCACGATGTCCTGCGCCGCTCGGATGTTCGGGAAGCCGTGGTTGGCATCGTGCACGAGGTAGGGAATCCAGCCGGCGGTGGCGAGCGCTAGACCGGCGGCGAGGTGTGCCAAGCGTGCGCGCGGGCGGAACGCGACCAGCAGCAACACCAGCGCCGGCAGGAAATACCCGGTCAAGTAGTGGAGCTGGACCAGTGCCGAGAACCCAGCGAGCAGCGGGATCACGCCCCACGAACGCCGCTCCACCACGAGCACGACCAGCCCCAAGCAGACCAGCGCCGTGAAGCACGGCACCATCGTGAGGTTCCAGAGCGTCTGCGAATAGGCGACGAGCGACGCATCGAACGCATACAGCAGACCGGCCCCGATCCCAGCCGCACGGCCGAAGAGCCGCCGCCCCACGATGCAAACGAGCCCAGCGGCCACCGCGTCGAACGCCGCGCCGAAACCGACCAGGAAAAGCGGCGACCGAGTCAGGAATCGCGGGATCGCGAGGATCCAGAAGAGCAGCGCCGGGAGCGAGCCTCCGAAGCGCCCCGAGATCTCCCAGCCCACGGCCGGCCACGCACCACGCGAGACGATCGGATCGACGAGTCTCAGGATCTCCGCTTGATTGTGATCCCACGGCGCCGTGTCGAGGGCGCTCCAGCGCAGCCCCGCTGCGATGGCGACCACCCAGAGCACGTCCCAGCCGGGACGGGTGAGAAGCGTCCTCAACCGGCCAGACAGCGGTCGCTCCGAGGGAGTCGTCACGAGTCGAGAAGCGGCGGGCACGGAGAACGTCAGCACCAATGAGGAAAACCCACCGACGTGACGCACAAACCTACCGATCCCGCCTGCGGCACTCAACCACGCGGGAGTCGAACGTGCGGCGAACCCGAGCGCACGTCTTTGACCCGCCGCGACCCCATCTGGATAATCGAAAGAGAGCTCGTTCACATTCGGGAGGTCGTGTCGATGGGCGTCGTGCGCGCGCCTCGGGCGCTGGTTTCTTCTCCGCAATCGCAGGCTGCGCGCCTCCGGCGTGCGGGCTTGGCAACGGCAGCCGCCCTGGCGCTCGCCGCGCTCACGAGCGAGAGCGCCGTGGCCGGGCCGCTCCTCGACAAGGCGCTGGCGTATTCCCAGAACTTTCAGGACGTGCACTCGCCGGCGTTCGGTTGCTCCGTGGAGGTCCAGTTCGCGAGTGCCTCGGATCCCACGGTGGTCGCCTATCACGACGAGGGCGACTCCTCGATCTGGACCGGCAACTACGTCGCCGCCGAGGCCTATCGCTACGCCGTCACCCACGATCCCCAGGCGAAGGCCTTCGGGCTCCGCAGCGTGAACTGCCTGCTGGCGCTCGAGGAGGTCACCGGCAAGCCGGGGTTCATCGCGCGCTGGGTCGGCCCGGCGGTGCCGCCGTTTTACTTCGGGGGCTGCGAGGGCGACTGCCACCTCGTGACGGACGGTCCGTACGCAGGCACGTTCTGGCTGGGCAACACCAGCTCCGATCAATACCTCGGCTGGTGGTACGGCCTCGCGCACGCCTACGACTACCTGCTCGACACGCCCGAGGACGAGCCCACGCGGCAGCGCATCCGCGGTGCGTTCTCGCGCGTGGTCGACACCCTGCTCGCCGACAACTACTTGATCGTCGACCCCGACGGAACGGTGAGCACTGCCGGCCCTGACCAGCACGGTCACAAGATGATGTCGTACATCTCGATCACGGCGCACGCCGTGGGCGAGCCGTACGCGAGCATGTTGCCGCAGATCTACGGCGAGAACCTCCTCGACTACCTGGTGCTGACGCTCTACCCGATCACCCGCTGGTTCCAGTACTACGCCTTCCACCTCGGCCACATGGCCCAGCACATGGTGATGAAGTGGGAGACGATGCCGTTCTGGGGTGAGATTCACAAGACGATGTTGCGCGATCGCCTCTACGCGCTGATCAAGGACACGCAGCAAGTGATGTTCGACTACATCGCGTTCGGCATGGGTGCCACCACACCGACCGCCGCACAGCTCGAGGAAGACCGAGCCGCGCTCGCCGCCTTTCCCGGGCCGCCCAAGCGACGTCTGAACCCCGCGCAAGGGCCGTTCGAGTGGGATCCCTTCCCAGCCCAGATGAACGACATCATCGAGCTCATCGAGACCCTGCTACCCACCCTCGACCTGCCCCACTTCAATGAACAAGCGCTCGAACCCTTCCCGCTCGACGAGCGCTGCGTGACCGGCTTCCGCTGGCAGACGCCGCCCTACGAGGTCTGCGGCGGCAGCGATCCCGCCTTCGAGTACCCCGGCGAGGATTACCTCGTCGCCTACTGGCTCGGTCGCTACCACGGCTTCCTGAGCGAAGCCGACTGAGCGAAGCGGCGCGGCACGGCGAGTCGCGCCCGCAGCGCGAACGCCTCGCTCGCACGGGTCGACCGAGAGCCCATGGTCGTGCCGGCACGTTGGTGCCTGGAGTTCGTGAGCGCCATTCGCGCCGCAGAGCGTCGCCGCCGCATCGAGGCCGCGGATCGACGCAAGATCCTGGCGCAAGCCGCGCGGCTGCCGCTCGAGATTGATCGAACGGCGCTCGGTATCGACGAGCTCTCCGACATCGTCGATCGCTTCGACCTGACTCCCTACGATGGGCTCTATCTGGAGCTTGCTCGCAGGCGCCAGCTCACCCTCGCCACACTCGATGCAGACCGGGTGCGCGCCGCCCGCTCGGCCAAGGTGCCGCTCTGGACCGACCTCGACCTCTTTCCCGAGGCGCCGCCACCGAGGCGAGCGCTGCGCCGCTGAAGCACCCGTCGTCCGTCCACGCGCACGACGAACGTGCTGAGTGGCGCATCGGGACGCGGCCGCTGAGTGAAGCGAATCGCGAGCGGCCCGTCGGACTCGACGCGAATCTGGCAGGCATCGATCGATTCCGTCGTGACGGCCGCCTGATCTCGGTTCCGCGGAACGTCTTCGTCGAGGTGACGCTTCACCAAGTATTCCGGGATCGCCGCGGCGCTGTGCGCGTCACCGAGACTCGTGACGGGCCCCGTTCGCAAAGCCTGCGGCGCCGCGCGCGCTCACGCGCCGAGATCGCGCTGCAAGATGGTCGGGTGCAGCCAGTCTGTGCCGGTCTCGGGGTAGTCGAGGGTGTAGTGCAGCCCGCGGCTCTCGTGCCGTTCCAGCGCCGAACGGATGATGAGGTCCGCCACGATCGCGATGTTGCGAAGCTCGATCAGATCGGCGGTCACGACCGAGTCCCAGTAGTACGCATGGATCTCCTTCCAGATGAGATCGATCCGCGCCTTGGCGCGCTTGAGCCGCTTGTCGGTGCGCACGATGCCAACGTAGTTCCACATGAAGCGACGAATTTCGTCCCAGTTCTGGGTGACGACCACGGACTCGTCGCTGTCGACCGCATGCCCGGGATTCCAGCGCGGGGGTTCCGGTCCGCGGCGGCGCTTGGCGTCGCCGAGCCGGTTCTTCACGACCTCGGCGGCGCGGTACGCGAAGACCATCGCCTCGAGAAGCGAGTTCGAGGCCAACCGGTTGGCGCCGTGCAATCCCGTGTACGCCACCTCGCCTGCGGCGAAGAGATCGGGGATGGAGGTCTCGCCGTGCACGTCCGTCATCACGCCACCGCACTGGTAGTGCGCGGCGGGGACCACCGGGATCGGGCCCTTGGTCATGTCGTAGCCGAACTCGAGACAACGGGCGTGGATGTGCGGGAAGCGTTCGCGGATCCACTCCGCGGGCTCGTGACTCAAGTCGAGGAGCACGTGCTCGTCGCCGCGGCGCTTCATCTCCGCGTCGATGGCGCGCGCCACGATGTCGCGCGGCGCGAGCTCGGCGAGCTCGTGGTAGCGCCGCATGAACGGCGTGCCGTCGGTGCGCTTCAGGATGCCGCCCTCGCCGCGCACCGCTTCGGAGATGAGGAAGCTCTTGGCGCGTGGGTGATAGAGGCAGGTCGGGTGGAACTGGAAGAACTCCATGTTCGCGACGCGCGCGCCGGCGCGATAGCCGATCGCCACACCGTCACCGGTCGCGATGTCGGGGTTCGACGTGTAGAGGTAGACCTTCCCGGCACCGCCCGTGGCGAGCAACGTCACGTCCGCGGTCACGGTGGTCACGCGGCCGGTGGTGCGATCGAGGATGTACGCCCCTTCGCAACGGTCGTCGCTCGCGGTGGGATCGAGCTTGCGGCGGGTGATGAGATCGATGGCGATGTGATTTTCGAGGATGCGGATGCGCGGCGTGGCATCGGCGCGGGCGAGCAGCGCGCGCTGGATCTCGCGGCCGGTCCAGTCGTCGGCGTGCAACACGCGCCGCGCCGAGTGGCCGCCCTCACGCGTCAGATCGTAGTGCGCGTTCGAGCCCTCGCCCGTGCGCGTGAACTGGACCCCCCACGCGAGCAAATCGGCAATGCGATCGGGTGCCTCGCGAACCACCGCCTCGACCACCGTGCGATCGCAGAGTCCCGCGCCCGCACGCAGCGTGTCCTCGATGTGCGAATCGAACGAGTCGTCGGCCGACTGCACGCTGGCGATCCCGCCTTGTGCCTGACTGGTATTCGACGAGTCGCGTTGCATCTTGGTGACGACCAAGACACTGGCGCCCTCCAGATAGATGCTGAACGCGAGACCGGCGATGCCGCTGCCCATCACCAGGCAATCGACGTGGATTCGGTCGTCCGTGGATGCGTGCTCGGGCATGTCCTCACCAGGTCACTTCGCTGCGAATACTGCCACACTGTGAGTGGCACGAGGTTCGCATCGAGGCCCAGCGTTGACAACGTTCGAGGGGCCTTTCTAGGATGGCTCCTCCCGAGAACGCGCCTGCCTCGGTTTCGGCACCGACTGCGGTCCCGGATCCGCTGCATCCGCCCTTCCCTGGCGTTACCGGCGAGCGTGAGAAGACCGTGCGAATGAGACGAGTCGAGACCGCAGCCGCCGCCCTGCTCGTCACGTCGAGCCTGCTGGTCGCGCCGAACCGCGCCGAGGCCGACATCTACCGCTACGTCGACCCCAAAGGCGTCATTCATTTCAGCAACATCCCCCGTGGCCCGGGGGCGCGAAACGCCAAGCGCATGGTGGCCGAGTCCAAGAAGACCGGCCGCTCGGTCTACCTCGGCTACCGCACTGGCATTTGGCATTCCGATTTCTACAAGAAGGTCACGTCCGCCGAGCTCAAGCGCCGCCGCGCCCTCTACGAGCCCATGATCAACCAGGCCGCTTCGGCCTACGGGCTCGATCCGAACCTCGTCAAAGCGGTGGCGCACATCGAGTCAGGATTCAATTCCATGGCGCGATCGCCTGCAGGCGCGATGGGGATCATGCAGCTCATGCCGGGCACCGCGGACCTCGTGGACGTCTCCAACGCCTGGGATCCCTCGGACAACATCAACGGCGGCTGCCGCTATCTCAAGCAGATGATGGAGCGCTTCAAGGGCGACGTGCGGCTGGCGCTCGCGGCGTACAACGCCGGCCCGGAGAACGTCGACAAGTACGGGGGCATCCCGCCGTTCCAGGAAACGCAACAGTACGTGAAGGCGGTGGCGTATCAGCACCGCGTCTACACGACCGAAAGCCTCTCGGCCGCGCCCGACACGCGCGTCGCGAGTCGCTGAGCTCTCTCTCCGCCCGCTCGTCGATTCTTCCCGGAGCTCGCGAATGACGCCACCCGACGGTGCGGCGAACGCCTCGGGCTCCGCGCGCGCGAGCGTGTGGAACGTTCCCAACATCCTCACCGCGTCGCGGATCGCGGTGGTGCCGTTCATCATCCTGCTCATGTGGTACGAGCACCGCATGGGCTGGGAGCGGCCCGCGGATGCGGCGCCGGCCGGGCCCGGACGCTGGACTTCCTTCGGCGCCGCGTTCCTCTACCTGGTGGCCGGCATCACCGATCTCATCGACGGCCGCATCGCCCGCAAGACCGG
>CAYVDO010000103.1:0-20565 GCA_964450125.1 uncultured bacterium
GCTGCCGGTGCTGGCGCGCCAGCCGACCCGGGAGCTGTCGATCCCCGAGCCCTGTGGCAGGATCCCACTCTGCTTCATGTGCAGGTAACGGGTCTGGTAGCCGGCGTCGTGATTGATCGCGACGTAGTTGCCCGCGCCGCCATTGCAGCCCGAGCCGCCGCTGTACGCACCGCAGCCGTCGCCGCAGCCGGTGTAGGCGGAGGCGGTGCCGTTTCGCGATGCCACCACGCAATCGCCGCAGGTGCCAGCGATGTCGAGCGAGTTGTGGCCACTTCCTCCCCCGCAGTACGACTGCTTGCCGGTGATCGTGCCGTTGGCAGGGAACTCGAAGTCCCCCGCCGAGGCGCGTGCGTTGGCGGCGAGGCCCAGCGCCAGCGCGGCTCCCGCGACTACGTTCATCCACTTCATGGCGAATCCCCCCTGCGAGCCCTGTGCTCAGGACCGCGTGAGCTCCCGTTGCACGAGCCGCCACTCAGACAGCCCGAGCGCAAGGACGTTGTCGTATCGGTCGATGTGTCGATCGAGCGCGGGATCGAGCCCGCGCAAACGCGCGAGCACCGGTCGCGCATCCGCGAGGTCCAGGCGGACGATGGAGTCGACGAGGCGCTCGCGCACCGCGGCGTCGGTTTCGAATCGCGCCCGGCGTACGAGGGCTTCGGTCGCGTGAGCCTTGGCCGCAGGAGCGACGCTCGCCAGTGCCCGCGCGGCGCCGCGCCGGATCGCCGGCGACGGCGCATCGAGCAGATCCGACACGCGTCGCACGGACGCTTCGCCGGTGCGAGCGAGGTCCACGGCGCCGAGAAGCCGCTCGGCGGTGCTCGTGTCGGCGGTGCGCGCAGCGACGTCCACGAGGGTCGCGGCGAGCTCGGCGCCGGTCGATTCGCTGCTCGCCCCGCGCGTTGCTTGGGCCGCGAGCGCCGTCGCCGCGCTGGTGCGGGTTTGCGGGTCGGGGGACTCGAGCGCCAGCGAAGCGCAGCGCGCGGGAAAGTCGGGCAGCGCCAGCGAGACGCCCGGAACCGAGCCCAGGAAGCGCAGCAACGCGCGCTGACGCGCGGGATCGGTTTCGGTTTCGAGCGCCGCGTGGACCTCGGCGGGAATGCGATCGTCCTGGGTCGCGCGGTAGTACCCCATCAGCGACTCGCCGAGAGCGGCCACCAGCTCGGGATCGGTCTCGGCGCGTGCGCGATCGAGAAGCTCGAGCTCGAGGCCCGGCTCGGCGAGGGCCTGGCGCGTGAGCAGCTCGACCAGATAACGGCGGTACGCGGGCCCGGGACGAGCCGCGAGCTGCGCGAGAACGCGCTCGACGTCGAGGGATGCTTTCGGGCGCTCGATCGGCGCGGCGCCGTGCGAGCGCTCGTCAACATCGAGCTCGGCGCTGGCGTCGGTCACCGCCGCTGCGTCGACGGCGGGGGCGACGTGCTCGCGCTCGGCGGTCGTCGGTGCCGCCTGCGGCGCGAGCCGAGCAGCGGTGAATCGTCCAGCGCCGAAGCCGACCAGGCCGAGGGTGAGCGCTGCGCTACAAGCCGACAATCGCGTTCGTAGCGAGTGCGAGGCTGTCGGATGAGTGGTCGATGGCATGTGTCGTCTCCTCACGCGGATGGGTGGGGTGCGTGGGTTCAGTGGGCGCCTTCCTCGCCTTCCCAGGGGCGAGTGCGTCCGGCACGCTCGTCGGCAGCACGCTTGGCGAGCCAGACCTTCTCGAAGTCGCGCTCGCCGCTCGCCAGGATCGTGTCGAAGTCGGCGACGTCCTCGGCGAAGTACGGGTCTTGCGCCGCGAACTGGTGCAAGAGCGGAAGCGCCGCGGCGGAGCTCGAGCGCACTGCGCCCACGAGAATGTTCCAGCGCACGTAGGGCTCGGGCTCGCTGGCGAAGAGCTGCGCATAGGTGTCGAGCACCTTTGCCTTGTCGGGATTCACGGCGAGGCTCGCCGCCGCTGCTGCCCGCGCTTGCGCGGAAGCGTCGCTGCCGGCGATCGCCGAGATCGCGTCGGCGCTGGGCGCATCGAGCAAGAGCTCGTTGGTCATCAGCGATTCCAGCGCCGCGACGCGTACGGGGGTGGTCTCGCTCTGCGCCAGCGTGAGCAGCGACGACGTGTAGCGAGGCGCGTTGCCGGGATCGTGCTGGACCACGCTGCCGAGGACGCCAGCCACCGCCGAGCCGAGCTCGGGTGCGGCCTCGTTCGAGGCCAGCTCGAGGAGTCGCGCTTGGGTGTCCTCGGAGAGCGACGGCTGGGTCTGCAGCGTCAGCACGGCACCCATGTGCTTGCGCGCGTCGAGCTCGGGGTCCGCAGCGATCGCCAGCAACGCTTCGACCACCCGCGGGTCCTTGGCCGCGTCGCTCAGCGCCACGGCGCGGAACAAGAGCTCGAGCTCGCTCGGCGAGAACGAGCCGCGCGCCAGTTCCAGCACCTCGAGCGCGGTGTCGACGTCGGCGCCGATCCGCTCCACCAGGAGGCCGCCGGCGAGCTGCATCGTGAGCGGATCGACCGCCGCGACGGCGTCACGCACCAGCTCGCGAAGCGGGGCGATCGCCAGGCGCGTGGCGACGTCTGGCGCGTCGCTCGCGAGCGCCGCGAGCGAGTCGAGCGCCGCCGCGTCCACGTGGGGCGCGAGTCGCGGCTGCGCCACGTCGAGGCCGCGGTCGGCGAGTGAAGTGGGCGAGGATGCGGACGAGGCCGCCGGCCACGCGGAGCCGAGGCCCACACCGAAGCCGAGCGCGGCGAGCAGCGCGCCCAGCGCTGCCGCGCGCGGCGAGATTCGAAGGCGCGGGCTTTTCTGGATCATCGTTTTCTCCATCGTCGTGAAGGTGGACGCAGCTCGAGCGGTACGGCCCGCCTCGGCGTGCCGCTGGTTCGCTACTTCTCGGCGCGACGCGCATCGCAACCCCCGTGCCGCTGGGCGGTACGGCGCGGTCGCGAAGAATCGTGAAGAAAAGTCAGCGATCTTCGGGAAAATGCGTGAGTGGGTGCGAACTGCGGTTGTCACCGCGCAGCCTGCGGTTGGCGCTTTTCGCGAGCGAACGCGATTTCGTGGGCACAGCGGCGCGGCGATCACGTGCGCTACGGCCGAGAGCCCCCGGCAACTGCTGTAGGATCCGTGGCTCGCGAATCGAGGAGACGCTCTGGGAGGGCCCGGAATGCACGTTCGGATCGGAGATGCGCTCGCCAAGCCCTGCGCGCGCGATCACTCGCCTCGCGGCCTGCGCACGGTGTGCCCATGGGTGGTTGCGAGCTCGCTGCTTCTCGCTGCCGGCGCCGCGGACGCGACGAGCACGCTGCATCGGACGCCTGATCCGGTGGTGATCGCGGCGAGCGAGCTTCCGACGCTGAGTGGGCTCAGTCCCGATCGCTTGGGCGTGGTCGTGCTCGCGGAGGACGGCTCGCTCACGTCGATCCCGTTCCAGATCGACGAAAAGACCGCCGACGGCTCGAGCTACGTGTACGCGGCGGGACGCGAGCGCAATCCGGAGCAAGGCAACGGCCTCTTCGACGGCCACGACGAGCTGGTGCTCATGGCGAGCGACTGCAGCGGACGAATCGCCGAGCGCCGGGTCAGCGATGCCGACGCGCCGTCGCAGGCACCGGCGAGCGGTGCGCCAGCGGATTCCGTGTGGTCCCCCGGCACCGAGCGGGTGGCGGAGATCGAGGTGACGGACCCCACCGACGGCACCGTCGGCTACGCGTACGTAGTCGCGGTCGCCGACACGACCACCCCGCCCGCCCGCAGCCCGAAGCGCTACGTCCGCTACGACCCGCAGAGCGAAACCATCGTCGCGTCGAGCTATTCGCTCCAGTACCAGCCCGGGAAGGACCGGATCTTCTTCTCGAGCATCTCGATTCCCGAGAGCTCGGGCGGCAACGGCCAGGACTTCGTCGATCGCCTCAAGATGCGCACGGCGATCGACACCAAGCTCCTCTTCTCGGTGAGCTTCGACGAAGACGAGTGGGCGAGTGTGGTCACCGCCTATCTCGACGGTCCGATCCGTGCGATCCGCCAGGTGAAGAACCGCCTTTCGTTCCTGGGCATTCCCGTGGCGCCGACGATCGTGGTCGAGGCCACGTACTACCGCGACTTCCACGTGGCGCCCACGCGCATCCACCAGACCGTGGATTTTCCGAGCATCGCGAACGCTGCGTCCTTCAAGGCCGCGGTGGACTTGAACGACACCGCGAAAGGCATGCGCTACTACCGCCCGCGGGCCGACGGCGCCAGCCCGTGGCACGCCGTCGACGGCGTGCCCACAGCGGACGAGCGCACCCTCGATCCGCATCGACCGCCCTGGCACCTCGTCACCGGTGAGCCGGGTACCTTTCTGTGGCTGATGGAGCTACCGAAGCCGTTGGTGCCGGCGACGCGCCTCGAGCTCCACGACGACGTCGCCACACCGGAGCCACCCGAATCCGCACCCGGCACCGTGGGCGAGCTCACCTACCAGATCGACCTCATGCCGCTCGCCCAGGGCGACTACGAGATGCGCGTCTTCTACCTCTTCCCCGCGCGCTGGCAGCCAGGCGACGAAGATCGCTGGCTCGCCATGACCCGCGAGCCACTTCGCGTCTCGGCTCACGCCCGCGCCGCTCTCGCCGGCGCGGCGCCGGTGAAGTAAACGGGATCGAACGCACCATGAAGATCTTCGTCCTCAACGTCGGCAGCACCTCGGTCAAGTACCACCTCTTCGAGATGGACACCGAAGAGACGCTCGCTTCGGGGATCGTCGAACGCGTGGGCAAGCCCGACGCGCTGCACGTGTGGCGGGTGGGAGAGCAGCGCCACGAATCGCGCGTGTCGGCACCCGACGCTCGCGCCGCCCTCGACGCGGTGCTCGCGGCGCTCGGTGGCGACGGCGGCGTGCTCGGGCGCGACGGGGGCATCCGCGCCGTCGGTCACCGGGTGGTGCACGGCGGCGAGAAGCTGGTGCGACCCACGATCGTGACCGACGACGTGAAAGAGATCATCCGCGGCTACGTCCATTACGCGCCGCTCCACAACCCGTGGAATCTGGCAGGGATCGAGGCTGCACAGGCGGCGTTGCCCGAAGCCGCGCACGTCGCGGTGTTCGACACCGCGTTCCACGCCGATCTTCCGCCGCAGGCCTTTCTCTACGCGTTGCCGTACGCGCTCTACCTGGAGCGGGGCATCCGGCGATACGGCTTCCACGGGCCGTCGCATGCGTACATGGCGCAGCGCGCGGCGGAGTTCCTGCGCACCGATCTGGAACGGCTCAAGCTCATCACCTGTCATCTGGGTGGTGGCGCGAGCGTGTGCGCCGTCGACGGCGGTCGATCGGTCGAGACCTCGATGGGCATGACGCCGCTCGAAGGGCTGGTGATGGGCACGCGCGCAGGCGATCTCGATCCCGCCGTGCCGCTGATGCTGGCTCGCGACGGCATGAGCGCTGCCGACCTCGACGAGCTGCTCAACAAGCGCTCGGGGCTACTCGGGGTTTCGGGGATCACGTCGGATTTTCGCGATCTCACCAAGGCCGCCGCCGAGGGCAATGCGCGGGCGCAGCTCGCCATCGACGCGTTCGTGCACCGCCTGCGCAAGTACGTCGGCGGCTACGCGGCGGTGCTCGGCGGAGTGGATGCGATCGTGCTTTCGGGTGGCATCGGCGAGCACGCGGCACGGGTGCGGGAGGCGCTCTGCGAACCGCTCGTCTACATGGGTGTGGCGCTCGATCTCGAGCACAATGCCAGCGCCGACGCGCGCGCTGCCGGTGGTGTGATCGACGTCGCTGCACAGCGGGCGCCCACGCGGGTGCTGGTGGTCGCGACCAACGAGGAGCTGATGATCGCTCGCGACACGGCGCGTGCGATCGCCGGGCCCACTGCGGCGCGCCACAGCATGGCGGGCCTACCGATCCCGGTGGGCGTGAGCGTGCGCCACGTGCACCTGTCGCGTGAGCACTGCGACGCGCTCTTCGGCCCGGGATACGAGCTCACGATGCGGCGCCCCGTCACCCAGCCCGGTCAGTTCGTGACCCGCGAGACGGTGGACCTGGTGGGTCCGAAGCACGAGATCCGCCACGTCGCCATCATCAACCCGCTGCGCGCCCGGACACAGGTGGAGATCGCGGCGACCGATGCACGGGTCCTGGGCGTCGACCCGCCGCTACGCGAGTCGGGGAAGCTCGATGGCACGCCTGGGCTCAGGCTGCGCGGCCCGCGCGGCGAAGTGGAAATCGACTCGGGGGTGATCCTCGCCCATCGCCACGTGCACATGCACCCCGACGACGCGCACCGCTTCGGTGTCGCCGACGGCGACGCGATCCGCGTCCGCGTCGAAGGGGACCGCGAGGTGATCTTCGGCGACGTCGTGGTGCGGGTCTCGGACCGCTTCGCCCTCGATCTCCATCTCGACACCGACGAGGCCAACGCCGCCCAGCTCACCAACGACAGCGTCGCGACCTTCGACGGCGTCCAGTAGCGGGTGCCAGCGCGCCGTGCGGCGGCGCACGTACCCGTTCCGCTTGCCGGGCTCGATCGCCCACGGAGCCCGGAAACCTCAGACGGGTTCGTCGCGAGACCGACAAGTCGCCGTCAGATCGCGGGGAACGCAGGGCGGCGGCCCGCAGTCGTACTACACCGTACGGCGAGGGCCGCCGTCCCGAGTACCCCGCGAGATCACGGCGAATCGTCGGTCGCAGTAGAAGACGGCTGCGGTTTTCGGGCTGAGCCCGAACCGAGGCGCCTGCGCGGCGCGCGCGTCACGCGACGCGGCGGCGCACGCGCGGACGCGGATCGGGCAGCGGGATCTCGCGCTCCGGTGCCAAGGTCCAACTCGCGAGCGTGCGGCCCACTTCCGCGGCGTCGTCGTCGGGAAGCTCGACGAGCACCATCCGGCTCGTCTCGTCGAGCACGGTGCCGTGCGGCAGACCGCGGATTCGTGCGAGGTCCGCGGCAGGCATCGGGCCGGCACCGCGGTAGCGAAGGATGAACCGACTCATCGGAGAGTCAGGGTATCACGCCGTTTCCTTCGTACGTCGGTCCGAATCCCAGCGCCGCCGCGGCGACGAGCACCGCCTGCGCCATCGCATCGGAGCGCGCGGCGTCACGGCTCATGGCGAGGATCGCCTGTTGCGCCGGCGACCCGAGCAGCTGCGCCGCGGCGCCCGTTGCTGCCGGGCAGGCCATCGACGTCCCGTCCATGGGTGCGTAGCCGCCGAGGACGGTCGACAGGATCCCCACGCCGGGCGCGGTGAGGTCAACCTCGGGGCCGATGTTGGAAAACGCCGCCACGAAGTCGCGCTTGTCCTTGCCGTAGGGCTTGGCGATGGCTCCCGTCTGCACCGTCCCTTTCGGGAACGTACCCTTGCGTCCCGCCGCGGAGACCGCGAGCGACTCCGCGAGCGAGGCCGGGAAGCTCACCGGGCTGTGGTCGTCGTTGCCGGTCGCCACGAGCACGAGCGCGCCGTGCGCCCGTGCGTCGGCGATCGCTTCCGCGGTGGCCTCGTCCGCGGATCCGCCGCCGAGGCTCATGTTCACGAGATCGCAGCCGTCGCTGACAGCGCGATCGACGGCCTTGGCGATGGCGAAGTTCGAAGCGGTTTCTGCGCCCTTGCCGAAGACCCGATAGGCCCGCAATCGCACGCCCGGCGCGAGCCCGCGGATGCCGATCGGAGGTGTGCCGCGCGCCGCGATGATCCCGGCGACGTGGGTTCCGTGGTGAGCGCCGTTGTCGCCGAAATCGCTCGCTTGCTCGCCGAACACCGTGTTCTCGCCACCCTCGACCAGCAGATCGGGATGGGGACCGACGCCGGTGTCGATCACGCCCACGCAGAGCCCGCTGCCCGCGGCGAGCTCCGCGTTTCCGTAACGGGCTCGAAGCGCGTCCGTGTAGGCGAGGTCGACCGGCACCAGCTCCGCTTTCCTGCCCGTGGTGAGGGTGACGTTGCGGCGCAATGCGCCCCAGTAGCCGACCTCCGGATAGACGTAGAGCCGCTCGACTTTTCTCGACGAGCCACCGAGGCGCAGCTTGACCTGGCCCTTGGCGTTGGTCGTTCCTTGATCGCCGATGCGCTCGTCGAAGTCGAGGAAGGCGACGACGGTGGCGCCAGGGATGGGGACGCCCGTGCCCTTGGCCACCACCTCCAGCACGATCGAGGTGCTGGCCGCGGCGCTGGCGACCTTGGGCCGTGCTTCGACACGAGCACGGGGCGCCACCGCCGGCGAGTATTCGACCAGCGGCACCACGCGGATGCCAGGAATGGTCGCGCGCAGTGCGACCAGGTCCTCGCTCGAGGCCTCGACGAGCTTGGCGCCGTCTTCGTGGATGGAATCGAGCACCCGCAGCTTGGCCTTCTTGCGTGGGCCCCGCATCGGTGCCGCGGAACTCGCCGACAAGGTGTCCACCGCGACGGTTCCCCGACCGATCCCATCGTGCATGGCACGGAGCGCGGTGCCGAACGCGGCGGACGTCGCCAGGCGGGTGTCGCGAGTCGGACGAGGAGGAAGCAGAACGTAGCGAGTAGGATCCGTCGTGCTCATCTTAGTTCCCCCAATCGTGGTCGCTAATTATTGAGCGATCGGCTCGCGTCGCGCAATCGCGGATCCCTCGGACCGGGTGTCGGGTCACGGCGAGGAGCCCGTCGGGAAATGTGCCGCGCAAGGGCACGGTGACGAGCGCGCCTCTGGGCATCGATCGCGGTACCACGTGTGGCGCGAGCTTCCACCCGGAGACGCTCGTGACCTCGAGTGCCCTGGCGACGTCGGGCTCCCTCTTCAATGGCTGGAGCGGCGCGGGCTGCACCGGTACGGGAACCTGCCAGGTCACGATGGACGCAGCGAAGAGCGTCAGTGCGACTTTCATCCGGGTATGCGGTGCGCTCGGTTTCGCGACGGGTACCGGGACGCTGCTGCTTGGACTGCTGATCAAGCCTGCCGTGATGCGCCGTAGCCGCCGCTACCGTGGGGGTCGCTGAGCGGAGACGTGCTTCGGAGCACGCGGAACGACCCACGGCGCCCCGCGAGCGCAGCGAGACGACTTGGGAGTGGGGGGGGCGCGAGACGCCCCTCGAGGGAGCGGCGACAGGCTCGAAAAACTCGCCCCGGCGAGTCTTTCAGTAGCCTGCGAAAGGGTCCTTCACGATTCGGCGCGCGTCGTTCGTAGGGGCCGGCCGCGAGGCCGCCCGCAAGCGCCTCGCGTCGGCGGGAGGGGTTGCGCCCGCCGCTACGGGTTGGCGGTCGGGTCGATCCAGAGCGTGAATGGTCATTTCGCTACTCGCCGGCGTAGCCGAGGGCTTTCAGGCTCTCGGCGGCGGCTGGGTCGATCTCGACACGGACGGGGGCCGTGCGCGCGGCATTGCGACGCGCGAGGATCTTGTCGAGACGCGTGTCGAGGGCCTCGGTCCGCACGGGCAGGGCGTCCGAGAGGTCGATCTGCTCGCCCGGATCGCGTGCCAGGTCGTAGAGCTCGATGTCGCCTTCGTGTCCGTCGTCGATGAGCTTCCACGAGCCGTCGACGAGCGTCTGACGTCGCCAGCTCGGGATGCTGCGTGCGGTGAGCGCTCGCGCGGGAGGCTCGGCGGCGGTGAGGATCGAGCCGCTCAGGTCGACCCCGTCCACGCCGGCAAGTTGGGTGTCGGCTGCGGCACCGGCGGGCGTGGCCAGGCTCACCAGCGTGGGCATGAGATCCACGGTCGTGACAGGCGTCCGCACCACGTGCGGCGGCACCTGCCACGAGGCGGGCGGATGCACCACGAGGGGAACGTGGATCGTTTCCTCGTAGATGGTTTCGCTGTGCAGCATGCGGCCATGCTCGCCGAACGCCTCGCCGTGGTCGGACGTGACGACGAGCAGTGTTTCGTCCCAGAGCCCCGCCGCGCGCAAGCGCTCGACGAGCCTTGCGACGCCATCGTCCGCGTAGCGCAGGTTCTCGTCGTAGCGATCGCGCGCGAACTCGCGCTCCCACCGTTCGAGCGCGCCGGGAAGGCGAGGCGACACGGCGTTCCAGGTGGCGATGAGGTCGCGCGGCTCGTCGCGCTGGAACATTCCGCGAAAGGGCGGCGGTGCGAGATAGGGATGGTGCGGCGGCACTTGGTGCAGGTACACGAGGCTCGGTGTCGTCGGCGCGCGCGCGAGGAACTGCATCGCCAGCTCGTTGAGTACCTCGGGAATCAGCATGCGCGCGCGCGGCAGCTCGGGATCGAGGACGGTCGTGCCGTCGCGGAACACCTCGATCAGCTCGTCGAATTCCCGCATCGCACCGAAGGTCCCGCCGGCGTTGGCGTTGCCGAGGATTGCGCACGTGCGGGCACCTAGGCGACGGAAAGCGCCTGCGATGGTGGGCACCTGTTCGCTCAGGCGAGTGGTGCGCGTGACCACGCCCGTTCGCTCCGGAAACTGGCCGCTCACGATCGCCGCCGCCGACGCCACGGTGTACGCGGCGGGGGCATAGGCGTGCTCGAAACGCACGCCCTCTCGGGCGAGCTCGTCGAGGAAAGGCGTGGTCGGGCGCGCGTAGCCGTAGGCACTCGCGTGCAGCGCCGACGCAGCGTCGATGATGACCAGCACCACGTGCTTGGGTGGAGCGGGAGGACGTGCGGCCGGCGCGGCCCGTGCGATGGGCTGCCGCCGTGCCGCCGCCGTCTCCACGCGTAGCTCGGGAATCCTGAGCGTGGCGCCTGGCGGCCCGGGAAGTCGCACGTCGAGCAGGGCGAGCGGCTCGCGGCCCCGCGGAATGCGGGCGGCGATCGCGTGAGCGTCGTCGTTCGCCGCACGCTTGGGTGCCAGGTGAAGGCGCTGGGGCGATTCGCCCTCGCGCTCCACCGTGATCTCGGGGACGACCGGCGCGGCTGCGGCGGTGGATCCGCCCTCGGTTGCGAGACGTGCGAAGAGGCGCGCACGTCCCTGCAAGTCGAGGGGGAAGCGCACGGCGACAGGTGCGTGCAGCACCCACGCACCGTCCACGAGCTCGGCCGCGCCCGTATTCGGGACCTCGGCGCCGTCGCGCGCGGGATCCATGGGCGTGAGTCGGATTCGCAGCAGCCGCGCGGCGAGGGAGCGGTCGTCGTCGGCTTCGGCATCCACGTCCTTGGGGCGAGGTGCCGCGCGGAACGCGAGCTCGAGCTCCGGCGTGCCCTCCGGGAGGGCCTCCGCGGGAATCGTGAGGGTCACGGTCGTCGCCTCACGGGTGAGCGGGACGGGCGCGGGGGTGAGCCGTCGCGTGCCGGCCAGCACCTCGACGGTCTGTTGCTCCTGCGCAGGCATGGGTGCCGAAACCAGCACCAGCTCGAGCCGCCGCTCGCGCGGGGCCACGATGGTGAATCCCAGGCGGGCTTCGGTGGTGACCGCCCACACCCCACGCCCGCCGAAGCGGCGCTCGTCGTTCGGCGTTCCCCAGCCGCTCACGAGCGCGATCGGTGAACGTGGCGCCGCCTGACGCGCGTGGCGCACCAGATCCCAGCCATCGCTCTCGATCACGACACGCGCGGGTGTGTCGGCGCTGGTCAGCTCGACGACCGTCGCCGGCGCGCCGCGATCGCACCCCGCGATCACGATGGCGATCATCACACCGGCCGCAAGCCACGCACCCGGCGTGTGGGCGCGAGCGGTGGCGGGACGACCGTCGCGCGACGTTTTGGGGTGGACCATCGAATCCTCGATCACGTCGCCACCGCGCGTCGGGCTCGCGGCGCACGTGGTCGCTGGCGAAGCATGCGCGGGATCGCACTCGCCTTCCAGCCGCTCTCGCGTTCAATTCGAGCACGTCCGGCAGTGACCTCGCACGATCCCCCTCGCATCGCGCAGATCGTGCGCCGGCGGACCCGAGCGGCTGCTCGAGAACTCCTTCCTGCGCGTTTTCCAGGAGCCGGTCTAAGATCGTTTCAGGGGTGCGAACTGGGGAGGGGCGCGATGGACGAGGCGAGGTGCGCGGTCACGAGATCACGGCGTGGGTGGATGGTGGGGATGTTCGTGCTCGGTGCGAGCGTGATGTGGGGTGCCCACGCTCACGCGAACCCGTACGGCATCAACACCCACATTCCGGATGCAGCACGCCTCGACCGCACCGCGCAGGCAGGCATCGGCTGGATCCGCTGCGACTTCAACTGGTACCTCTTCGAGCCGGCGCAAGACCAGTTTTCGTGGTCGCTCTTCGATTCGCTGGTTTCGCAGGCGAACGCCCGCGGGCTGCAGATCTTCGCGACCATCGCCTACACGCCCACGTGGGCGAACGGCGGGCAGGCGGTCTCGGCGCCCGCGTCCAATCCCGCCGATTGGTACGACGCGGTCTACCGCGTGGTCAGCCGCTACAAGAATTCGATCCACGTGTGGGGCATGTGGAACGAGCCCAACCTCGGCGATTTCTTCTCCGGCACGCGCACCCAGTACATCCAGGACGTGCTCGTGAACGGCGCCAACGCCGTGAAGGCCGCCGATCCCACGGCGCTGGTGGCCGGTCCCGAGCTGGCCACACTCAACTCCGGCAAATGGGATCAGTGGCTTCGCGACGTGCTGCAGCAGGCTGGCGGCTCGCTCGACGTCATCACGCATCACGCGTACGGCGACAACGCGTACGCGGTCCTCAACACCCTCGATGGGCCGCTCAACGTGGCGAGCGTGAAGAAGATCATCGACCAGAACGGTGGCGGCTCGAAGCCGTTCTGGCTCACCGAGACCGGCTGGACCAGCAACGAGGTCGGCGAGCCTGCGCAGGCGGACGCCTACCTCGAGCTACTCGACGGCATGAACGCACGCCCGTGGTTTCAGCGCGTCTTCTTCTACGAGCTGATGGACGACCCCAACATCGCGGACAAGTGGGGGATCGTGCGAAGCGACTTGAGCCTCAAGGAGAGCTACAGCGCCTACGCCGATCTCATCGATCTTCGGCCCCAAGGCGGGCGCGACGCGTTGCCCGGTGAGGGTGCCACGTGGCAGGCGGAGACCCAGCTCAATCACCAGGTCGGCCACCTCGACGGCAGCGCTTGGACGGCGACGCCGGCGCTCGACGGCCAGGGCTACTTGGCGTTCGGCCCCTACACCACCAGCCTGCCCGGCGGATTCGTCCTCGAAGCGCGCTTCCGGTTGCGCTCGTCGAACGCCAGCGGGGCCGCCACCGTGGCGCGTCTCGACGTCCACGACGCCGAGCGCTCGAACGTCCTCGTCGAGCGCAACGTCACGGGCCAAGAGCTGGCTGGCGGTGCCTGGACCGAGATCGCGCTCCAGTTCACGCCGCTCACCACCCATCCCATCGAGCTACGGACGTATTTCTCGGACGTCGCCGAGATCAGCCTCGACCAGGTGACGGTGGTGGAGACGGGCCTGCGTCCCGGTCCACCGCCCGTCAGCGGCTGCGGCGCGATCGGCGGCGCAGCGGCGGGCGGTCCGAGCACGAGCCCGCTCGGCCCCTGGCTCGCGGTTCTTGCGCTCGCACTCGTGCGCCCGCGGAGCAGGCGAGCCTTCGGTGCCGCAGGATCGAGTTAGCAGGCTACTTAGAAAGGCACGCGCCCGCGGCGCACGGCGCTCGTCGCGACATGATCGACGTCTACTCGACACCGCCCTGGGACGCGCTCTGCGCCGAGGTGGGGGAGCTCAACATCTACTCGCCTCGGATGGCCGATGTCGTGCCGATCCGTGCAGCGGCGGGCGGTGGGATCGGGGATGGACTCGGTACCGGAGTTGGTGCGAAGCCGCACCTTGCTACTGAATACCCCACCAAACTGCGTGCTTGCTCGGTGTCCCTAAGGCCTCTTGGTTTGAACCGTATCTTGCCGTGGATACACGAACTTCGGACTCTGCAGAGATACGTTTCAGTAGCTGCGTGAGGGCACTCGAAATGCCTGCCGGCGGGCGCACTCGCGGCCTTCCGCAGTCCTATTGCACCGGTCCCAGCCGCTCGATCCAGTAGAGCGGGCGCCGTTTCAGATGGACCACGGCCACGACGAGGATCGACTTGTCCAAGTCGGCGTAGACCACGCTGTACGGAAAGTCGGTGCAGCGTGCACGCCGGACGGCTCGCTCAGTCGCGGTGTGCGCGATGACCGGGAACGAGAGGGGAAGCTCCTGGACCCGGGTGAGAAGGCCCTGCAGATCGTCAATGAAGCGCGCCGCTGCATCCGGAGATCGCTTGACGTACCAGTCGACGATCTCCGCGATCTCGGCCTCAGCTTCAGAGAAGAGCTGGACGGGCTTCAACGGCCGAGCCGCTGCCTGAGCCGCTCACGTGCCTGTTCCCAGGAGACCGTTGCACCTTCACCGCGCTCGACCGCCTCGACCCGTCGTCGTAGCTCGTCCGCCAGTTCCTCGTCGCTGAGGTGGCCATGCGGGTCCGGTGCTTCGACGCTGTCGAGGAGCCGAAGTGCAAGCTGGGTGCGCTCCTCGATGTCGAGATCGAGGGCGTCGTTCGTGACCTGTCGCGCGTCGGCCATGTCAGGATGGTACGTGATCGGTGCCCATCGAGCCAACGCCGGTCATGGTGTCCCTAGAGGGATTTGAACCCGCGTGCGCGTCGCGCACGCTCCCCGAGGAAACATCGACAGGCTCGAAAAAAACGCTGCGGCGAGTTTTTCAGCAGTCGCCATGAGGGCTGTCTCGCCCCGGGCGATGAAGATCGGGCGAACTGCCGGTCAGCGGCGTGGGCCCCGGCGTATTTTCAGAGGAGCCTGTTGGGGTGAGCCGTGTCCACCGACGGATCCCCAGACCCTCGCGACTCGACGGACGCATCTCGGTTGACGTGACCCATTCCCCGCAACTCGCCGTCGCTGAAATCGTCCGTCGGGACGCGTCACCGGGAAGCGCGGCGCGAGGATTCACTCGCCGAGGCTTCGGCACGCTCCCACATCTGCAGGTAGGCCTCGGCAGAGCGGAAGAAGGTGTCGAGGGTGTCGTCGCCGCGCGCGGCGCTCACCTGACGCAGCCCCTCGATCCACTCGGGCAAGAGGCCGTAGTGCGCCACGCCCTCGGTCATGAAGTCGAAGGTGCGATCGCCGGTGCGCGGGCGCGTGAACGTCACTTCGCCGTCCACCGAGGTGAATGGATAGGTGATCTCGACTCCCGGGCCCGGTTCGGACTGGCCGGCAATCCCCTGCACGTCGGTGCCGATGCCGACGCCGACCTCGAATGGATAGGGAGCCATGCTGGCGCGGTAGTCTGCGACCCGATCGGCAATCCCCGCTGGCGTGCTGTTGAACGGCGCCATGACGCCGCCGAGGGCGAAGATCCTGCGGCGGATCTCCTCTTGATCTTCGAGCCACGCGTGGGAGGAGACGATCCCCGAGTAGCCGCGCGCCTCGGCCGCATCGAGCATCCCGGCCAGGGTGGTCTGGCTCACGTGATCGATCTCGATGATCATGCCGAGATCCATCATGCGCTCGAGGAGATGGCGTCCGATGTCCGTGAGCGCGCGTGGGTTGCAGCCACCGATGTCGCCCTGGAACTCCGTGTAGTCGTCGAGCGGCGCAAGCCGCTGGCGGATGACCGTGTCGAGCGTCTGCGCGATCGAGGGACCGATCACCGGAATGCCGAGCAGCGCCTGGCGTACGAAGTCGAGATCCTCGTCGACGAACGCCTCCATGCTGCGCATCCGCGGTGTCCCTCGGACGCCCGCAGGACAGGCTTCCATGTCCCAGAAGTGCCCGCCGATGGCCCCATGCTGAAACGGATCGAAGAGCTCGAGCGCCTGGTCGAGACCGCTGGTCGAGATCTTGCTGGTCAGGTTCATCCACGCCCCGAACGATCCTCCATCCGGCCGCGTGCCGCCGAACGCGTTGTCGAACCGGTGGATGGGGAAGAGCGAGCGCACTCCGCGGTCGTGGACCGCTTGCAGCTCGGCATCCACGTACTCCGGCGTGCAGCGCGGGTCGCTCTCGCTGCAATCGAAGAGCTCGCTGTACTCGATGCCGAGCACCACCGCGAGCTTGCCCTCCGCGATCACCTGGCGCGCTTCGGCGGGTGAGCGCACCACGCGAAACCAGCCCAAGCCGGGGCCTCCCGCCTGCGCGTCGACGTAGTCCTCTAGCGCCCAGATGTAGTCGACCTGCCGCGCGGTCTCGTCGTGGGCGCTGCAGTCGCCATCGCTTCGTCCGCGGTGGGTGGCACTCATGATCTGGCAATAGCTGCGGTTGCCGGTGGCGTCGGTGACCACGAGCTGCAAGCCGGCGAGGTGCGCGCGCTCGATCCATCGCCAATAGGTGAGCACGTGCGTCGCGGTGAGGCGGTTGGGCCAGTAGGGAAAGGACGGGTAACCCGCGGTCGCGTGCTGGCCACCGGCCACCTGCGACTCGAGCAGATCGAGCGCGCCGTTGGCGCCGTGCAGGTACGAGCAGTCGCCGAGGGCGTGCTCGATCCCGAAGCGATGGAAGCCGCTGCCCGCCATCACCACGCCGCCCATCGTCGCCGGAAAGCCGAAATGCGAGTGCAGGTCGGCGAAGCCGAAGACGGGCTGCGCCGGATCGCGAGGCAACGTGCGGTCGGGTGAGACCTCCGCGTCGAGCGCCGCCTCGGGGAAGGGGCGGCAGTCGGCGTCGGCACGCGATTCCAGCGTGAGCGGCGCGCCGTCGGATTCCCCGCCCACGAGACTGCGATCGCGGATCGTCCATTCCGCAGAGTCGTCGGGCTCGGCGAGACGGAGCAGACCGTTCACGTCGGCGCCCATGAACCCCGACGCCTGGTCGTAGAGCAAGAGCTTGCCGAGACCGGACGGCTTGGCGAAAAAACGGTCCGCTTCGTCGAGGGAGGACACCAGCGAATAGTGCCCGTCCGCGCCAGCGGCGAGCAGACCCTTGCCGTTGCGGGTCCCCGCGCGGACCGACACACAATGCTGCGCGACCCCCAGCGGCGGTTCGGACTCGTGCGAGGACGAGTTGCACGCGCTCGTGAAGCAGAGCGCCGCGGCAGCAGCCGCGATCCAGCGCGGGCCCGGGGATGAGGATTCCGGCCGGGTCCCGTGCATCGCGCACAGCATCCTCGCTCCGCCACGGACCTGCCACCGAGCGGTCGTGCCGAGTGAATGCCCGCCGGAGGTGGCGACAGCGGCGGAATCGTCGCCGGAACGGAGTCACGAACACCGGAGCGGGATGGTCGCCGGCCTCGTTTGGTCTCCACACCGTCCTGGAGGAGGATTCGGCCCGGACACTCCTTCAGGGAATCGAGTACTGACCCCGCCAGTCGGACCAGCCGGCGCCGGTGGTGCCGATGAAGTTGCCCTGGAATTTCTGATCACCGGTGATGCCAGCGTATTTGCCGGTCCCGCCGACGAACTTTTCGTCGCCGGGACACGACGGCATGGGGCCGGTGCATTTCCACTCGACGAAGACCTTGTCGCCATCGGCGTCGGTGACCACGCACGTTCCCTTCGCGTTGGCCTGTCCCTGCTTCACGTCGTTCATGAGGGCGCAATCGACCCGGGACTTGTGCATGAAACCCTTGCCAGCGTCGTTGAACATGACACCGTTCACCACCCCGGACGAGACCGATCGGTCAGGTCCCAGCTCCTGCACCTTGCCGTCGAAGACCCAGCCGAAGTGCGCGGAGTACGTCCCGCTCTTCGGCAAGTCCTCGGCGACGGCCGGGATGGCGGCGCCGAATGCGACGAGTAATGCCACGGCGATGTGTTTCTTTGATTTCATTAGGTGTTATCGCTTGTCGTTTGGTTGTGGGCGGGATCGTCGATCGCCGAACACGGGTTCGGAGGCCGACTCTACCTCGTTCTTGGGTCGGGAGGGGCGGTCGTTTCTGAATCGTCGGTCGCCCTGGGACCATGCCCTGAATCCCTCACCCGGGCTGGACGATGCCCGGGAGCCTCCGTCATCTTGCGGCCGCCCAGCGCTGCGCTTTTCGACGACGATCATGGTCCCCGAGCCCGAACGAGCGATCGCGCTCCCTAAATGGTCATTCCCGATTCGGCGCGAGTTGTTCGCAGGGGCGGCCGCGAGGCCGCCAGCAAGCGCATTGCGTCGGCGGGCGGGCTTGCGCCCGCCCCTACGGGTTGGCGGCCGGGTCGATCCAAATCGTGAATGGTCATTTCGCCGCCGTGGGCTAGCCGCCGTGTTCTCCGCGGCAGCGCTGCTCGTGGTTGTGGGTTGCGGCGATGGCGGATCGCTCGAGCCCGCCGAGCTGACGGCGAGCTGCGACGGCGGTCCGCGGGTGATCTTCGATCCGCTCACCGAGCACACGCCCGAGGTGCCGCTGCCCAACGACGTGGCCACGGTGATCGACACGAGCTCACCCACGGGCCGGCGCGTGAACGTGCGGATCTTCGCTCCCACGGTCTTCGAGCAAGCGGTGCGGCGCGGGCTCTCGTCGCTCGACGGGTGGGGGACCTTCGCGCCGATCACCGTCGCGTTCGACGAGGACCATCCGATCGATCTGGGCTCCATCACCAGCGACCCCACGCGGATCGGCGAGCCGGGCGCCAACAGCGTGCTGCTGGTCGATCTCGGCGCCACCGAACCGTATTGGGGAAGCCGTTTCGCGCCGCTCGACACGCGGAACGGCACGAACTTCCCGATTCACATCCAAGGCTTCCCATTCCCGCCCGGTGGACGCGCGTTTCCGCCCTACACCTACGGCACCAACTCGCGCGGCGAGACCCAGGCTTTCTACCAAGGCGAGGAGATCGACGAACAGCTCGCGTTCCGTCCCGACAACCGCGAGGACCTCGACGGCGACGGATCTCCCGAGCTGCTGTCTTTCTACGAGACGGAAACCAACACGCTGATCCTGCGGCCGATCCTGCCGCTTCGGCCCAAGACGCAATACGTGATGGTGGTGACCAAGGGCGTGCAGGATCGCAGCGGCGCTGCTGCGTGCGCTCCCGCGAGTTTCCCGTACACGGCGCACGCGACCCAGGTGGACGCGGTGCGCGGCGCGCTGCCGTTCCTCGCGCAGGCGGGCGTCAGCGCCGAGGACATCGCGTTCGCGTGGTCCTTCACGACCCAATCGATCTCGGACGTCTTCGACGGAGTGGCCGCGGGACTCGATGGCCAGGGCTCGCTCGGCCACCTGCAAGCCGAGTATCCGCCCGTTTTGAGCGAGGTCATGTCGCTCGGCGTACCATTCCTCGAAAAGGAAGTCGCACCGGGGATCAAGAACCCGTACCTGCTCGACGTGAACGTGTTCGGCGAGCTGCTCGAGATCGTGACACCGCTCTTCCCCGAGATCGGCGACGCGATGCTGTCGTTCGAGAACGTGGACTACTGCGTCCTCGGCCAGTACCAGACCACCAACTTCCGCGCGACACCCGACGAGCTCTTCGACATCGATCTCGCGACCGGGCGCGCCACGGTGGGCGTCGAGGACGTGCCGTTCATCCTGTGCGTTCCCAAGGCCACGGCCGCGCACCAGCCGCCGTTCCCGGTGGCGCTCTACTGCCACGGCAACCAGAGCATCCGCTTCGAGGCGATCGCGTCGGCGAACGCGCTGGCGAAGAACGGGGTCGCCGTCATGGCGATCGACGCCGTGGGTCACGGCCCGGTCCTGAGCCGCAAGGACATCCTGGATCTCTTCGAAGGGCTGCCGCCCTCCTTGCAGGAGGTGGTGCTGCGGCTCTTGTCACGGATCTTCGGCACCAAGCCCGTGGGCGACACCGTCGACGAGATTCTCGACAACCTGCTCGAGGTCGGTTTCTTCGACGCGCTCGCGGTGCAAGGCCGAGGTGTCGACCTGAGCGGTGACGGCTATCCCGACAACGGCGCCAACTTCTGGAGCGCGGACACCTTCAAGACGCGCGACGTGGTGCGCCAGACGGTCATCGACCTGATGCGCTTGTTGCGCATCCTCGAGCACTTCGATCAGGCCCAGGTGCCAGCGCCGCCGTCGACACCGCCCGCGAAGCTCACGCCCGAGGAGGCGTTCCGACATCTGGGCGCCGGCGACTTCAACATGGACGGCGTCCTCGACGTGGGTGGCACCACGCTTTACGCGCCGTACGCCGAGGGCGGGAGGCCCGCCGCGGCGGCAGGGCCGCAGCGCTACTTCCAGACCGGCATCTCGCTCGGCGGGATCGTGAGCAGCGTGATGATCGGCGCCGAGCGCCGCATCGTCGCCGGTGCGCCGGTGGTCCCCGGCGGCGGGCTCACCGACGTGATGCTGCGCAGCGACCTCAAGGACGTGATGTACCGGATCTATTACGAGGTGCTCGGCCCGGTCTTCATCGCCGAGCCCGCGGGCGGCGGAAACGGCGCCGGCCAAGTGAGCTTGCGCGCCGAGAACAACCTGCGTCGCTTCGACCTGGGAACGATCGGGACTCGCGCGGGCGGACGCATCCACGGCCTCAATCTCGTGAACGGCGAGGAGAAGTGGGCCGACGTGATGGCCGACGGCGGCTTCGTCATCGGCGTCGCCGCGGACGAGGGCGACCCGGTCTCGTTCGAATCGTTCGACGCCGCGGGATCGCTCGTCGGCGAGCTTCAGGTGACCTCGCCGCTACGAGGCTTTGGTCTCGATCGCAACACACCGCGCTTTCGCCGCTTCGTGGGCCTGGCGCAGATGACGCTGGAGCCCGCCGATCCCATCAATTACGGCGTGCGCTGGTTCGTCGATCCGCCCGCGGGGTGGCCGGCGAAGAACGTCTTGCAGCTCACCGACCCGGGCGGGCGCGAGTTCGTGGGCCTGAGCAACTACTGGGTCAT
>CAYVDO010000104.1:0-20558 GCA_964450125.1 uncultured bacterium
CCGGAGAGCTGGCAGCCCGGGGACGAGAAGGCTTGGCTCACGATGATCGACAAACCGCTCCGGCCCACGGTCACGGCGCTCATCCAGCCCGCCGGCTGATTCCCGGCGCGGCGCGGCGCCCGAGCGACGCCGCGCCGCGCGAGGCACCGAGCACCATGCGCGTGCTCTTCTTCCACACCGTCGCCGAGTCGATCGGCATCGAATACCTCGCGGCGGCGCTTCGCTCCGACGGCCACGAAGTCGGCCTCGTCTTCGATCCCGGATTCCGGCACCACCCGTACGCGAATCTCGGCCCGCTCGCGTCACTCGGGCCCACACGCGAGGAGATTCTGGCTCGCATCGCCGCGTTCCGACCGGATCTGCTCGCGGTGAGCGTGTGGACGAATCTGGTCGCAGTGCTGGCCGACGTCGCGCGCGCCGCCCGCGAGCGGCTCTCGGTTCCGGTGCTCGCCGGCGGCGTCCACGCCACGATGCTGCCGCGGCGCACGCTCGAAGCCGGCTGGGCGGACTATCTCTGCGCAGGCGAGGGCGAGGACGTGATCCGCGAGCTCGCTCGTGCGCTCGAGCGGGGCGAGTCCACGGATGCCATCCCGGGGCTCTGGTCGCGGACGCCGAACGGTGAGATCGTCGAGGGTGCAGCTCGCGATCTGCGGCAGGACCTCGACGCGTTGCCGTTTCCGGATCGCGAGCTCTTTCGCCGCGAGGGTGTGGCGGAAACGGCACTCGCGTGCAACACCCTGCGCGGCTGCCCGTTTCGTTGTACGTACTGCACCAACACGGCGCTTCAGGACCTGCATCGCGAGCGTGGCGACGGCCGCTTCCTGCGCCGTCGCTCGCCGGCGAGCGTGGTGACGGAGCTCGCAGAAGCGAAGTCCCGTTACCGGCCGAAGAGCATTGCGTTCGTCGACGAGCTCTTCGCACTCGACGAGCGCTGGATCGAGGAGCTCGCACCGCTCTATCGCGAGCGCGTCGGACTACCGTTTTGGGGCAACGCGTATCCGCTGCTGGTCTCCGACCGAATGCTGCGCGCGCTTCGCGAGGCGGGCTGTGCCGAGCTGGCCATGGGCATCGAGGTCGGCAGCGAACCGCTCAACGAGTCGATCCGCGCCCGGCCCATGCCCACGGCTCGCGTGCTGGAGGCGGCGCGCAAGATCCGCGCGGCGGGGATCCATCTCTACGTGGATGCGATCTTCGGGTTCCCCGGCGAGACGCCCGCCGAGCTGTGGTCCACGGTGGAGCTGGCGGCCGCCACCCGCGCCGACTCGGTGAAGAGCTTCGTGTTCTTCCCGTTGCCGGGCACCCCGCTGCTGCGCGAGTGCATCGACCGCGGATTGCTCACGTCCGAAGACGTGGCGGCGATCGAGGAAGGGCGCGGCAGCTACCACGGCCGCTCGCCGCTCCGGCAACCGCATACGGCGCTCGCATTCACGCTGTCGCGGATGCTGCCGGCCTACGTCGCGGCGCCCGCGTGGCTGCGGCCTGCGCTGGCTCGGGTGATGCGCCGACCGTGGGGCTGGCTCGCCGCGCTGGTGCATCTGGCGAGCTACCCATTCTTCGTCGATCGCGCCGCGGTATGGGATTTCCTCATGACGGTGCGCGTCGCCGTGCGTGCTCGCGCTCGGGCGCTCTCCGGCGTCGGCGAAGCTTGCGGTCTGGCAGAGGCCGCCGCTCCCCGCTCAGCCCCGCTGACCGGCCGCGCCTGACGGCGACGCGAGCCCGCGACCGAGGGCGAGGCGCAGCCCTTCGCCGAAGAGCTTGGGGAGCGGCCGCTCGAAGAGCCGCATCGTGTACGCGTAGTCGTGACGCGCACAGCCGCTGCAGCGATCCACCGGCTCGAAGAGCGCGGGGTTCGCGCTGGCCCGGGCCAGCGTCGCGCTGAGCTCGCGATCGGCGGCGCGCCCGAGCGGCACGGGCCACAAGCAGCACGCCGACGTCTCCCCGGAAGGCGTGACCGACACGTGGAGAAGCTGATCCACGTGGCACCCATAGCGACCTTCTCCGCGATGGAATGCGAGCAACGCGTCGAAGAACCGTTCCTCCTGGGGAAGGAACTCGGGATCCTGGCGACGCATCTCGCTCAGCTGGGCGAGAATCGGCGCCGCGGTGGCGGCGTCGACGGCTGGCGCAGGCGCGAGCGCCGACGACAGGACCCATTGACCGACGCCGCGCCGGCGCAGAAACGCCGCAAACTCGGGAAGGGTGGCGAGGTTCTCGGGCGTGAGGATCGTGCTCACGCCGATCAGCGCGTTGCCGGGAGCGGTGAGGAGGGCGTCGAGCCCGGCGAGCGTGCGGCCGTAGCTGCCAGCGCCGCGCACGACGTCGTGGGCGGCTTCGAATCCGTCCATCGACACGAACACCGTTCGAAACGTGCGACGCGCTTCTGCAGCAAGTCGCGGATCGAAACGGGTGCCGTTGGTCGTGACGCCGCACCAGATGCCGCGGCGGCGGGCATGGCGCGCCAGATCGAAGAGATCGCGCCGCAGGAACGGCTCTCCGCCCACCAGCTCGAGAAACGGCACACCGAGGCGCGCCAGGTCGTCCACGAGTGCCAGTGCTTCGGGGGCGTCCAGCTCCTTGCCTGCGTCGAGCGGCTCCGGCGGGTGCTCGAAGAAGAAGCACCCGCGGCAGCGCAGGTTGCACTGGCCGTTGACGAAGTACGTGACCGAGAGGGGCCGACGCTCGCCCCGTCGCCACGCCCGCCACACTCCGAAGGCGCGCCACACCACCAGCGGCGGGATCACGCGACCTCGGAGACGAGAAGCGGCGACAGCGCACCATGCACCGGGGGCGGCATCGTCCGCAGCGCCCAGCGCGCTGCGCGAATCCAGGGTGCGTCGAGGCGGCCGGCGTCGGGCGCGGCACCCGTGATCGGAATGGTGATCGTGTGGGCCGGGACCGGGACGGCGCCGAAGTGGCGCTTGAAGGCGGTGAGGCCGGCATTGGCCCGATGGGCGGGGCCGAGATCGAAGCGTGAGGCGCCCTCTCGTAGCGCGTGACGAATCGCCTCCCAGACGAGAAGGGTGTTCGCACGCGGACCGCCGGCCGCGGCGCGGCGATCGACGCCCAGGATTCCGTGCCAGGTGCTGCGATGACGAAGCGCCAGCTCCGCGGCGATCGCCTGGCCGCCCCGAACGGCCACCAGGAGCAGTGCCTTTCCCTCGGGCTCGAAGCGCTCTCCGAGGCCGCGCACGAACGCCTCGGGATGGCGAGGCACGCCTTGACGTCGGCGCGTCATACCATCGAGCGCCGTGAGAATCCTGTACCCCTCGGGTGTGGCGATGCGGTGAACCTCGACGCAGTGCCGCCGGGCGAAGCGGATCGCGCGCCGGGTGCTGCGTGGGTGGAGCCGCGTCCAGCACGCAGCCTCACCGCCAGCGAGGTCGACCGACCAGGCGTCGAAGTGGTGGCGGGCTGCGGCGCCGAGAGGCATCGCCACCAGCGGTCCAGAGCGGAGTTCGACGTAGCGGTATCCGAGCCGGCGCGCGTCGTGGATGGCCGCATCGACCAGCGCTGCTTCCGCGGCGGGGCTCTCAGCGAGGATGGGGAGGTAGCGGCAGAACGGCACCGAGACCAGCCGCTCGCCGCCGAGCCGGCTCGCGAGGCGCGCCGTGGGCAACGCGCCCACGATCACGCCACCTGCACGCGCCACCCAGGTGTGCGGCTCGGCGCCGAGCGCGGCACAGGCGTTCTCCAGCCAAGCGCGGGTGTGGAACACCGACGATGCGGCATGACTGTCGACGTAGGCATCGAGCTCGGCATGGTCTGCCGAATCGAGTCGCGTGACCGCGATCACGCCGCGGATCTCCCGGCGAGCCGGCGATCGAGCTCAGCCTGGTGCGCAGCGTTCGGAGCGATGCCGGCCATGCGTGCAGCCGCCACCGTCGGCTCGATGACGCCTTCGCGCGCCTCGCGCGCCACGAATCGCACCGAGTCGTGAGGACGGCCGAGACGTTTGAGGTGCAGATGCTCGAAGTGCGCTGGCAAGAGACAGTTGGTCGAGTGACCTGCCATTGCTGGATCGACCCAACCGAGCGTCGCGAGTAGCTCTCGTTCCTCCGCTTCGCCGAGGGCGAGTGCCGCGGGAAGGTTCAGCACCGAAACCCGCGCTGCCTCCTCCCGAGGGGCGTAGGGTGCGAATGCCGCGCTCGCGGCAGCGATAGCCGACCCGCCGGGCCAGTGATAACGCAATCCGGTGACGACGGTCCTCGCGCCCAGACGCAGCGCTTCGGCGACGAGCACGCGGCTCAACCGATCGAAGCAGGCGACGCAAGGCCACGGGTTGAGGCGTTTGCGTCGTAGCGCCGCACGCACCTCGTCGTGCATCGGCTCTCGATGAATGCTGAGCGGCACACCGAGACGTTCACACCAGCTGCGGGCGCCCTCCAATGCGGCATCGAGCAAGAACCCGTTGTCGAGGGTCACCGCCGTCACCCGCAGACCGAGCTCGCGCGCCGCCACCAGCGCCAGCAGGCTGTCCTTGCCGCCCGAGAGCGCGACGACCGCGTCGAAACCGCCATCTCCGCGTGGCGTGAGCGAGTGCCTGAGGGCGGGATCCGTCACGCGCGCCAGCGAGATCGCCGCCGGGGCGCGCTCCACGAGCGCTGCGCTCTGGGTTGCCGCGGGCTCGGACACGCACTCGTTGCAATGTCCGCAGCCAGTGAGAAACACACCGGGAACGCGCGCATCGATCCCGCAGCGCGCACAGCGCGCTGCACCACGCCAACCGGCGCGCGTGAGCGAGCCGTGGGCGCGTGCCAGATCGCCAGCCCGCTTGACTCCGTCGCGGACGGCGAGCGCCGCGGACGTGAGCCTCGGCCACTCGAGGTACGCGATACGAAGAAGCCGAGCGCCCAGTGCAACCATGGTCGAGAACGGCCGGCGACGCGAGGGAGGCACCGTCGCTCGACCGTAACACGCGCGGAAACGAGGAGTCCAAGACGCCGCAGCCCGAGTGTGCGCGGGGCGAACGAGCCGTGACTCGACGTCGCGCGACGTCCCCTCTACGCTCGCGTGCCCAAGCGGGGAGTGAGTCGGGGCCATGACGAGTCGGTGGTGGTGGGTGGTGCTTCCGTTGGCGATCGCAACGCAGCCGGGCTGCGGCGTCGGCTACCTGGCACACGTGTCGCGGGGGCAGCTCGAGATCTTGTGGAATCGCCAACCGATCGCCGAGGTCCTCGCCGACCCGGCGCTCGACCCGAAGCTGCGCGCCAAGCTCGAGCTGGTGGGTGAGGCACGGCGCCTCGCAGCCGAGATCGGTCTCACGCCGGGACACAGCTACGAGACGTACGTCGCTCTCGACCGCTCCTTCGCCTCGATCGCGCTCTCCGCCGCACCGAAGGACCGGCTCGAGCCCCATCTCTGGAGCTTCCCGATCGTAGGCCGGCTTCCGTACCAGGGCTTCTTCGATCGCGCCCGCGCCGAGGAAGCGCGCGCCGAGCTGGCTGCACAGGGCTTCGACACGTACCTGCGGGAGGTGGATGCGTACTCGACGCTGGGCTGGTTCGACGATCCGGTGCTGTCACCGATGTTGAACCGCTCGGATGTCTCCCTCGTGGACACGATCATCCACGAGTCCACGCACGCGACCATCTTCGAGAAGGGCAATGCCGATTTCAACGAGGCGCTGGCGACCTTCGTGGGCGGCGAAGGAGCGGCGCTCTTTCTCGTGCGCACCAAGGGCGACGATTCAGCCGAGCTGCGTGCGTTCCGCCAGCGCCTCGACGATCAGGACCGATTCGCCCTGTTCCTGAAAACGCTCTTCGAGGACCTCACCGCCTACTACGCGAGCCCCGCGTCACCCATCGATAAGATCGCCGGGCGCGAGGCCCGCATGGGCGCGTGGCAGGAGCGGCTGCGCGCCGCGGACGTGGGGGTCTTCCGCCGCTACGCGGATCTGCCCTGGAACAACGCGTTGTTGCTGAGCCTCAAGCTCTACATGCTCGACCTCGGCCGCTTCCGGGCGCTGCACGAGGGTTTGGGCGCCGACCTGCCGACCACGATCCGGTTCCTGGCCAGCGACCCTTCGGCGAGTGGGCCATCGGCGCGGCTAAAGCGTTGGCTCGATTCGCACGACCGCGGCGCACCGCCACCGCGGGAATCTGCCAGCCCCGCCGTTTGACGCGCGAAACTGCATGGTTACACTGCAATTTTGCTTGTTTTCTACTGCGAAATGAGAGATCGGGAAGCATGCGCGAGCGGGTGGGCGCGATGAGCGCGGTGCGGGGACGATGAAGTTCAGCAAGGCGACTGACTACGGGCTACTGTTGCTCATCGACCTGGCCAAGCTCGGGCACGGCGAGTACACGAGCGTGCGCCAGGTCGCGCGCTCGAAGGGGATCTCGGAGCGATTTCTGTCGAGCATCGTGCGCGAGCTCGCGAACGCTGGCATCCTGAGTTCGCGTCGCGGCACCAACGGCGGGATCCGGCTGGCGCGGCCGTCGAACGAGATCTCCCTCGCCGACGTGATCGAAGCCCTGGAAGGCCCCATCGAGCTCTTCGATTGCCAACGACTGCCCAATCTCTGCCAGCACGAGGACCTGTGCTCCCTCAGGACCTTTTGGAACGGCCTGCGCGCGCAGCTTCACGGCTCGCTCGCGGGAGCGAAGATCGGCGATTTCACGCACATTCGATGGGTGACTTGACGCGCGATCCGCGCGCTCGCCCGTCTGGGTGCGCCACACGAGAGGAACGAAGATGATCACGGTGACCGATTCGGCCGCGGCCAAGATCCGCGACCTGATGAACAAGGAACAGAAACCCGAGGCGGGGCTGCGCATGCGGGTGGTGGGTGGCGGTTGCGCCGGGCTCCAGTACCAGATGGGCTTCGACCCCGGGCCCGGCGTCAAGGACAAGACCTTCGACGTCAACGGCGTCAAGGTGTTCATCGACGCCAAGAGCCTCATCTACCTGACGGGCGTGCGCCTCGATTACGTCGACGGTCTCTACGGCGCGGGGTTCAAGATCGAGAACCCCAACGCGTCGTCGACGTGCGGCTGCGGCAAATCGTTCTCGTGACGAGCAGCGCTCGTCCCCCGATCTACCTCGATCACAACGCCACCACGCCCGTCGACCCCCGGGTGGTCGCCGCGATCACCCGCGCCTTCGTCGAGGTCTACGGCAATCCAGCTTCCCGCACGCACGCCTTCGGCTGGCAGGCCGAGGAGGCGGTGGAGAGCGCGCGCCGCCAGGTCGCCGAGCTGATCGGTGCCCGCAAGTCGAAGACCATCGTCTTCACCAGCGGCGCCACCGAGAGCAACAACCTGGCGCTGATCGGCGCTATGCGAGCGCTGCGACGTCGCGGTGACCACATCGTCACCCAGGCCACGGAGCACAAGGCGGTCCTCGATCCGCTGCGGGCGCTCGAGAGGGAAGGCGTCCGCGTGACGGTGCTTCCCGTCGATCGCGACGGCCGCCTCGATCCCGAGAACGTGGCGCGAGCGCTCACCGACAGCACGGTGCTGGTGAGCGTCATGTACGCCAACAACGAGATCGGCACGATCCAGCCGGTGGCGGCGATCGGCCAGTTGTGCCGCGAGCGTGGCATTCTCCTCCATTGCGACGCGGCGCAGGCGCTCGGCCAGCTTGCCGTGGACGTGGAACGCGACGCCATCGATCTACTCTCGATCTCCGGCCACAAGATGTATGGGCCGAAGGGGATCGGCGCCCTTTACGTGGCGCCACGTCGGCCCACGATCCGCATCGAGCCGATCCTTCACGGCGGCGGTCAGGAGCACGGGCTTCGGCCCGGAACGCTCAACGTGCCGGGGATCGTCGGTCTCGGGGAGGCTGCGGCGATCGCGCGCGCCGAGGGTGCGGCGCACGCCGCGCGCCTGGCGGTGCTTCGCGATCGCCTTTGGCACGGCCTCTCGACACGCCTCGACCGCGTTCACCGCAACGGGCCGGCGGAGGAACGACTTCCCAACAACCTGAACGTGAGCTTCGAGTGCATCGAGGGTGAGTCCTTGATGCTGAGCGTTCCCGAGATCGCCGTCGCTTCGGGATCCGCTTGCACGTCGGCCACCAAGGAAGCGTCCTACGTGCTGAAGGCGATCGGCCGCAGCGACGAGCTCGCCCATGCGTCGCTTCGGTTCGGCGTGGGCCGCAGCACCAGCGAGTCCGACGTGGACTTGGCGATCGAGTGCCTGGTGCGCGGCGTCGAGCGGCTGCGCGCGATGTCCCCGCTCTGGGCTTCGCGTCGGCGTCGCACGGCGTAAACCGCTCACACGTTGTAGCGGAATTGCCTGGCGCGCAGCTCCGGGTCCCGGCGCGGGCACGCGTCGCAGGGCTCGTCGATCAGCTCGTACGCGAACTGGACACCCTTCTGGGTGCTGGTGTGGCGGATCGGCTGCTCCCGAAAAACGTGGTTGGGGTTGAGACGCGCGGTGATCCCCGTGCGATCGAGCGCATGCTCGAGGTCGGCGCGAACTCCCACGAGCACCACGTCGACGCCTCGCTGCTCGATGCGGCGCAGGTGCTCGTCGAGCAAGTGCACCCCAACGGCGTCGGGGCTGCGCACCCGTTTCACCCGCAGCACCACGACTTTGGTTTCGGGGCCGATCCGGTCCTCGATCGTGTCGAGATGTCGCTCCAGATCCGCCTGCGCACCGAAGAACATCTCCCCTTCCAGACCGAAGATCAGGATGCGCCCGCACACGGGCTCGCCTTCCAGGCGCTCGTGGATCACCCCCTCCGGGGTCACCACGAACTCCGTGAGCAGCATGCGACCCGCACGTGGAACGGCCAGGAGGAACGACATGAAGACGCCGATCAAGACGCAGAACTCGACGCTTATGCCGACGGCGGCGAGTGCGGTCACCACCACGATCGCCTTGTCGAACCGCGAGGCGCGCCAGTGGTAGCGAAGCGCGGGCCAATCGACCATGCGCCAGGAAGACACCACCAAGATCGCCGCCATCGTCGTGCGGGGGATGAACTTCGCATAGGGCGCGAATGCGAGAACGATCGCGCCGACGGCGATCGCCGAGATCACCCCCGACCACTGGGTCATGCCGCCGGCTTGTTGATTGATGGCCGAGCGCGTGAGCGAGCCCGAGCCCGGGAAGCAATGGAAGAACGAGCCGGTCAAGTTCGCCAGGCCTTCGGAAAGGCATTGCTGGTTGATGTCGAGCTTCTGGCGGGTTTGCGCCGCGATGGCCTTGGCCATCGAGATCGCTTCGAGGAGCCCGAGGGTCGCGATCGCCAGCGCCGGCGTCGCCAGCGTCTGCACGAGCGGGGTGTCGAGGGGCGGCCATGCGAACGAGGGCAGCTTGCGGGGGATCTCGCCCACCACGCGCACGCCACGCGCCTCCAGACCGAAGTAGGCACTCACCACAGCGGCCGCGATGACGGTGAGCAAGAGATCGGGAAGGAGCAGCAGCTGGAGGCGCGTCTTGGCGGCACGCAGCACGACGACCATCGCGAGCGTGGCGAGACCGAGAGCGAGGGTCGGGACGTGCACGGTTCCGCCGTGCGCCAGCGTGGCCCAGAATCGCGCTAGGAACGGATCGTGAACGTCTCCCATGGCTTTGAGCCCGAGCAGGTTCTTGAGCTGATCGAGCACCAAGAGGAGGCTCGCCCCCACGGTGAAACCGAGGATCACCGAGTGCGAGATGTAGCGGGTCAGATCGCCGAGCTTGAGCAGCGTGATGCTGATCTGGACGCTGCCCACCAGGAACGCCAGGAGAATCGCGGCCTGGAGCCGCTGTTCGGCGGGCAGCACTCCGATCGCGCTCAGCACCGCGATCGAGATCGCGTTGGTGGGGCCGTTGATGAGCTGGCGCGAGGAGTCGAAGAGCGCGCCCACCGCGGTCATCACGATCGCGGTATAGAGCCCATACTCCGGCGGGATGCCCGCCACGATCGCGTAAGCCATGGCCTGCGGCACCGCCACCGTGGCGACGGTCACTCCGGCCACCACGTCGGCACGGGCGTGGCGAATTCCGTAGCCGCGCAGCGAGTCGAGCGCGGGTATGCGCTGCAGGATGGCGCCGCGCCAGCCGCGCATCGGTGCTCGCTCACGCACTCGAACGGCGTTCGGCGCGCCGGCGGAAGCTAGCTCCGCGTTGGCCACGGAGACGGCGACCTGCGGCTGGACAGCGCCACGTCGTCGGGTAGCTGTCATCCTTCGAGGCTATCGGTTCGTATCCCGCACGAACAAGGCCGTCCCCGTCCGCGCGGGGCGCCGGAGCGGCGGCGGTCGCGCAAGCTCAGCGTGCCGTCGGATGCGAACCGAGCGCTCAGCCAACCCGCGGCGACGACGTGCCTTTCCTGAGCCGCACCGCATCGCTCGGCTCGTCCACCTACAGGTCGACACGCGTTCCGGCGGGATCGGCTCCGACGATGCGCACGCCGAAGTACCAAGAGCGCCTGTAGGCGAGCCAGATCCAACGCAGCACGAACGGCAGCCTCACCACCGGCAGCAAGCGCACGGCCTGAACCAAGGCGAGATGCGGTTCGGCAGCGATCGCGAATCGCAGCGCCGCTGCCCCGCTGGCTGAGGCGAGTCCGAGCTGGAACGCGAGCACGGTCACGAACCGGCGGGCGACGATCCGCCTTGCGGCGGTGGATCTCGGCTGCATGCAAGGCGCAATACGGCACGCGGCAGCAATGCCGATTGCCGCGCCCACTCGCTTCGTAAATCACATCCACGAAGCGCGTCGCGTGCTCGCCACACACGGCACAAACCTCCGGAAACGGCACCTCGGGTGCCGCGAGGGTGACCACGCTGGCGCGTGCGCGGCGAACGCGGTCTTGGGGCGCGATCTCCCAGAGGAGCACGAACCAGCCCGGCAGACGCATGGTGAGCGGACGTTTCCTGGGCGCTCGCGATGGACCGCGTCGCCCGCGGTGCCGATCGGGTGACCGCCAGTCCGCAGCGAGCTATCAGCTCGCTCGGCAGAGGATCAATGGCATTCGCGGCGCGATGATTGCGCGTCACCGCTCGGTGCGCTGGCGAGGCCGCATGCAGAGAGGGCGTCACCGGGCGGTGGCGCGCGTGGCCGAGACCGATGGCGGGCGCGGGCGGAACGCGCCGATCGCGTGGAAATTGGCGCGAAATCGGCCCTTCCGGAGGCGATCGGCAATCGGGCACGCGAATTGATGACGAAGCCGCACAAGTAACCACCGGTAAAAGGGGGCGCATCATGTCGTTGCCCGAGGTGTTGCCCAGCCGCGCCGCGGTGATCGAGCGGGTGCGAAGCGAGGGCAAGCGGATCCTCGCGGTCTTGCCCATCCACTACCCGCGGGCGCTGCTCGCCGCCTACGGTTTTCATCCCATCGAGGTCTGGGGGCCGCCCGACGCGCCGGTGGCTCAGGGGGCGCGTCATTTCCAGGCGTACACCTGCGATATCGTCGTCAAGGCGACGTCGTTCCTGCTCTCGGGCGGTGCCGACGCCGCGGAAGGGTTCCTGATCCCGCACACCTGCGACGCCATGCAGGGCATGGCCGCGGTGCTCGGTGACTTCGTGCGGCCTCGGCAACGGGTGCTCACCGTCTATCACCCGCGAGATCGACGCGAGCCCGACTACCTCTACTACGTGGACGAGCTGGCCCGGCTCGGCCGCGAGCTCGAGACGATGTCGGGACGCACGCCCTCGGAGGCCGATTGGAAGGTGGCGCTCGATTCCGAGACCGAGGCCACCCGCGCGCTCGCCGATCTCTACCAGGACCGGTTGCGCCTGCCGCTCACCGACCGCGAGTTCTACGCCCTGGTGCGCTCCCGCGAATACCTGCCCAGCGAGGACTTCGTCCGGATCGCGCGTGCCGTGGAGCGCCACGATCCGCGGCCCCCCGACGGCGTGCCCATTCTGCTCTCGGGCATCGTTCCCGAGCCCATGACGCTCTTCGACGCGATACGCGCCGCAGGCGGCGCAGTCGTGGCAGACGATCTGGCGTGTGGCTATCGGCGTGTGTACGACATGCCTGAGAAGGGAAGTGCCTTGGAACGAATCGCCAGGGCGATCCTCGATGCCCCCGCCGATCCCACCCGCGGCACGCGCATCGCCGTGCGCTCCCACGAGCTCATCTCGCGGATGCAGGCGAGCGGTGCCCGCGGAATGCTGGTCTACGGGGTCAAGTTCTGCGAGCCCGAGCTCTTCGACTTGCCGCGCCTTCGCCACCACCTGGCGGAGGCGGGCTACCCGATGACCCACATCGAGCACGAGCTGGTGCCGAGCCTGAGCCAGCAAGCGGTGACGCGGATCGAGGCCTTCGTGGAGACGCTCCAATGACCGCCGCGACGTCGCTGCCGACCGCCGCCCCGAGCGCCTCGGCCCGCGTGACGGCCGTGGGCGCCGCCGGGCCAGCGCCGGCCTTCACGCCGTCGAATCGGCTGGCGCATTTCTTCGGCTACGAGGTCTTCGGAAAGCCGGCGCTGCGCATCCAGCGCTGGCGCGACGAGCGCGCCATCCGCCGCCATCGTCCCAAGCCCACGGACGTCCTGGCGCCGCCGCTGGTATGCGTGGCGCAGATGAAAGAGCTGATGACCCGCCACTACCTGGAAGGCCGCTACGCGAGCGGCGTGAAGAAGGTGGCGTGGGTGACCAGCGGCGCACCCGCCGAGGTGCTCAAGGCCTTCGACTTCTTCCTCATCTACCCGGAAAACCACGCGGCGCTCTGCGGCGTTCGGCGCAAGACCGAGGAGATCTCCACGGAAGCGGAAAACGCGGGATTCTCGCGCGATCTTTGCTCGTACGCGCGCACCGATCTCGGCACCGTGCTTTCCGGCAAGACGCCCGTCGGGCGCCTCCCCAAGCCCGATTTGCTGCTGTGCTGCACCAACATCTGTCAGACGGTTCTCTACTGGTACCGAAACCTCGCCGATCTCTTCGACGTACCGCTGGTGGTGATCGACACCCCCTTCCTTTATGGCGCCGCCCAGCCGCATCAGATCGAGTACGTGAAGCGGCAAATCGAAGGAATCATTCCGGTGGCGGAGCGCGTCGCCGGTAAGGCGCTCGACGAGAAGCGCTTCGAGTCGGTGCTGCAGAACGCCCGCGACGCTGCCGACCTCTGGCTCGAGGTGCTCAACCGTTCGCAGACGCGGCCGGCGCCGATGACGGCCTTCGACGGCTTCATCCACATGGGTCCGATCGTGGACCTGCGGGGCGACGCCGTGACCGTCGCGTACTACCGGCGAATGCTCGCCGAGTTGGACGCGCGAGTGGCCAAGCACCAGGGCGCGATCAAGAACGAGCGCTACCGCGTGCTCTGGGACAACCTGCCGATCTGGTACCGGATCGGCAGCTTCTCGAAACTCTTGGCCCAGCACGGCGTCAACGTGGTGGTCTCCACGTACACGTACGCGTGGGGCGAGCTCGCGCCGCTCATCGATCCCGCCAAGCCCCTGGAATCGATGGCGAAGGTCTATCTGCACCCGATCCTCAACCGCTCGCCGGCCGACAAGCTGCGCGTCATGCAGCGCATGGTGAAGGAGTTCGCGCTCGACGGCGTCATCCTGCACTCGGACCGCTCGTGCAAGCCGTACTCGCTCGGGCAGATCGACGAGCGCGAGCTACTGAGCCGCGAGCTAGGCTTGCCCGCGCTCTTGCTCGAGGCCGACCACTCGGACCCGCGCGCCTGGGCCGACGAACAAGGCAACGCCCGTCTCGAAGCCTTCGTCGAGATGATGGAAGCGCGCGGATGACGAGCGCCGCGGCGATCGGCATCGACGCGGGATCGACCACCACCAAGCTGGTGGCCATCGCGTCCGACGGCTCGCTGTTCAGCCACGCCATCGAGCCCGCGGCCCCCCGGGTCGAAGACCAGGTGGCGCGGATGCTGGACGCGTTGCGGCTCGAGGTGAAGGCCGGCCGTGGCGTCCCGGCGATCGCCACCGGTTACGGCCGCAAGCTCGTCAAGGACGTCTCGCGCCAGGTGACCGAGATCACGTGCCACGCCCGCGGCGTCTTCGCCGCGCTGGGGCGAAGCGGCACGTTGGTGGACATCGGCGGCCAGGATTCGAAGGTCATTCGCGTGGGTGAGGGTGGACGCGCGGTCGACTTCCTGATGAACGACAAGTGCGCCGCGGGCACGGGTCGGTTCCTGGAGAACACCGCCAGCCGGCTGGGCGTGCCGATCGCCGAGCTCGGTGCCCGCGCCCTCGCGGCGCGTGGCGAAGAGGCGATCAGCAGCACGTGCACGGTCTTCGCCGAGAGCGAGATCATCTCGCTCATCGCCCACGGCGCCGAACTGGAGTCGATCCTCAAAGGCCTGCATCGATCGCTGATCGGCCGCCTTTCGGCCATGGTCCGCACCGTGGGGCTCGAGCTTCCACTCATGCTTTCGGGCGGGGTGGCGCGAAACGACGCGGTCCGTGCGATGCTCGGATAGCTCGCTGGCGAGGCTGTGGTGGTGCCAGCCGAGCCCCAGCTCATGGGCGCGTATGGCGCAGCGATCCTGGCCCTGGCCTGAGCGCATACCCGAAGCCGACTCCTTCCGTCTCGCTCGGCCACCCCTGCGCACACGGGATGGGCACCGGCGCACGCATGCGTGCGTCCGCAGCGGCCTCGAGGTTGCGGAATGAGGGCCGTGGTCCGTAGTTTCCTCCTATCCCCCGGGCGCGATTCTGGAGTGCCCATCAACGAACCCGCACGTCGCTCGATCGCAGCTCTCGCCATCGCGATTTCTCGCGTGTCCCCGGCTGTGCTCCATCCTCGCCGATCCGTGCACGGGCCCGCGCTTCGTCAGCGACGGCTACAACATCGCCGCCGGGGACACCTGCCTCCTGACGGGAATCGCTGACCTTCCGAGCACCGGACTGGTCCTCGGCGCGGCGTTGCTCGAACGCCAAGGCACCTGGATCTTTCCGCTCGTCACCACCAGCGCCGCGATCGTCTCGGGAGACGCAGCAGGCTGTCCGGCCACCGATCAGCTCGGGGCTGCACGGCCCCAGGACGGCAACGGCACCGCCACCTGTGACCGCGGTGCCTTCGAGCTGCCGCCGGGAGCCGATACCGATGGGGATGGCTATCGGGACGGCTTCGATCTGTGCCCTGCGATCGCGAATCCCGGGCAACAGGATCGCGATCACGACGGCATCGGAGATGCCTGCGATCCCTGTACGGATGCCGACCTCGACGGCTACGGCGATCCGGCCTCGGCCGCCTGCACGCAGCCAGCGCTCGATTGCGACGATACCGACTTCTACGTGAGCCCGGGTGCGCCGGAGCGGCTCGGGAACGGCATCGACGACGACTGCAACGCGACGACGCCCGGCGGTTGCCAGCCGCGGCTCGCCGAGGCGTCAGTAGGCAATGGGGGTACGGGCTCAGCGCCGGCGGGCGGAGTCGACGTGATTGTCGTCACGATCGCGCTCGCCGGCATGCGTAGAATTCTGGTGCGACGCCGGATTGCTTGATGTGCCGACGTCTCCCGGAGCGAGTGACGGTGTGGGACTCGTGAAGATCGCGCGGTTGCCAAAGTCCTAGATCAGGAAAGCTCACAAGCGCGCGGGCTCTCGTCGCATCACGGCTGCGACGAGGGCCGCCGACGGGTTCGGTGATCCGGGCGGAGCGCCGTGGGGCGTCGAAATCGGCCATCGCAGCCGACTTCAGGGCTAGCAGTGGACCCCGGTGTCGCCGTATACCGTCGCGCCGCGCCCCGCGCGGGCCGTGAGGCACGAATCGACTGAAGCACTTCGGGTGAGCACGATGTCGAACGGACGCGCTGGAACGCGGTTCGATCGCAGGTTCGCTCACGACCTGTGGCGGTTGCTGCTCATCTTCTGGAGCACGCCCGAAGCCTCCTGGGGCGCGGTCCTGCTCGGCTTGGCCAGCGCGATGGAGCTGGGCGCCGTCTACGGCACGGTGCTCATCGCATCGGCAGAAGGCAAGATCCTGGACTCGTTCCAGATGCGCTCGCCCGCCGCCTTCGGTCCCGCAGTGCTGCTCTTCCTGGGGGTGTCGTGCGCGTTCTTGCTCATGTCCACGCTGCGGATCTACGTGCGCCAGTATCTGGAGGTGCGCTGGCGCCAGAGCGTGACCGCGAGCTTCCTGCAGCGCTGGGTGAACCGGCACGCGTACTGTCAATCGGAGCTGCATCGCGGCGAGATGGACAATCCCGACCAGCGCGTGGCCGAGGACATCCGGGACTTCGTCGCCAGCGCGCTCGGACTTTCGCTCTCGCTGTTGGCGGCGCTGGCGTCGCTGCTCTCGTTCGGGGGGCTGTTGTGGGGGCTCTCGCGGGATTGGCCGCTCACGATCCAGGGTCACGACTACCACATACCCGGCTTCCTGATGTGGGTGGCGATCGGCTACGCGCTCTTCGCGATGTGGATCACCCACCTCACGGGCCGGCGGCTGGTTCCCATCAATTACGACCGACTGCGCTTCGAGGCGGATTTCCGTTATTCGCTCGTGCGCTTTCGCGACAACATCGAGGCCATCGCGTTCTCGCGCGGCGAGGACTTCGAGCGACGCGGGGCGATGACCCGCTTCCGTGCGGTGCTCGACAACTGGCTCGAGCTGATTCGCGCCCAACGCAACCTGACGCTGCTCACCGGCGGCGTCGGTCAGCTCAACGGGCTCATCCCGATGCTGGCCTCCGCGCCAGCGGTCTTCTCGGGGCCCTCACGCTGGGCGCCCTAGCACAAGTCCGGATCGCCTACGGGCAGGTCTCGGGAGCCCTCACGTGGTTCGTGAATGCGTACCAGGAGATCGCGCGCTGGCGCGCCAGCATCGAGCGTCTCTCCACGTTCGCGGATTTGATGGAAAAGACCGAGCTCGAGCTTTCGCTCGGGGGTCGAATCCGCATCGAGCTGACGAATCACACCGAGCTCCGGCTGCGTGACCTGCGCATCGAAGCGCCGGGCGGCCGCGTCCTCGTCACCGGCGCCAACGCGACACTGTCGCCAGGCGAGCGGGTGGCCATCTCGGGGCCATCGGGGGTGGGCAAGACCGCGCTGTTGCGGGCGATCGCTGGGATGTGGCCCTTCGGCGCAGGGCGGATCGAGATTCCGGCGCACGCGCGCCTCCACTTCGTCTCGCAGCGGCCGTACCTCCCGATCGCATCGCTGCGCGCGGTGATGAATCACCCCGACGCCGATGGCCCATTCCCCGACGAGGACGTGCGCGAGCTCCTGCGTTTGGTCGGGCTCGAGCACCTTGCCGGCCATCTCGACGAGTCGAAGCCCTGGGATCAGTACTTGACCCCGGTGCAGCAGCAATGGCTCGGCCTGGCGCGGGCCCTGCTGCACGAGCCCGAGTGGATCTTCCTCGATCAGGCAACCACCGCCCTCGACGAGGAGAGCGAACGTCGCTACTACCAGCTGCTGGCTTCTCGGCTGCCGCGCTCGGGTGTGATCTCGATCGCTTACCGTCCGGGCGTGGCCGAGCACCACCACCGCCGTTGGGTGCTCACGCCCCACGACGGCGAGCCCATCACCTTCCGCGTGGTGTGAGCGGATCGAGGCGATCGCCGTGGACGCGTCGCACTCGCCCAGCCCGATCTGGCACGCGGCACACGCGACGGCGAGTGACGCCGCGAGCTGGGTGACCCACGCGGCGCCCGGCTCGTCGGCGACGCTTCGCACCGAGCCGGTCCACGGCGGCGTGGCGCTGCGCTTCGACTTCGATCTTGCGGGACCCACGAGCTGGGTCATCGCACGGCGCGACGTGGCGTTCACGCTCCCCGAGCACTACGTGGCGCGTATCCGTCTGCGCGCGCGGCTCGCGCCCAACCAGTTCCAGCTCAAGCTCATCGATCGCACCAATGCCAACGTGTGGTGGTGGCGACAGGCCATCGACGCCAGCGGCGAAACCACGACGCTGGTGCTTCGGCGCTCGGCGCTCGGCTTCGCGTGGGGCCCGGCGAGCGGCGCGCCGCCCCGAGAGATCGGCGCCATCGAGATCGCGCTGGCCGCGGGGCAGGGTGGGGCGGGAACGCTCTGGATCGAGAAGATCGAGATCGCCGCGCGTGAGGCCGTGAGCGGCGCACCGCGCGTGATCGGCGCGATGGCGTCGAGTCACGCCGGTGGGCACGAAGCGAGTTGCCTGGTCGACGGCGCGGCGGGCGGCGCGTGGCATCCCGCACCGGATGATCCCGCACCGGCGCTCGAACTCGACCTCGGAACACTGCGCGAATGGGGCGGCGTCGTCGTGGAGCTCGAGGGCGACGGGCCGTTTCCACCCACGCGCCTCTTCGCCAGCGACGCCGCATCCAGTAGCGACTGGGCTCTCGTCAGCGAGGACGGCGGTGGCGCACAGCCGAGCCGCTGGCTGGCCAGAGGCGAGCACGAAGCGCGGCGAGTGCGGATCGACCTCGGGCGAAACGCGGGCGAAACGCTCGCCGTTCGTCGCGTGGCGATCGTCCCCATCGAGCGCGTGCTCTCGCCAGCGGCTTGGGCGTCGAGCCGCGCGCGAGAAGCGCCCCGCGGTCACTATCCGCGCCACCTCCTCGGCGAGCAGGCCTACTGGGCCATCGCCGGCGGTGATGCGGACGCCGAAAAGGGCCTGCTGAGCGAAGACGGTGCGCTGGAAGTGGCTGCCGAGGGATTCACGCTGGAGCCGTTCCTCGTCTGGGAAGACTCGGTGCTGGGCTGGGCGGACGTGGTAGCGACGCCCGCGCTCGTCGACGGCTCGCTGCCGCTGCCCACGGTGACGTGGAGCGCCGCAGATCTCTCCCTGGAAGTGAGCGCGTTCGTCACCGGTCCCGGCGAGGAGCGGGCATTGGTGTCGCGCTATCGGTTGAGCCACCGCGGCGAAGGTGAGCGGCGAGTCCGCCTCGTGGTCACCATCCGTCCCTATCAAGTGACGCCGGCTTGGCAGAGCCTCAACGTGCACCCGGCGGTAGCTCCGATCGAGCGCCTAGCAAGACGCGACGATCGAATCGTGGTCGATGGGCGCGATGCGCTGGTGCTGGTGACGCCGCCCACGCGTTTCGGCGTGGCCGCCACCGATACCGGGCTCGCATCGATCTTCGGCGGCGGATTTCCCGAGGCCACCGCGATCGACGATCCGCTCGGCTTCGCCGAGGGCGCGCTTGCTTACGACCTCCGCCTCGCGCCCGGCGCCACCGAGACGGTGTCGATCGCCGTGCCGCGTTCGGTCCGCGCGGCTCGCCGCGTGGCACACAGCCGAACGTGGGCGGACGAGCGTTTTGCGGAAGCCGTGGATGCCTTTCGCTCGCGGCTGGCGGCGATCCCGATCGAGCTACCGCCCGTCGCCGCTCGCTTTCGCGACAGCCTCCGCGCGTCCCTCGGCTGGATCTTGCTCAACCGGGACGGCCCGCGAATCCAGCCGGGCCCGCGCTGCTACCGCCGCTCCTGGATTCGCGACGGCACGCTCACGGCAACGGCGCTGGCCGAGATGGGCTTCGCCGAGGAAGCGCGCGCTTTCCTGCGCTGGTACGCGCCGTATCAACACGAAGACGGCCGCGTGCCGTGTGCCGTGGACCATGCCGGCATCGATCCTGTCGCCGAGCACGACTCCCACGGCCAGCTCGCATGGGGCGTGGTCGAGGTGTATCGGCTCACGGGCGACGAGCGTTTCCTGCGTGAGCTCTGGCCGCGGGTCGCCCGCGCCACCGATGCGATCGCGCAGCTCCGCGCGACCCGCCTCGGCGACGACGCCCGGGCGCGCGGCTACTACGGCCTCATGCCCGAATCGATCAGCCACGAGGGCTATTCGTCGCAGCCCGTCCATTCGTTCTGGGACGATCTCTTCGCCGTGCGCGGCTTGGCCCACGCCGCGATCGGCGCCGAGGCGATCGGCGAGACCGCCGCGGCGAAACGCATCGCTGCGCTTCGCGACTCGATGCGCGCCGATCTCCACGCCGCCGTCGCCGCGACCCTCGCGCGGCACGGCATCGACTTCATTCCCGGCTCGGTCGAGCTCGGCGACTTCGACCCCACGTCTACCTCGATCGCGTTCGATCCCTGCGAAGAGGCCGAGCGCTTACCGCGCGCAGCACTCGTCCGCACCTTCGAACGCTACTGGGAAGAGCTCGAAGCCCGGCGTGAAGGGCGCGCGCCCAACGACGGTTACACGCCCTACGAGATCCGGAACGCCACGGCACTGCTTCGTCTAGGCTGGAAAGACCGCGCGCTGGCCCAGCTCGAATGGTTGCTCGGCGACCAGCGCCCACCGGCGTGGTGCCAATGGCCCGAGGTCTCCTGGCGCGAGCAACGCGCGGCGCGCTTCTTGGGCGACCTGCCTCACGGCTGGGTGGCGTCGAGCTTCGTGCGCACCGTGCGGCGGCTCGTCGCGTACGAGCGGGAAGCAGACGGCGCGCTGGTGATCGGTGCTGGCATCCCGGCGGCGTGGGTGCGCGATCCCGCAGGGGTGCGGGTGCGTACCCTACCGACCCACCATGGCCCGCTCACCGTCACGATCACGGCCGGTGCTGCGCCGCACGGTTGCGCGCGTCCGGAATGTGGTGATCGTTGATGACCACGGAGACCGCTGGAGGCGTAAGGACGGAGAGGAGTTCCCATTCCCAAGGTCGCGGCTCCACGCCAAAGCCGCTGCGCGAGTCACGGAGAAGAAAGAGGATCACCGATGACCCTTCGTTTCCTGCCTGATGCGATCGAGACGTGGCCTGTCGAGCGGCTTGATGAAGAGTGG
>CAYVDO010000105.1:0-20464 GCA_964450125.1 uncultured bacterium
TTGAGACCCCCGAGGAAGCATCGACAGGCTCGAAAAACTCGCCGCGGCGAGTTTTTCGAGCCTCCTAGCGCGGCAGACCGAGCCCGCGTTCGGCGATGACGTTGCGCTGGATCTGGTTGGTGCCGGCGTAGATCGTGTCCGCCCGCGTCCACAGAAAGAGGCGCTGCAGCTCGTCGAGCTCGTAGGGCCCGCCCGCGAGGATCTCACCCGCGGCGCCCAGCACGTCGACGGCGAGCTCGCCGAGACGCCGGTGCCAACTTGCCCAGTAGAGCTTGGTGATGAGCGCCTCCCGGGAGAGCGTGGGCTCGTCCACGCCGCTCAGCACCCGCAGCGCGTTGAGCCGCATGATGCGCAGCCCGATCCACGCATCGGCGAGCCGCTGACGCAAGAGCGGATCGCTCGCAGCACCGTTGCGCTTGGCGACGTCGATCACCCGCTCGAGCTCGGCCTGGAACTGAAGCTGCTGGGCCAGGGTCGAGGCACCGCGCTCGAACGCCAGAAGGCCCATCGCCACCTTCCAGCCTCCGTTCACCGTTCCCACGACGTTCGCGGCGGCGGTGCGTGCATCCTCGAAAAACACCTCCGCGAACTCGGCCGTACCAGTGATCTGGCGGATCGGCACCACACGCACCCCCGGCTGGTGCATGGGCACCAGCAGAAAGGTGATGCCGTGGTGCTTGGCGCCACTCGAATCCGTGCGGCAGAGCGCGAAGCACCAATCGGAGATCGCGGCCAACGAGGTCCAGATCTTCTGGCCGTTCAACACCCACTCGTCGCCGTGAAGCTCGGCCTTGCATTGCACGTTGGCGAGATCGCTGCCAGCGTTGGGCTCCGAGTAGCCCTGGCACCAGAGCTCCCGTCCCGACACGATCGGCGGCAAGAATCGCCGCTTCTGCTCGTCGGTGCCGAACGCGATGAGCGTGGGTCCGAGAAGTGTCTCACCGATGTGGCCGAGCCGTCCGGGCGCGCCTGCGCGCACGTACTCCTCGTTGAAGAGCACTTCTTGCACGAGTGTCGCGCCTCGCCCTCCGTGCTCGGCGGGCCAGCCGAGACAGGTCCACTTTCCTTCGGCCAGTCGCGCCTCCCAGCGGCGCCGTCCCTCGAGCGCTCCATCCATGTCCCCGGGCCAGCCCCGCCCGCGTACGACCGCGAGCTCACCGCTCAGGTTGGTAGCGAGCCACGCACGCACCTCGTCCCGGAAGGCGACGTCTTCGCGAGTCAGGTCGAGTTCCATGGGCCTCTCGGAAGCGCGTGGCGCTCAGAGTCCGATCGCGCGGGCGATCCGCTCACGGTGGAAGCTGGGATCGCCGAGCAGTGTGGACGACGATCGGGCGCGCTTGAAGTAGAGGTGAACGTCGTGCTCCCACGTGAAGCCGATGCCCCCGTGAATCTGCAGCGCCTCGCCGGCACAAGCGGCAAACGCCTCGGAGGCGTACGCCCGCGCCATCGCCGCCGCGCTGGCGAGCTCTTCGTCGCCGTCGGAGATGCCGGCCTGCGCAGCGACGTGCGCGGCATAGCGTGCCGCCGAGCGCGCCGACTCGACGCGCACCAGCATGTCGGCGCATTTGTGCTTGATCGCCTGGAACGAGCCGATGGGGCGTCCGAATTGAACGCGCACTTTCGCGTACTCCACCGCGAGGTCGAGGCAGCGATCCGCCGCGCCCACCTGCTCGGCAGCGAGAGCGATCGCCCCCAGATCGAGGAGCCGCTCGAGCGCAGGCCAGCATGAGCCTGCACCGCCCATCAGCGCCTCTCGCGGCACCACCACGTCGTCCAGGCGGATGCGCGCCAGCCGGCGGGTCTGGTCCAGGGTGGGCAGCCACGTGCGCATCATCCCTGCGGCGGCACCAGGCACCAGGAAGAGGTGAATGCCGTCGAGGCCGCTCGAACGAGGCTCACGCGCCGCCACGATCAAGAGATCGGCGGTGTGGCCGTCGACCACGAAGCTCTTCTCGCCGCGAAGCACGAAGGTCGCGCCGTCGGCGCGCGCCTCGCATCGGATCGAGTCCGGCGCGATTCGCCCCTCGTCTTCGGCCCAAGCGAGCGCTGCGCGCGTCGTGCCCGCGGCGATGTCCGGCAACACATCCTGCTTCTGCCGCTCGCTACCCACCAAGAGCAACGCCGGCACGGAGAGACAGACGGTGGAGAAAAAGGGCGCACACAGCAGCGCGCGCCCCATCTCCTCCATCACCACCGACAGCTCCACGGCGCCGAGCCCGAGACCACCGTAGCTCTCCGGGATGGTCATGGCGGTCCAACCGAGCTCACCGGCGATCGCCTGCCAAACCCCCAGATCGAAGCCCGCCTCCGTTTCCATCTGCGCCCGCACGTGAGTCGATGCCGAGCGTGCGGTGAGGAATCGGCGCGCCGAATCCTTGAGCGCGAGCTGCGCATCGTCGAGGAGCAGGCTCACGGGTAGACCTCTCGATCACCGTCGAGCACCACCGCAGCGATGCGCGCCCGATGGTAGCCAGCGTCACCCCACGACGCCGCGAGCGCCCAGATCCGCTTCATCCACAGGTGCAGGTCGTATTCGGTCGAGTAGCCGATGGCGCCGTGGGACTGCAGTGCGAGCTTCACGACCTGCTGCGCCACCGACGAAGCTCGCGTCTTGGCGATCGACGCATCCAGCGCGCGCGCCCGAGATTCCGCGGCAATCGAGGCGGCAGCGCGATACACCAGCGGTCGCGCCATCTCGATCGCCGTGAGTGCGTTCGCCAGGTGGTGCTTGATGGCCTGGAAGCTGCCGATCGGCTTGCCGAACTGCTCACGCACCTTGACGTAGCCGACGGTGAGGTCGAGCGCCTGCGCTGCGAGCCCGACGAGCTGGGCCGCCGCGGCGAAGGCACCCCAACAAGCCGCCTCTGCGCTCGCGCCGGCAGCCGCATCGCCCGTGGCCAATCGCACTGCATCGGCTTCCGCCCAGCGCACGTCGAAGAGGCGCCGCGCGCCGTCCACCGACCGCTGGCGGGTGCACGCGAGAGCCGCTCGTGGCACGGCCCAGAGCGCGTCGCCACGCCTGGCGAGCAGCAAGTCGGCCGAATCGGCGTTCACGACGAACGGCGCGTCGGAGAGCGCGACGGTGATCGTGGCATCCCCCGCGAGCGCACGTGGGAACCACTCGGCCTGCTCCGCTTCGGGTGCGAAGCGCGCAAGGATCGCGGTCGCGACGGCGGCGTGCTCGAGGAGCGGTTCGGGAACGGCCGCACGACCGGATTCCTCGAGCGGCAGCACCAGATCGGCGGCACCGAGCCCGAGCCCGCCGTGTGCTTCGGGCACCGCGATGCCGAGCGCACCCACGTCGCCGAGCTTCTTCCACAGCCCGGGAACGCGCCCCGAATCGCTCGTCCAGCAAGCCCGCACCGCGGACGCGGGGCACTCCTTCGCGAGCATGTCGCGAAGCGAGTCCCGAAACCCGAGTTGATCGTCGGTGAACGCGAACCGCATGCGCGAGGCTCCTCGACCGCGTCAGCCCTTGGGCAGCTTCAGCAACCGCTCGGCGACCACGTTGCGCTGGATCTCGTTGGTGCCGGCGTAGATCGGCCCGGCGAGGGAAAACTGAAAGCCCTTCAGCCAGCCGCCGTCATCGCCGGTGAGCGGCGAACCCTCTTCCAGCTCGCGAGTCGGGCCGAGCAGCGCCAGCGCCGTCTCGTGCATACGCACGTCCATCTCGGACCAGAAGATCTTGTTGAGGCTCGCGTCGGCTCCCATCGCGTGCCCTTCCAGCATCCGCGTCACGGTGCCGTACGTGTACCAGCGGTAAGCCTCGGCATCGATGAAGGCCTCCACCACCGCGTCACGCAAGCTGGGATCGGCCGTATCGCGGTGACGCCGCCAGAGCTCCACCAAACGCGACGCCGTCGCCATGAAGCGTCCCGGGCTGCGCAGCGTGAGCCCGCGCTCCGAGTTGGTGGTGGCCATCGCGATGTCCCAGCCCTTGTCGACGGCACCGATCACGTCGCGATCGGGCACGAAGACGTCGTCGAAGAACACCTCCGCGAAGCCCTCGTCGCCGTCGAGCCGCTCCACCCCGCGCACGCGCACGCCCTCGGCGTCGAGCGGCACCATGAAGTACGTGAGCCCCTTGTGGCGCGGCACCTTGGAGTTGGTTCGAAAGAGGCCGTACACGGCGTCGCAGAACGCGCCGCGCGTGCACCAGGTCTTCTGGCCGCGCAGCCGAAATCCGCCGTCCACGCGATGACCCTCGCTGCGCAAGCTCGCCAGGTCGCTGCCGGCATTGGGCTCCGACCACGCCTGGGCCCACGTGTACTCGCCGCGCGCCATGGGACGCAGGATGCGGTCCTTCTGCTCGTCGTTACCGAACTCGAAAAGCACGGGCGCCAGCAGGAAGATGCCGTTCTGGGTCACGCGCTGGGGCGCACGAGCGCGGTAGTACTCCTCTTCGAAGATGAGCCACTCGAAGAGCGTGGCTTCACGACCACCGTACTTCTTGGGCCACGAGACCACGGCCCAACCGGCGTCGAAGAGCTCGCGCTCCCAGTCGAGGTGGCGAGCGAAGCCGTCCCGTGTATCCCCCGAGGGCAACGCCTCCTTGGGGACGTGCGCGGCGAGCCAGGCGCGGCATTCGGCGCGAAATGCTCGCTCGCGCTCGGTGAACTCGAGATCCATGGCACGAGCCTCGCTCAGGCTTTGAGCCGGTTCAGCGTCGCTTCCGCATCGGCGACGATTCCCGCGATCACCTCGGCGACCGTCGGCAGCGAGTCGATGGCGCCCACCACCTGCCCCGTTGGCAGGATGCCGGCCTCGGGCCGCCCGTCGACCATCGTCGCCTTGGTGAGCATCGGTGCATTGGCGGCCATGGCGAGCTGCGCCCACGTGAGGTCTTGATGCTCACGCATCGCCAATCCCTCTTTCAGCAAATTGCGGAACGAGGTGCCGGTGAGCTTCTGGAACTTGAGCGCGTTGGCGAGGGCTCGTGGAAAGCGGAAGAGCGGATTGACTCGCTCCAAGCGCTCGATGAGCTCGGTGCGGATCACCCGCTGGGGTGCCCCGTCCACGGCGCTGGTGACCACCGTGCCCATCAGATTGGTCTTGAGATAGATCGCCTTGATCTCGTCGGGAACGCGGCTCTCCTGCGTGAGCAGGAAACGCGTGCCCATGGCGATTCCGGCGGCGCCGTAGGCCAGCGCTGCCACCAGTCCGCGGCCGTCGTGAAAGCCGCCCGCGCCGATCACCGGGATCGACACCGACTTCACCACCGCCGGCAACAGCAGCGAGGTGGCGATGGGGCCGGTGTGCCCGCCGCCCTCGTGCCCCTGGGCGATGACGGCATCGACGCCCCATTCCGCCATCTTCTGCGCGTGGCGTGGCGCACCGACGGTGGGCATCGTCAGGACGCCGCCCTGCTTCAGGCGTTGGATCAGATCCTTCGTGGGTGGGCTCGCGAAGCTCGCGAGCTTCACGCGCTCGCGGATCACCAAGTCGACGTAGCGTTCCACGTCGGGCTGGTCGCCACGCATGTTCACGCCGAAGGGGCGATCGGTGCGTTCCTTCACCTCGCCGATCGCGTGGCTCAGCTGCTCGAACGTCATGGTAGCGGCGGCGAGGATGCCGAAGCCACCGGCGGCGCTGGTGGCCGAGGTGAGCCGTGCTCCCGAGACCCAGCCCATGCCGGTCTGGACGATCGGGTGGCGACAGCCGACGAGCGCCGTGAACGGCGTGGTGAGCGCACGATGCGTCACTTGAGCCCCTCGCGCATGAGCCGCAGCTCGTCATCGGTGGGAAGCCGCGTGGTCGCCACTTGCTCGGGGATGACGAGCTCGAAGCTGGTATTCGCGACCACCTCCTCGACGCTCACCCCTGGGTGGACGCTTCGCAGCCGCATGCGGCGATCGGGAGTCGCGAAATCGAGCACCGCGAGGTTGCTCACCACGACTCGAATCTCGTGGAAGCGGCCGGCGCGCGCGCCCAGCGACGCAGCGCGGTCGTAGCCGACGCCGCTCACCATGTCGACCTGCGGCAAGAACACGTCCTTGGTGTGCTTGGGCACGAAGTAGCTGGTGGTGTGGCAGATGGTGTTTCCCGGGGCTCCACGCACGCCGAGAAGCTGGCTCGTGGGCTTGGCCCAATCGCCGATGCACGACAGGTTCTGGTTGCCGAAGCGGTCGAGCTGCGAGGCGCCCATGAACACGTGGCGCCGTCCCCACCACACCACGTCGAAGACCTTCCGATACGGCATCCATCCCTCGACGACGCCCCACTCTTGGATCGCCGCCACGCCGTCGGTGAGCACCAGATCGGGTTCGAAGGTCTTCTTCGCGAGCCGCGCTCCCAGCGCGGGGATGGGCAACATGGGGCTGGCCATGATCTCGCCGTCGCCACGGAACGCCTCGGCACACGCCACCACGCAGATATCGTCGCGGGCCGCCTCGCTCATGACTTCGCCCTCACCGCTTCGACGTAGCCCGCGTGGCTGGGCGCGTCGAGATAGCGCTCGCGGAACGATTGCCAGGCGCTCGCATCCTTCGCCGTGGCGGCGTACGCCTTCTGAAAGGCTTCGTCGCGACCGTAGTCGGGAGGGCACTCGGTGAAATGGGCGCCGAGCGGCGCCTCCACCACTCCGTCCACCATCATGCGGTCGATGAGGAGCGTCTGGATCGGACCTCCGTCGCGAAGCTCCTCGGTGGTCACGACGCGTTCGCAGCTCAGGAAGCGCTTCTTCGCTGCCATGCAGAAGAGGTCGTCGAAGTAAGGATCCGGCCCGAGATACTGGCCGTTGCCGCGGGCGTCGGCGCGGTTCATGTGGATCAGCGCCACGTCGAGCGCGAGCGCGGGCATGGCGACGAGCTCTTCGCCGTCCGGATAGGGCGAGCGTACCGTCTTGATCTCGGGATTGATCCGCATCACGTCGCTGCCCAGACCGGCTCGCGTAGGCAGGAACGGCAAGCGATAGGCCGCCGCGCGCAACCCCCACTGGAACATTCCCTCGTCGAGCTCCATCGCTTCGACGGTGCCGCTCTCGCGCGCCTTCCGAAAATGCGGCTCGAGGGGGATGGAATCCAGCGACACGAAGCCGTACACGACCTTCCGCACTTTGCCGAGCGCGCACAGGATGCCCACGTCAGGCCCGCCGTACGACACGATCCTGAGATCGCGGAGCGACGAGCGAGCGATCGCCCGCACCAGCGACATCGGCTTGCGGCGCGATCCCCAGCCGCCTATTCCGTTGGTCATGCCGTCGCGCGCCGCTGCGACCACATCGTCTTCGGTGATGCGTTTGTCCGCCATGGGCCTCAGCTCTCGCGCTTCGTGACACCGAAGCCCGCATCGCGCTTCTCGACGAAGGCATCACGCGCCTGGTCCGCCACACCGCTCAGGTTGAGCTCGAACGTGAAGCCCTGCTCGAAGCGGTAGCTGCGCTTCACGTCCCACAGATCGATGCCGTTGAGCGATTCCTTCGCGGCGCGGATCACAGCCGGGCTCTTGGCGGCGATCTTCGCCGCCACCGCGAGCGCCGTCTCGCGGAGCTTCTCCCGCGGCACCACCTCCAGCACCGAGCCGAAGTGCAGCAGCTCGCGCGCCGTCACGTGGGCCGCCGTGTACACCATCGCGCGCATCTTGTGTTGCGGCACGAGCCGCGCCAGGTGCGTCGCCGCGCCCAGCGCGCCACGGTCCACCTCCGGCAAACCGAAGTACGCGTCCTCGGACGCGACGATCACGTCGGCGTTACCCACGAGCCCGATGCCGCCACCGAGGCAGAAACCGTGGACTGCGGCGATGACCGGCACTGCACACTCGTAGACGGCCGCGAACGCCGCATAGCAGCCGCGATTCGCACCGAGCAACGCATCGAAGCCCGTGGTTGCCTGCATCTCCTTGATGTCGACGCCGGCGTTGAAGCCTTTGCCCTCCGCCGCGAGCACCACCACCCGCACCTCGGGATCGGCACCTGCAGCGCGAATCGTCTCCGCCAGCTCGAACCAGCCCTTCACAGTGAGCGCGTTCACGGGCGGGTGGTTCATCAGAACCGTCGCGATCCCATCCTTCACCTCGCGTGTGATCGGCATGTCAGGTCCTCGCAGACTCGAGCGGCTGGCTCAGCCGCGGCTCGGCGCAGAGGTGGTGTTCTTCGCGGCGTCCAGGAAGGCCGGCCGCTCGCCGCCCCCGTGAACCGTGATGGCGGCGCCGTTCACGTAGCTCGCCAGCGACGACGCGAGGAAAAGGCACACGCCTGCGATCTCGCTCGGATCCGCGAGGCGGCCGAGTGGCACCGTGGCCCCCACGGACGCGATGCCCGCTTCGTCGCCGTAATGCAGATGGGATTGCTCGGTGCGGATCATGCCCCCGGTCACGGCATTCACCCGCACCTTGGGCGCCCACTCCACCGCGAGGGTCTGGGTGAGGTTGAGCAGTCCCGCCTTCGCTGCGCCGTACGCGGCCGTTCCCGGCGAGGGGCGTGTACCGCTGACGCTGGCGATGTTGATGATGGATCCGCCTTCGGTTTGGCGCTGCATCACCGCGTTTGCCCGCTGCGCCACCACGAACGGCGCCGTCAGATTGAGCTCGAGGATCTTTGCGAAGAATCGAGGCGACGCCGTGGCCGCATCCGCATACGGTGAGCCGCCGGCATTGTTGACGAGCACGTCGAGGCGACCGAAGCGCTCGACGGTGCCGGCGATCAGCCGTTCGACCTGCTCGGCATCGCGCACGTCCGCGGCTGCGAAGACGGCGACGCGCCCGCCCCCGCAGGGCAGCTCGTCCGGCGCGTTCCGCCCACACACCACCACGTGGGCGCCGGCATCGAGAAAAGCCGAAGCGATACCGCGACCGACGCCCTTCGCGCCGCCGGTGACGAGCGCGACCTGGCCGGTGAAGTCGAGCGGATCCGACGACGAACGCATTCGTCACCGCGCGCTAGCCCTGCAGTGAGCGTGAAACGCTCGCTCCAGGGCTAGCCGATGTTTCCTCGGGGGTCTGTTCCAGACCCCCGCCCCGCGAAAAGCGCGGTTTTCGCGGAGCCCCACCCCCAAGTCGCCTCGCTGCGCTCGCGACGCGCCGCTGGCGCGTGCCACTCCTCGAATCGAGAAACCAAACTCGACTCCGGATGCGCTTGCCCCAGAGATGGCGTGCCGCCGTCGGCTCGCGCCGCGGGTGCCGCGTCCGATCGACCCGCCCACCGCTCGACTCACGTTCCGTACACCTTCTGCGGTGGCACCGCTCGCGCGATCAACCCGCGCACCGCCGGCCCCACCTCGGCAGGCGCCCAGCGACCGCCCTTGTCCACCTCGGGTCCGGTGCGCCAGCCGTCCGCGATCGAGATCTTTCCGCCGGCGACCTCGAAGACGCAGCCGCTCACGTCCTTCGAATCCCGGCTGCCGAGCCACACCACCAGCGGCGAGACGTTTCCCGGGTCCATGGCGTCGAATCCGCTCTCCGGCCGCTTCATCATGTCCTTGAAGACGTCCTCGGTCATGCGCGTACGCGCTGCGGGAGCGATGGCGTTGGCGGTTACGCCGTAGCGCTTGAGCTCCGCCGCTTGCACCAGCGTCAGCGCCGCGATGCCGGCCTTCGCGGCGGCGTAGGTGCCCTGCGCGACACTGCCCTGCAGGCCCGCGCCAGAGCTCGTATTGATGACGCGCGCGTCCACCGGCTGGCCGGCCTTCACCTGATCGCGCCAGTGCGCGGCAGCGTGACGCGACACGCAGAAATGCCCCTTCAAGTGGACACGGATCACCGCGTCCCATTCGTCCTCCGACGTGCTCACGAACATCCGGTCGCGCAGAAAACCGGCATTGTTCACCACCACGTCGAGGCGTCCGAACGCATCCAGCGCCGCCTTCACCAGCCGCGCGCCGCCGGCGAAATCGGCGATATCGTCACCGTTGCTGATCGCCTCGCCACCGAGCGCCTGGATCTCGGCCACGACCTCGCCCGCCGGGCCCAGCGACTGACCGCTGCCGTCGAGCGCCGCACCGAGGTCGTTCACGACCACTTTCGCACCCTCGCGAGCGAATGCGAGCGCGTGCTCGCGCCCGATGCCGCGCCCGGCACCGGTGACGATGACCACCCGTCCTTCACAGATTCCAGGCATGGATCGCTCCGCTCAGCCGAGCCGCTCGAGGATGGTCACGTTCGCTTGCCCGCCGCCTTCGCACATCGTCTGCAGCCCGTAGCGCCCCTGCGTGCGCTCGAGCTCCGCCAGCAACGTGGTCATGAGCCTGGCGCCAGTGGCACCGAGCGGATGGCCCAGGGCGATCGCGCCGCCGTTCACGTTCACCTTCGCCGGATCGGCGCCCGTCTCCTTGAGCCACGCCAGCACCACGGAGGCGAAGGCTTCGTTGATCTCGACGGCGTCGACGTCGCCAATGCCGAGGCCAGTCTTCTGGAATGCGTATGCGGTGGCCGGAATCGGCGCGGTGAGCATCCACACCGGATCGGCGCCCCGCACGCTCATGTGATGGACCCGCGCCCGCGGCTTGAGCCCGTGCTCCTTCACCGCCCGCTCGGAAGCCACCAGGATCGCCGCCGCGCCATCGGAGATCTGGCTCGCCACCGCCGCCGTGAGCCTGCCGCCTTCGGCCAGCGTCTTGAGCGAGGCCATCTGCTCGAGCGTGGTGCCGCGGCGCGGCCCTTCGTCGCGGGTCACGCCCGCGAGCGGCGCGATCTCCCGATCGAAACGGCCTTCGTCCTGGGCACGGATCGCACGCTCGTGGCTCTCCAGCGCGAAGCGCTCCATGTCCTCTCGGCTCAAGTCCCACTTGGCCGCGATCATCTCGGCGGCGCGGAACTGAGACACCTCCTGGCCCGCATAACGCTCCTGCCAGCCTGTCGAGCCCGAGAACGGATCGGTGAAGCCGAACTGGGCCGCCACCGTCATCGCCGAGGCGATCGGGATCTGGCTCATGTTCTGAACGCCGCCCGCCACCACCAGGTCTTGCGTGCCGCTCATCACGGCTTGCGCAGCGAAATGCACGGCTTGCTGCGACGAGCCGCACTGGCGATCGATGGTGGTACCCGGGACTTCTTCGGGCAGTCCGGCGGCGAGCCAACAGGTGCGCGCGATGTCGCCGGCCTGCGGACCGATGGTGTCGACGCAACCGAAGATCACGTCCTCGACGGCGGCGGGATCGATTCCCGTGCGCTTCACCAGCTCGCGCAGCACGTGAGCTCCGAGATCCGCCGGGTGCACCTGGCTCAATCCGCCGCGGCGCTTGCCCACGGGTGTGCGAACCGCGTCGACGATGTAGGCCTCGGGCATCGCTTGCTCTCCTCGAAGACGGCGCCGGAATGGAATCGAGCCGGCAAGTAGAACACGTTCTACCTGGCCCGCCAACCGCGCCCGAGCGTCGTCAATCGTTCGACGCTCGCGTCCACTCGGCGACGAATGTGGACGATTGCCCGGGCGTTCCGCCTGACCCTGCGGCACTTCGTCGTGAACGCGTGACGAAAGCGCATGCGCACGCGCATCGGTGCTGGCATGGCGGCTGCTCCCTGGATGGAAGACGCGGACGATCGCCACCGCAACCGCTTCGGCCGAGGCCGCGGGCGCCCGCGCGCCATGGACGTCGGTTCATCCCTCGACAAACCGGAGCAGCTGCGTTCAGCCTCCGTGGCGCTGCTCGCGATCGGCATCGTCTCGCTCGGCCTGCGCTTCGTGTCGGTGGCCGTGGTCGCCGCGCGATTCGGCGCCGGCGCCGACACCGACGCTTTCTTCCTCGCGCAGCTTCTGCCCGTGCTTCTCGGCTTCCACAGTCGCTCGGTGCTCCACCTCTCGTTGGTGCCACGATTCGTCGCCACCCGTGAGCGCGAGGGCCAAACGGAAGCGTGGCGGCTGGCCTCGAGCGTCGCGAGCTTCGCCGTCGGCGTGCTCGGTATCGTCGCCCTCGCGTACGTGCTCGCAGCACCCCTCGCCGTGGCGTGGATTCCTGCGCTCCGCGCGGACGAGGGCCGGGCGTTCGTGCACATGAGCCGGATCGTGGCCCCTGTGTTGGTGCTCTTTCCGGCGTTCGCGGTCGCGGAGGCCGTGCTCTACACGTACCGCCGCTACACCTCGACGGCGCTCGCCACGCTCTTTCCCAGCCTCGGGCTCATCGCCGGAGTGGTGGTGCTCGGCCCGGCGCTCGGCACCGAAGGTGCCGCGTGGGGGGTCGTGGGCGGCTATGCGGTGCAGGCGCTGGCGGTGTTACCTCGGCTCTTGCCCCACCATCGCGAGCTTCGAATCGGCGTCGACTGGAACGATCCGTCGTTTCGAGCCGTGCTGCGCCAGATCGCCCCCACCACGGCCTTCTCGCTGGCGGTGGTGGCCGGCTTCGGCATCGCATCCGCGCTGGCCTCGCATCTCGGCGCGGGCCGCGTCGCGGCGTTTCGCTACGGGACATCGGTCCTCGCCGTCATCCCCACGCTCGTCCAGGGCTCGCTGGTTTCCCCGCTCTATCCCCGGATGGCCGCCTTGGTCGCGGCCGGCGATCTACCGCGCTTGCGGCAATTGGTGGTGGGGTTCGTGCGCATCGCGAGCGTGGCGCTGGCGCCACTCATCGTGCTGGTGATCGTGCTGCGCGCGCCGCTGGTCGGGGCCCTCTTCGAGCGCGGGCGCTTTTCCGCCGAGAGCACGCGCCTCACCGGCGACGTGGTGCTCGGCTTCGCACCGTGGATCGCCGCGATCGTGCTCAACCAGGTCCCGACCTACCTGGCGATGTCGATGGGCGAAGCGCCCAGGCTCGCAGCACTCGCTTTCGCGCTGCTCCCGCCCATGACCGCGCTCGGCTACGGCCTCGCCGAGCGCTTCGACGTGGGTGGCATCGCATTCGCCTTCAGCGTCAACGCCTGGCTCTCGTTCCCGCTGCTGGTGGTGCTCTTGCGACGTCGCCTCGGCCGGCTCGGTCTCGCGCGGCTCGTTCGCGCCAGCGCGCGACCGTGGCTCGCCGCCGCGGCCATGGGCCTCGTGTTGGCACCGCTCGAACTTCACACGAGCGGCTGGATCTCGAGCCACGCCGTGTCCGCTTCACTCACCGCGGAATCGACGAGCCTGCTGCGACTCGCCGAGCTCGTGGCGCTCGGTTTCATCGGGTTGGCCCTCGACGTGGCGTTCACGCGAATCGTCGGCGTGCCCGAGATTCGCCAGCTCCTCGAATGGCTGCGCGTGGCCCCGACGCCCGTCGGCGGACCGACTCCTGCTGCCGACGCAGCGCGCGCAGCGAATGGCGAGCAGAACACGTCGTCGAGCGGCTCGACGCCCGCAAGCCGTCCCGAGATCACGCCGCTCGGCGCCGCTGCGCGTGCGTGAGCGCGCGCCGGAGGCGCGCTCACCGGCGAGCTCGCTCAGCCGACGGCGGCCGCTGGCGACGGTTCCAACACGGGTCGCTCCAAGAACCCGCGGTGGCCACGCAGCACGTAGCTCACGAGCGATAACCCCGCGCGCAAGCCCCGCCGCCAACCACCGCGGACCGCACGGCCCGAGAACAGAAATCGCGGTCGGAAATAGTAGGCGAAGTACGCGGCGCGCGCGCGGCGGAACACCACCGCCCGCGCCGCGGTTCCACTCGGGGGCGGCAACAAGAACCGACGCGTCGGAGCCAGCGTGTGATCGAGGAACGGGTCGTAATCGGGACCGTGAAGCTCCCGCTCGCGTTCGTAGAGCCGCGTGCCCGGCATCACCACCAACGGAGTGAACTGGGCGTAGTCGGGCGCGATCTCACGCGCGAAGCGGTAGGTCTCACGCATCATCTGCGGGGTTTCGCCGGGAAAGCCGAGGATGAAGTAGCAGACCGTCGTGATGCCCGCGTCCTTGGCCGCGGCCACCGCCTGACGCACGTCCGCGAGCGTGATGCCTTTTCCGATCCACGCCTGGATGTCGTCGCTGCCCGACTCGACGCCGAAGTTGATGCGCGTGCAACCGGCCCGCGCACAAGCCTGTGCGAGAGTGCGATCGAAGCCCCGCACGCGTCCCCGAAACCCCCACTGCGGCCGGTCGGAGAGCGACGCCAGCGCGTCCGTGAACGCCAGCATCCAGCGGCGATCGAGGTTCATGATGTCGTCCTCGAAGTTCACCATCCGGTAGCCGTGCGCGTAGCAATCCCGCATCTCGGCGATCACGTTGGCGACACTGCGTTGCTTGAAGCGCGTGCGCGCCTCCGAGCAAAACGCACAAGCGAACGGGCATCCGCGGCTGGTCATCATCGCGGTGGTGGCGAGCGGACGGTCGATCATCCACGACGTGTAGTCCTCGGGTCGCACCCGCGAGCGATCCGGAAACGGAAGGCTGTCGAGGTCGTGGGGCAGCGGTGCGGGAGCGGTCGACACCACCCGCGAGCCGTCGTGGTAGGCGAGTCCCGGGATCCCGGCGAGCGACGTTCCTCCCTCGACCGCTCGCGCGAGCGCCACGATCGCGGCTTCGCCGTAACCAACGCAGACGCTGTCGCACACTCCTACCGCGGCCATCGCCGGCGCGTAATGATCGGCATGCGGCCCACCGAACGCGATGTGGCAGCGGGGAAGCGCGCGCCGCACCGCGCGCGCCATCACCACCGCGTCGTACCAGGAAAAGCTGTAGACCTTGACCGCCAAGAGATCCGGCGCCAGCGCGATGATCCGCCGCGCCGCGGCCTCCGGCCCCAATCCCGAGGTGTGCACGTCGAAGACGTGGACGTCGTCGTAGCCCGCTTGGCCGAGCGCCGCAGCGAGGTAGAGGGGTCCCAAGGGCATGTCCTTGCCCTTGTCGCGAATGATGGTCGGGATGGGGAACTGCGGCCCCAGGGTCAAAGGCGCGTTGGCGACGACGATTCGCACGGCGATTCTCGTTCCATCGCGGACGTCGGTGGAAACGACGAACAGGATGGTACAGAGCGCGCGCGCAGTCTGCACCTCTGGGGAATCGCCGCGCTGGCGCGCCGTCGCGGCGCGGCGAATCAGCTGCCGAAGCGGGCGCGGGCGCGATCGCGCAGCACGAACTTGGTGACCTTGCCCGAGGCGTTGAGGGGCAAGGCGTCCACGACCTCGACGTAGCGCGGGACCTTGTAGTTGGCCATGCGCTCGCGACACCACGTGAGCAGCGAGTCGGCGGCGAGCGCCGCGCCGGGGCGCAGCACCACCCACGCCATGCCGACCTCGCCGAGCCGCTCGTCGGGTACGCCGATCACGGCGGCTTGCGCGATCGCCTCGTGGGCGACGAGTCCGGCCTCCACCTCCGCCGGGTACACGTTGAAGCCGCCCACGATGAACATGTCTTTGATGCGGTCGGTGATGCGCAGGTAGCCCCGATCATCCATCACACCGATGTCCCCGGTGTGGAGCCAGCCCTGGGTATCGACGGCGTCGGCGGTGGCTTTCTCGTCCTCGAAATAACCGCGCATCACGTTGTAGCCACGCACCACGATCTCGCCGGGCGTGCCGCGCGCGACCTCGGCTCCCTGGGCGTCGACGCAGCGCACCTCCACGTCGGGAATCGCGCGTCCGGACGTGGTGGCGATGGTCTCGGGATCGTCGTCGTAGCGGCACATCGTGGCGATCCCGCACGCCTCGGTGAGCCCGTACCCGGTGATGATGGTTTGGAAGGTGAGCTCGCGGCGCATGCGCACGATCAGCTCGACCGGAATGGACGCGGCGCCGGTGACCGCCAGCCGGAGCGAGCCGAGGTCGAACTTGCAGCGGTCCGGATGCGCCAAGATCATCTGGTAGAGAGTCGGTGGCCCCGGAAGCATCGTCACCCGATCGCGCCCGATTCGCTCCAGCACCTGAGGCACGTCGAAGACCAGGTGCGGCAGCACGGTGGCCCCTCGCAAGAGCGACGCCACCCAGCCGGCCTTGTAGCCGAAGGCGTGGAAGAACGGATTCACGACCAGGTAGCGATCGCCGGCGCGAAGCCCCACGACTTCGCTCCACGCGTCGTAGGCGCGCAGGTTCTGCGCGTGCGTCGTCATCACGCCCTTGGGCTTCCCGGTGGTACCCGACGTGAAGAGAATGTCGGACAGATCGTCCGGCGCCACCGCCAGCGCCCGCGCTTCCACTGCGGCGGCCTCGACCATCTCCCCGCTCTTCAGGAACTCGTCCCAGCCAACGCAGCCCTGCGGTGCAGGCCCGCGGAGCACCACGAGTCGCTGCAACGCCGGTAACTCGGCGACCGGCCGATCGTGGGCAACGCCACCCAGCGCCGTCCGCAACATCCCCACGTAGTCGTTGTCGAGAAACGACGCGACCACGAAGAGCAGCCGGGCACGGCTCTTCTCCAACACGTAGCCGGCTTCCACACCCTTCATCCGTGTGTTGAGCGGCACCAGCACGGCGCCCACGCCGTGGATCCCGAGCGCCGCCACCACCCACTCGTGGATGTTGGGCGCCCAGATACCCACGCGCTCGCCGGGGCCCACGCCCGCCGCGATCAGCGCCGCTGCTGCGCGGCGTGCAGCCCCGAGAAGCTCCGGGAACGTGAGGACGGTATCGCCGTCCTCGATCGCGTTGGCGTGAGGGTGAAGCTCGGCAGCTCGCCGCACCAGGCGCGGGATCGTCCGCTCGGTCAAATCCATCGACGGCGCATCCAAGGTCCTGTCCGCGACTGCCGGTTCAGGCCTCCTCCGCGAGATCGCGATCCTTCGACCGATCGGTTCAGAACACCCCAGGGGCAACCAGGGCTGGATCGGTGCCGAAGCCACCGATCCACCGCGCCGGTGCGCGTGCCGCCTACCCTGCGGCACGAAGTAGAACATGTTCTATTTCGCCTCGCAAGCGATGTCCTCGCGCGGTCGTGGTTCGCTTTGCCAGGGATGCCTCGGCCGAGTCGCGCGGGTCTGGGGGCTCGTCAGCGGGTACGGCTCGCGCGAGCACATCGCCGTGGGCTCGAACACTTGCCCTCTCCGCGGCCGCGACGTCGGGTCGGGCATCCCGCCCATTTCGGACCGCCGCAGTGACGAGCCCCGGCTGTGCGTCCGATTTTGCCTTCACGAGTTCAGTGCATTGCAACGATCGGACGGCGCATCTGAGCACGGCGCACAACTTGCTTTTCGTACTGGAATGCAGCTCTCCAGTCCATTTGGGACGGTCGTCGCGACTCGTGCGTGCTCGGTGTCACACAGGCCCCTGTTCTTCGGCTCCGCGCTGACGCTCGCCCTGTTGACGACGTTCGCTGCGCCGGGGCTCGCCGCCGAGGGCGACGAGTCGGTGCTCTTCGAGGAGATCCCGTCGGTCGCGGCTGCATCGCGCTACGCGTAACGCGTGGGAGATGCGCCCTCGGCGGTGAGCGTCATCACCGGCGACGACATCTGGCGCTTCGGCTATCGCACCCTCGCCGAGGCGCTGGGCCGTCTGCCGGGGTTCTTCACGACCAACGATCGCAACTACCTCTACCTCGGCGTGCGCGGCTTCAGCGGCGCTGGCGAGTACAACAATCGCATCCTGCTCCTCCTCGACGGCCACCGGCTCAACAACCCGGTGTACGGCCAAGCACCGCTGAGCGCCGATTTTCCCGTGGACTCGAGCTTGATCGACCGAATCGAGGTGGTGCGCGGTCCCGCATCGTCGCTTTACGGCACCAGCGCATGCTTCGGAGTCGTCAACGTCATCACGCGACGCGGACGCGACGTTGCCGGCGTCGAGCCGAGCACGCGCGGCGGGGACCTGTTGCGGGCGCTCCTCGCCGCCATCCAAGCGCGCCCCCAGAGCCTGATCGAGACCACACGCATCCGCAGCGTCGCCGATCTTCATCGCGACCTCTCGGTGCGCGTGCTGCTCGCCGAGGACAACCCCGTCAACCAGGACGTGGCGCGCGCGATGCTAGAGTAGATCGGCTGCACCGTCGACATCGCCGAGCACGGCCAGGAAGCCGTCCAGGCGGTGGCGCGCGTGCGCTACGACCTCGTGCTCATGGATTGCCAGATGCCGATCCTGGACGGGTTCGCTGCCAGCCGCCGCATTCGCGAGCGCGAAGCTGCCCAGGCCACAGCCGATCCCAACCACGCGCGGCGAACTCCCATCATCGGTCTCACCGCCCACGCCCTCGGCGAAGATCGCCAGGAATGCCTGGCCGCGGGCATGGACGATCACCTGAGCAAGCCGTTCCGCGCCGATCAGCTTCGGGCCGTCCTGTTGCGCTGGGTCCCATCGGCGGCCTCGCCGGTACGCGGCCTCGCGGCGCCGGGCACCCCCGCCTCACCACCCCCCGCGCACAGCTCGGGCACGTCGCCATCGCCACCAGCCACACCGGCGGTGCTCGACGCCCAAGCCCTCGACGAGCTCGCCAGGCTCACCCGTTCCGGTAAGCCGAACGTGCTGGTGCGCGCCATCGACTCGTACCTCGACTCCTCGGCGGAGCTCATCGCTTCGCTGACCCAGGCGGAAGCGAACGACGATCTGGCCGCCATCGGCCGCGCAGCGCACACCCTCAAATCGTCGAGCGGCATGCTCGGCGCGCAGCGCCTCGCCGAGCTCTGCATGCAAACCATGGCCAGCGCCCGTGCCGGCACCCACGACGAGGCCAAGCGACTCGTGCCCGAGATCGTGGCCGAATATCAGATCGTGTCCGCCGCCCTCGCCGCCGAACGCCTCAACCGCGTCACACCCGCCGCGCCCTCGGCCGCCTGAGCAGCCGTCGCCGGATCCGTGTGCGAGCCCGTACGGGCGGGTACCGACTTCGTTGCCGGATCGGTTGCGTCTCCCGCAGTGCGCCACCGCGTCTGATCGTTCGCGTTGACGGTGGGAGCAGTCGCTGCTAGAAGTAGAACACGTTTCACTTTGGCGTCGGACGCGAGCCCGCGCCGCCTTCCATCACCCTCGAATTCCCCGCGAAACACGGGAAACCCGCGCATCCCGATGGCGATCGAGATCCAGGAGCGATTCCAAGTTTCGGCGCCCATCGAGCGGGTGTGGCGTTTCGTGATGGACCCGCACCAGGTCGTCACGTGCCTGCCGGGTGCCACCTTGCTCGAGGTCGTCGACGACCGCACCTTCGTCGGCCAGGTGAAGGTCAAGGTGGGCGCGGTGAGCGCCAGCTACAAAGGCAAGATCCACCTCACCGAGGTGGACGAGTCCAGCCACCGCGTGAACATGGCGGCCGAAGGCAAGGAAACGAGCGGCGGCACGGCCAAGGGCACGATGCGGAGCTTCCTCTCGGCCCTGCCGGACGGCGGCACCGAGATCGTGGCGGAGGCCACGGTGGATCTCACCGGACGCCTCGTGCAAGTGGGCCGAGGCATGATCCAGGGTGTCGCGCACCAGATCTTCTTGCAGTTCGTGGCGGCCACCAAGGCGCGGCTCGAGGTTCCCGAACCGGTCGCCGCGCCGAGCGTTGCAGCCAGCCCCGAAGCGGCGGTGACGCAGAGCGAAGTCGCGGCGGCGGCGAGTTCAGCAGCCCCGGCCGGCGCGCCGAGCGCAGCCCCGCCCGCGGCGGCCCAGTCCCAGGATTCGATCCGAATTTTGCCGATCTTGCTCCGCGCCCTCTGGGAAAGCATCCGGGGCTTGTTGCGGCGCTGGTTCGGAAGTGCGGCATGACGAAGCGAGATCGCCGCGCCGTGCGCGGCGCTCGCGCTTCGCGGGGCCGGCGAGCCCCGTAAACGAACGTTTCTCCTGACCGACGAGGGGTGAGGCGATGGCGCGTTATCTGGTTGCGTGTGACGCGGGCGGCACCATGACCGACGTGATCGTGGTCGACGAGCGCGGCCGTTCGGTCATCGGCAAGGCGCGGACCACGCGCCACGACGAGTCGATCGGCTACATGGAGTCGCTGGAAGAGGCCCTCAAGTACATGGGCCTCGACATGGAGAAGGACGGCCGCAAGTTCTGCGAGTCCATCGAGACGGCGATTTACACCGGTACCTCGATGCTCAACTCGCTGATCAACTTGGACGGCCTCAAGACCGGCCTGCTGGCGACGCGTGGCTTCGAGGACATCGTCGTGCAAGGTCGTGGGTCACAGACCTTCACCGACGAGCAATGGTCCGAGATCACCCACATGCAGTACCGCAAGCACCGCGAGCCGCTGGTGCCGCGGCGGCTCACCCGCGGCGTGACCGAGCGCATCGACATGTTCGGTCAGCCGGTGATCCCCATCTACGAGAAGGAAGTCGAGAAGGGCGTGCGCGAGCTCTTGGTCGAGGAAGGGATCCAGTCACTGGCGATCGTGTTCCTCCAGTCGTTCAACAACCCGGCCCACGAGCAGAAGGCCGCCGAGATCGCACGCCGCGTGATGAAGGAAGTGGGACGCGAAGTGCCCATCGCCATCTCGAGCGACGTCGCCCCCACCGTCCGCGAGGTCTCGCGCGCCAACGCCACCGTGATCCAGGCGTACGCGTCGCAACCGGCGCGCAAGCAGCTCTTCCAGGTCGAGGAGAAGCTGGTCGCGAAGGGCTACTCGAAATCGCTCAAGACGGTGCTCTGCTACGGCGGCGTCACCAACATCCGCTACAACCGGCTCTTCGAGACCGTCATGTCCGGCCCCGTGGGCGGCATCAGGGGTGCCGACTACCGGGGCAAGGTGATCGGCGAGAAGACCAGCGTGTGCTCGGACGTGGGCGGCACCAGC
>CAYVDO010000106.1:0-20224 GCA_964450125.1 uncultured bacterium
CATCCATCTCCTGGGACTTTCAGACGTTCACACCATCTGGGCGTCCAGCCGATCGCACAACCCATCGGCCCACTGCGTTACCTGCCCTCGCGCCGCCTCCAGGTCGCCGCGAACACGGACGTAATCTGCGGCAAAATTGAGCGCAGCGAGAATTGCGATCTCGCCGACGTCGGTCGACCGAGATCGATTGCGAATTTCCTCCATCGTACGGACCACGAGCTCGGTCACTGCCTCGACGCTCTCGCGTGGTGCATTGCTCTGGATGGTGAGTGTGCGACCGAGGACTCGGATCGGGTACGCCCGCTTCGCGACGTTCTCCCCTTCAAGCGTGCTCATGGTTTCCAGCTCGCTTCTCGAACGCTGCAAGCGCTCCCAATAGGTCGTCGACCTCCTGTCGAGCGTGGCGACGGGCGTGAATCAGCTGGTCGATTCGTGCTTCGAGCATCGCCCGATCTCGCTCGTGCTGATTCGCGAGGGCGAGCAGGCGGTCACGCTCCGCACGGAGCGACCGGACCTCGCCGAGCAGCTTCTCGACGCGGAACTCGACGCGCGCCAACACCTGGCCGGTGTCTACCGCATCGACGGAAGGATCGGAGCCCTGTGCCACCGGTAGGTACGTTAAGGGCCGCCACGAGGAAAGTCAAGAATTGCCGATGGTTGGCGCCGCTCACAGCGCTCGTAGACGAGCCATTCCGGATGGGTCAGCTCGGTGACTTCGCAAAAGGACCCACCCATGGATCCGAGCGTGGACACCCAGGCCTCCGGCAACAAGCGAAGCCGCCAGCGCTCGAGAACCAGAATGCGAACCCGATCCGCTGCAGCGGGGAAATCCGAGAAGCCCACGGCATCGAGGCGACCGAGGTACGGCGCAACACCGAGAAATCGGTAGCCGTTCCTGCGGTGGGCTAGGTAGGGGATCTCGCTGCCGGTGGAGAGGATTGGCTCGTTCGGCAGCGTGCTTGCCCGAACGAAGTCGGCGATTCGCAGCTGATCCGATAGCTCGAGTGGACGCGCGCGCCAGCCCGTGAGGAGCGGCTCCCACGCTGACCCACGCGAGGGTTGGTCGGCCAGCAACACCACCAACGACAACGCTTGCGCCACGGCTGCGCTCACCCACACGAGCTTGGTGACTCGCGATGAGGGGCGCACCGTGAGCCACTCCGCAACAACGAGGCAGAATGCGGGGAGCGCCGGGATCAGATAGTGGTCGTAGAGCTCGTAACTCACGATCGCGAGCCCTCTGGTGCGCAGGCCCCTGCGCGATGCCAGCCCCAGCAGCGCCACGGGCAGAATCACCGGGATCGGAAGAACGACCACGCGAAACCACTCACGCAAGCGTTCCGCGACGTGGAAGCCACTGCGGTAGCCATGGCTCACGCCTTGGACGAACGTCCGGTCCAGGTAAAGGTCGAGTTGCCCGGCCCTGGCGAGCCATACGACCAAGCCGAGTTGAAGCAGCCCCAGCCCTGCAACGAAGCAAAGTGACGCACGGGTGCGGCGACTCGCTGCGGTTCGGCCAGCGATCCAGATGAGGATTCCCCCCGCGAGCAGGAACGCCGGCTGTTTGAAGAGCGTCGCGGCGCCGAGCGCGAGGCCAGCGACGAACGCTCGAATCGAGGCCTCCGGCGAATCACCCCGCCCAGAGACCAACGCTGCTCCGGTCAAAGTCAACGCAGCCACCGGCGACTCGGTGTAGCCGAGGCCCGATAGCCGCACGGCGGAAGCGAGCGTGGCGTAGAGGGCTGCGGCGAGGCCGCCCACCCCGTCGCCAGCAAGCGCGCGACCCACGCGAGCCAGCGCCATGATGACGACGAGGTCCGGGATGATCGACGTTAGATGGCACGTGACCGGCCCATCGCCGAACACCACGAAACAGAGCTGATACCAGTAGTAGATGCCGGGAGGCTTGTTGTTGAAAAACGCGAACGGGCTCGATCCGTCTGCGAGCATGCGCGTCGCGACGTAGGCGTAGTTCGCCGAATCGTAGTCGAGAGCGCCGTCGGCGTTTCCGAAACGCGCGCCGACACCGATCGCAACGGCAACCAGAGCGAAAAGCGAGGCAGCCCGAGATGACCCGCGCTCGCACATGGGCGAAGCTGGTTGCGGCAGCGCGAGGCTCATGATCCTGGCACTCGCGTCTTCGTCGACCGACCGCCTCCCCAACGGGAAACGCCCGCCGCTTGCAGCTCAACTCGGCTCGGCCAAGCCGCGGTCTTCGCGTTCTGCCAATCGCGCTACGTCGACAACGCGCTCCGACTCGCTGAGATCGATGAGCCGCACGCCCTGGGTATTCCTTCCCATGACGCTGATGCCTGCGACCGGGGTGCGGATCACCTTGCCGCTGTTGGCGATCAGCATCACCTCGTCGTCGTCGTTGACGAGCCGAGCGCCCACGACAGGTCCATTTCGCCCTTGCGTCTTGATGGTGATGACGCCCTTCCCCGAGCGTCCCTGCACCGGATAATCGCTGATGGGTGTTCGCTTGCCGTAACCGAGCTGCGTCACGGTGAGCACGTTCTGCCCTTCCTTCACGAGCTCCATGGCGACGACCTGATCGCCCTCGCGAAGCTCGATCCCCCGCACACCGGCAGCGGTTCGACCCATCGGCCGCACCTCTTCCTCGCGGAAGCGGATCGAGAGCCCATCGCGCGTGGCGAGCATCACGTCACTCTGGCCGTCTGAGAGCACGGCCGCGATCATCTCGTCCCCCTCCTGCACGCCGAGCGCGATGACGCCGTTGGTACGCGCATTGGAGAACGACGAAAGTGGCGTCTTCTTCACCTTTCCTTCCCGGGTCGCCAGCATCACGAAGCGATCGTCGCGGAACTCGTTGGTGGGTAGGAACCCGACGACCTTCTCGCCGACTTCCAGCCGGATCAGGTTGACGACGGCCTTACCGCGCGCGGCCCGTCCGGCTTCCGGGATCTGGTGCACCTTCAGCCAGAACGCACGCCCCTGGTTGGTGAAGAGCAGCACGTAGTCGTGGGTGGACGCCACGAACAGGTTCTCGACGAAATCCTCTTCGCGCGTCTCCATCCCTGTCACCCCCTTTCCGCCACGGCGCTGCTGACGGTAGAGATGGAGCGGATTGCGTTTGATGTACCCCTCGTGGGACACGGTCACTACCATGTCCTCTTCTTGAATGAGGTCTTCGAGATCGATGTTCGACTCGCCGCGAACGATCTCCGTGCGGCGCGGCTCGGCATAGCTCGCGCGCACCTCTTCCAGCTCCTTCACGACCTCGTCGAGAAGCAATGCGTCGCTGCCGAGGATCTCGCGCAAACGACCGATCTCCTTCATGACCTCGGCGTACTCGTGGTCGAGCTTCTCGCGCTCCAACGCGGTGAGCCGTGCGAGGCGCATGTCGAGGATCGCGCGGGCCTGGCGCTCCGAGAGGGAGAAGCGCGTTTCGAGGGCAGTCTGCGCTTCGTCCGTCGATCCGCTCGTTCGGATGATTCGGATCACCTCGTCGAGGTTCGCGATCGCGATCCGGAGCCCTTCCAAGATGTGGGCTCGCTCTTCGGCCTTGCGGAGTTCGAACGTGAATCGCCGCGTGAGCACCTCTCGCCGGAACGTCAGAAACCGGTCGAGCGTTTCGCGAATGCCGAGCGTCCGCGGACCGCCGTCGACGATCGCCACGACGTTTACGCCGAAGGACGTCTGCAGCGGCGTGTGCTTGTAGAGCTGATTGAGAACGACCTCCGGAATCACGTCACGCCGCAAGTCGAGCACCACACGGATGCCTTCGCGGCTCGATTCGTCGCGCAGGTCGGAGACGCCCTCGATTCGCTTCTCGCGCACCAGCTCCGCGATCTTCTCGACCATTCGCGCCTTGTTCACCTGATACGGTATCTCGGTGACCACGATGCGCTGCCGATCGGCGCGTGGCATCGCCTCGATGGTTGCGCGGCCGCGTACTTGGAGGATTCCGCGGCCGGTCGCGAACGCGCTTAGGATGCCGCCGTCGTCCAGGATGATTCCACCGGTGGGAAAATCCGGCCCAGGCACGATTTGCATCAGCTCTTCGAGGGTGGTCGCTGGCACACGCGCGACACGAATCAACGCCTCGATGATCTCTCCGACGTTGTGCGGCGGAATGTTGGTAGCCATTCCGACCGCGATACCACTCGAGCCATTGATGAGAAGGTTCGGAAAGCGCGCCGGAAGGACGACCGGCTCCACGGACGAGTCGTCGTACGTTGGCGTGAAGTCGACGGTCTCTTTGTCGAGGTCGTTGAGGAGCTCCATCGCGAGCGGCTCCATGCGCACTTCCGTGTAGCGCATGGCCGCCGGTGGATCGCCGTCGAGCGAACCGAAATTTCCCTGGCCGTCCACTAGCGGCGCACGCATCGAGAAGTCCTGTGCCATACGCACCAAAGCGTCGTATGCAGCGGACTCTCCATGCGGGTGGTACTTGCCGATGGTGTCACCGACCACGCGCGCCGACTTCTTGTACGGGCGCCCGGGCGTGTTGCCGAGGTCGTACATCGCGTAGAGCACTCGGCGGTGGACGGGTTTGAGCCCATCCCGAATGTCGGGCAATGCGCGCCCGATGATGACGCTCATCGCATAATCGAGATACGACTGGCGCATCTCGTCTTCGATCTTGATCGGGATCGGTGCCGGAATGTCGGACACTGCCCCTCCGTGGAGAGAGCCCGCAGCGATTGCGCGGGCGCGGGATGTCGATCTTGGGTTCGCCGAGCGCTGCCGCGCGGCGTCAGTCGTTCACGTACTCACACGTCGAGGTTGCGCACGTGCAAGGCGTTGGTCTCGATGAACTGCCTGCGTGGCTCGACCTCGTCGCCCATCAACAGCGTGAAGATCTCGTCGGCGACGACCGCATCGGTCAGGGACACCTGCATCAGCGTGCGCCGCTCGGGGTTCATCGTCGTTTCCCAGAGTTGGTCGGCGTTCATCTCGCCCAAGCCCTTGTACCGCTGTAGCGTGAGACCACGCTTGGCGGCATCTAGCACCTGCTCGATCAGAGATCCAGAGTGCAGAACGTTCGACTCTTCCTCGCCAACGACGAGCTTGTACGACGGCCGCACGACGCAAACCGAATCCGCTGCGAGGCGTTGGATGCGCTCGTACTCTGGTGACGCGAGTAGCTCGGCGCCCACGACCGTACGCTTAGCCCGGCCGTTGGATCCGGTCAGCCAGATCACTTTGCGTCGGCCGTGCTCCGGATCCTGCTCCACGCTCCAGGTCGCACGTCCAATCTCCGGATAGCGTTCGAACAAGCACTGCTCCGTGCGCGTCATCCAGTCTTCGAGCGCTCGTGCATCTTCGAGCGTGCTCGTCGAGAATCCGATCTCGGCGAGCGTACGGAGGAGGCGCTCGTCCATTCGCAATCGCGATAGCCGCTCGAGGGAATGTTCGATGCGCACGACGTTGCTCAAAAAATGGCGGAGTGGCTCTGCCGCCAGCCGAACCGCCTCGCCGCTTGGATTCCGCCCTTCCAAGCTCACGCGATGCACCGCGAGATCCAGGAGGTGATCGGCGAGCTCTTGTTCGTTCTTCTTGTAGGACATCTCACCCTTCTTGTTGGTGAGACCGTAGAGGGGCGGTTGGGCAATGTACAGAAATCCGCCTTCGATCAGCGCCGGGAACTGCCGAAAGAAGAAGGTCAAGAGCAGCGTACGAATGTGGCTGCCGTCGACGTCGGCGTCGGTCATCAGAACGATCTTGTGGTACCGAAGCTTCGTGATGTCGAAGTCTTCGGTGCCGATTCCGGTTCCGAGGGCAGTGATGAGCGACCGGATTTCTTCGTTCTTCAGTATTCGATCGTAGCGTGCTTTCTCCGCATTGAGGATCTTACCCCTCAGTGGCAGGATTGCCTGGGTTCGCCGATCTCGCCCTTGTTTGGCCGTGCCGCCTGCCGAGTCCCCCTCGACGAGGAAGAGCTCGGACTTTGCTGGATCGCGTTCCTCACAATCCGCGAGCTTGCCAGGAAGGTTTCCAACGTCGAGAACGCCCTTGCGCCGTGCGAGCTCCTTCGCCTTGCGCGCGGCCTCGCGAGCCCGCGCGGCGTCCTGAGCTTTCTCGATGAGGGCGCGTCCGACTTGTGGATTCTGCTCCAAGAACGCAGCGAACTTGTCGTTGATGACGGCTTCGACGATTCCTTTGACTTCGAGGCTGCCTAGTTTGATCTTCGTCTGACTTTCGAACTGAGGATTCGGCATCTTCACGGAGAGCACGCCGGTCAACCCTTCGCGGACGTCCTCACCGGAAAGCGCGGTTGGTTTCTTGAGGGCTTGCGCAGCGTAGGTGTTCATCGTGCGTGTGAGTGCGGCACGGAAGCCAGAGAGGTGCGTACCTCCCTCGACGGTGTGTATGTTGTTGACGAAGGTCAACAGCACTTCGTTGTAGCCGTCGTTGTACTGAAGCGCCACTTCCACGTGGATACCGTCGCGGTCCCCATCGAAGAAAATAGGATCCGGGTGGACGGTGTGCTTGTTCTTGTTGAGGTGTTCGACGAAGGTCCGGATGCCTCCCTCGTAGCGGAAATGTTGGGTCGCGTCGACGCGTTCGTCGGTGATCGAGATCTCGACACCGGGGTTCAAGAACGCGAGCTCACGTAGTCGCTTTGCGAGTGTGTCGAGGTCGATGGTGATGTCGGGGAAGATCAGTGGATCGGGCTTGAACGTCACACGGGTACCACGCTCTTGCGTGGTTCCTATCACTTCGAGGGGTGAGGAGGTGATGCCGCGCTCGAAGCGCATGGCGTGGATCGCTCCGTCGCGCTTGACCTCCACGTGGAGCCACTCAGATAGGAAGTTGACGACCGAGACTCCGACGCCGTGTAGACCGCCGGAGACCTTGTAGCTTCCGCCGTCGAACTTGCCGCCTGCATGCAAAATCGTGAGCACCACTTCGACGGCCGGCACACCCTTGTCGGGATGGATGTCGACGGGAATTCCGCGGCCGTCGTCTTGGACCGTGACGCTGCCATCGAGGTGTATGGTGAGTTCGATGTTTTTGCAGTATCCGGCGAGCGCTTCGTCGATGGAGTTATCGATCACCTCGTAGACACAATGGTGCACGCCGTCCGGGCCGGTCGACCCGATGTACATGGCCGGGCGGGTACGGACGGCATCACGGCCCTCCAAGACGGTGATCTGGTGGGCGCCGTATTCCTGGTCGGTGACGGTCACGGGAGCAGTCTCCTGGGGGTCGAATTCGGGGAGGCGCAGGACTCGGCGGCTCAGTGGGTGGGTTCCGAGTGAATGCGGCCGCGGTCGACGTGAAAGAATCGCGCTTGCGTGGTGGTTCGTAGCGGTACTGTGCCGGTGACGAAGGTCTGCCCCGGGAGGCTGGCGATGACGGATAGGACGCGTCGGGCGCGTTCGTCGTCGAGTTCGGTGGAGAGGTCGTCGAGGAGGAACACTGGATCGTCGTCGGTGCTACGAGCGATCACGGCGCGCTCCGCCAGACGCAAGGCGATGAGAATGCTGCGGCGCTCGCCTTGGGATCCGTGGCGACGGGCTGGACCGGTTTCGACGGAGACGTGCAGATCGTCGAGATGCGGTCCGAAGAGAGTTCGCTGGAGTTGGAACTCTCGATCGGCACAGCGCTGGCTGCGTGTGGAGAGGAGCGCGTGGGCGTCGTCGATGCTCACGGCACCAGACGGCACGTCTTGACTGGCTCGGTAGCGTAGGACGATTGGCATCTCTGAAGCCGTGATGCGCTCGAGGGCAGCGTCGATCTCGGTGCGCAATCGATCGACGAGTTCGAGCCGTGACGCGAGGATGCGTGCACCAGCCTGGATGAGGACGTGGGTCCAGCTCGCGATCTCGTCAGCGGAGGCGTGGGTCTTGAAACAGTGGTTGCGGTGCTTGAGAGCACGTACGTAGCGCGCGAGCGTGCGATAGAAGCCCGTCTGGGTCAGCACGAGGATGCGGTTGAGAAAACGGCGACGGGTCTCGGGGGGGCCGAGCAGCAGGTCGGAATCCTCGGGCGAGTGGGTGACGACGCGGAGGTGGTTGAGGTAGCCCTCGAGATTGACGTTGGGCTTGTCGTCGATCGCAAGAACGCGCTGTGAATCGGCGTACGACGCGCGTAAATGCGTGGTGGTTCCGAGTCTCGAGCGCACGTCGCCGACGACGGAAAAGTGCGCGCTTCCACGGCGCACGAGATCGGCCGGGGCAACGGCACGGTGTGATCGGCCTTCGGCGAGAAAGTGGATGGCTTCGAGGAAGGACGTCTTCCCGTGGCCGTTCTTCCCGTAGAAGGCGTTGATTCCGAGGGACGGTTCCAAATCCGTTTCGCGGAGGTTTCGAAAGTCGTGGATGCTGATGCGTTCGAGATGCATGTGGGAGTGGCGAGTCAGATCCGCATCGGCATGACGATGGCGAGGAAGTTAGGGTTGCCAGCTTCGCGAATGGCTCCTTGGCTCAGGCCGTCCTTGAGCTCGATCTCGACGTCGGGAGACTCGAGAACCCGGAACACGTCGAGGAGATAGGTGGCGTTGAAGCCGATCGTGATCTCGGCACCTTGGTAGTCGACCTCGAGTGTTTCGACGGCTTCGCCGACATCAGGGTGATTGGCGGAGAGTCGAAGCTCTCCGGGCCGAAGGTCGATCTTCGCGCCATGGGTGCGATCGGCGGAGACCAAGCTCATCCGTTGGAGCGCTCGGAGGAAGTGGTCCTTCTTGACTGTGGCTCGGTGCATCTCACCGCGGGGGATGACGCGTTCGTATTCCGGGAACTCGCCGTCGACGTACTGGAAGAGCATCGATAGGTCACGCTTTCTGATGGAAGCGTGATGCCGGCCGAAGGCGAGCTCGACGGTCTGGTCACCGTCGAGGACGCGGCGGAGCTCGGCAACGGCCTTGCGAGGGAGAATGACGCCTTCGTCTAGCTTGAGATTGCCGAGGTCGGATGCGGGGGTAGTGGCGAGGGATAGGCGGTGACCGTCGGTGGCGACGAAGCGGATCTGCTCGGCGTCTGCGGCGCTTCGAGATTCGACGTACACGCCGTTCAAGTGATAGCGAGTCTCGTCGGTGGAGATCGCGTAGTCGACGAGAGTCAGCAGACGCCGGAGCTGGCGTTCGGGGACGGAGCGGTAGACCGCGTCCTCCATGCTGGGAATCGTCGGGAAATCCTGGGCGGGTAGGCCCGCGATGTGAAACTGAGAGCGGCCGGATCGAATCTCGACCCAATGGTTTTCCATGGAGCGGATCTCGACGGTGGAATCGGGCAATTCTTTGATGACTTCGTAGAGCTTGCGGGCGTTGACGGTGACTGTGCCGGTCGTCTCGGTGGAGAGACTGGCAACTCGGTTACGCATGCAGATCTCGAGATCGGTGACGACGATCTCGAGGGAATCGTCTTGAGCGGACAAGAGCGCGTTGGCGAGCACAGGCATCGTGTGCTTGCGTTCGACGACTCCTTGCACGAGGGCCAGGGCGCGAGCGAAGGAGTCGCGGTCGATCTTGATTTCCATGGGCTAGGCCTCCACTGCGGGACCGGCGCAGGCGCTCGATGTCGACGGGTTGGTGCGAGTAGTTGTGACTCGATCTCTCGAGTGAAGTGATCGTGTCATTGTAGCGGGCGATCGTGTCGATTAGGTCGGAAATGTCAATGATGACGACAATGTACGAGTGCTGAGCATTGTCGAAAAAGAGTGGTGGATGATGACTGGCACTAGATCGAAGGAGGGGCGGGAACGAGCGGGTGTCGGTTGATCATCGGCGGGTTGACTGGTTCTCGACAGGTTCGTGACCGCTTCTCGACGCGCAGTGGGCATCAGCGTGCCTCCTCGAGATCGGACACGATGCGCTCGATGCGGACGCGCAGCTCAGGATCCTCTTCGAGCTGCCGCTCGATCTTTCGCACGGCATGGATCACGGTCGAGTGATCCTTTCCGAATTGGTCGCCGATGTGGGGAAACGACGACGAGGTCAGGCGCCGGCAGAGGTACATCGCGACCTGGCGCGGTACGGTCAGCGCGCGAAGCTTGCGATTGGACCGAAGGTCACTCACGCGGACTTCGAAGGCCTTCGCGACGGTCTTCTGGATGTCGTCGAGCGTGATGGGTGTCTCGGGATCACGTAGCGCTTCTCGCAACACCTTACGAATGAGCTCGATCGAGATGGGCTGAGCCGTGAGCGAGGCGTAGGCACACACTCGATTGAGGGAGCCTTCGAGCTCGCGGATGTTCGACCGGATGTGGGTGGCAAGGAAGAGCGTGGCTTCGTCGGAGAGGCTGATGCCGTCGGAATCGGCCTTGCGCCGAAGAATCGCGACGCGGGTTTCGAGGTCCGGCGCCTGCATGTCGGCGATCAGGCCCCACTCGAAGCGGGAACGGAGACGGTCGTCGAGCTCGGGTATGTCCTTGGGAAAGCGGTCGCTCGTCACGACGATCTGGCGCTGCGCCTGGTAGAGGGAATTGAAGGTGTAGAAGAACTCTTCCTGCGTGCGTTCGAGCTTCGCGATGAGCTGTATGTCGTCGATCAAGAGCATGTCGACGGAGCGGTAGGTGGCACGAAACTCCTCGTGCCGATCGGAGCGGATCGCGCCGATGAGCTCGTTCGTGAAGGCTTCGGAAGTCACGTATCGAACACGGGCCGTCGGCTTGCGGCTCAGCACGAAATTACCGATGGCATTGAGCAGATGGGTCTTGCCGAGGCCGACGTTGCCGTAGATGAAGAAGGGGTTGTATCCGCGGACGTGCCGGTTTCCGACGGCCGATGCGGCGGCATGAGCGAACTGGTTGCAGGCGCCGACGACGAAGTTGTCGAAGCGAAAGCGAGAGTCGAGGGCACCCTGCTCGGCGACGAGCTGGAGCCGGAGACCATCGAGCGGCGTATCAGTGTAGCTGGCGGAGGTATCTGCTGGATCTGCAGTGGCTGTGGCGCCGACGTCGGGCACAGCGAAGCGAACCGACAGCGATCGATGCGCCGCCTCCGAGAGGCAGCGCTCGAGAAGCCCTGTGTAGCGGTCGGCGATCCACTCCTTCATCGGATTCGTGGGGACGTCGATCACAGCCACATCGGACCGGATCACGCGGGGCGAGAGGCAGTCGATCCAGGCCTTGAACTCGAGTGGCGGCAGCGCCGCCTCGAGACGAGTGCGCCCCTCGGACCAGACCGGATCAGCGATCATGGCTCGCCGGCGAGACGGGGTCTGGCGAACCCCCCAAGGACAGGGTTCTCCACACCTTCATCCACAAGTGTTGATAACGCAGAAAGAAAGAGTGAAATCAGCCAACTAGATGGTTCGCCGGTGGCAGGGAGGGGGGGGCGTAGAGCGCAAGAATCCGCGCCTGGGCAGCGGAGGCTCCAAGCACGCGATTTTCTACCAGATTGGGTGTGGTCCTGCAAGGCGATCCGGCGGGCAACCTCGGGACCTATTGGGGGTGGATTGGCGCTTCGTTTCGAGCATTTCTCGAGCCGTATGACGTCGCGCTCTCCTTGACGTCTCGCGGGCTTCGAGGCTAGGTTCCGCGGTTTGCTCTCCTCGACTGACGACGATGGGGTCGACCGATGAAGCGCACGTATCAACCGAGCAAGACGCGCCGCAAGCGGACGCACGGGTTTCGGGTGCGAATGCGTACCAAGAATGGCCAGAAGGTGCTCTCCAGGCGGCGAGCGAAAGGTCGAAAGCGGATCGGGATCTGACAGCGGCCGACCGTGCCCCTGTCGCTTGGGGGGCGCGACTGACGAAGGCGGATCGGTTGCGATCCGCCGCGGAGTACGAGCGGGCACGAAGGTCCGGAAGCCGCCGAAGCGGACGACGGTTCACGGTGATCGTAGCTGCCCATGTGGGAGAGCGAGGGCGAATCGGGATTTCCGTACCGCGGAACGTCGGCAACGCTGTCATTCGTAATCGCGTACGGCGGCTGGTGCGGGAGTATTATCGGACGAGGCGTGACGAGTTCCCCGCGGACAAGGACGTCATCGTCGTTGCCCGACCCGGTGTTGGATGGCTGCGCCTGCACGATCTGACGGAACTCGGCACGCTCGTGCGCCAGGTGTGCTGCTCAGGACCGCGGCGATCGGGCTGATCCGGCTCTATCGCGCGGTGATCTCGCCACTACTCGGACCGGCATGCCGGTTCGAACCCAGTTGCTCGCGTTACGCCGAGGAGGCTCTGCGACGACATGGCGTGATGCGAGGCGGTCTGCTCGCGATCCGACGGCTCGCCCGCTGCCATCCGTTGTGCCGTGGCGGATACGACCCAGTGCCATGAGCGCCGGCGGGGCAGGAGGTTCCGTGGAAAATCAGCGCTTGTTTCTGGCGATTGCACTATCGGTGCTCGTGATCGTCATCTCACAAAGTCTCTTCCCACCGCCCCAGGCACCACCGCGTCCCAAGGCTGAAACGACGGCTGTTGGCACGAGCATCGGCACGAGCGGTGAGACTGCGGCATTGCCGACGACGGAAACGGGCGCGGCGCCCGAAGCTCCTGGGGCATCGATCGAGGTGAGCACGAGCCTCTACGCAGCGCGCATCAACACCATCGGCGCCGTGCTCACGTCGTTCACTCTCGATCGCTACCCAGAAACCCAGGACGCGGACTCGCCCCCGGTGGACGTGGTCCAGCGGCACTCGTCGGGCCAGGGCGCCCTACCGCTCGACTTCGTCAGCGGCTCGCAACGCGTTTCGACCTCACGCATTCCGTTTCGGGCGAGTCTGGCGCCGGTGAAAGTGCCGGCCGGCGGTGATGCCGAGGTGGTGTTGGAGGGCGAGTATCCAGGGTGGGCGCGGATCGTGAAGACGTATCGATTTCGCGACGGCTCTTACGATGTTGATCTGGATACGCGGGTTATTCCCGAGGCAACTGCACGAATCGACAAGGCCATCCTGTCGGTGAGCGAACAGCAGGAGTTGCACGGAAAGAGCCGACAAGAGCAGCTTCGAGCGCGCGTGTCATGGGGTCTGGACCGCTTCCACATGGATTCGGAGTCGGTCGACGATCTGCGTAGCGAGGTGCGCAAGCAGAAGCATAAGCCGCGGGTATTCGACGTTGCGCACGGTAAGGGTACCGTACGTTGGGGTGGATTCGACGAGCGCTACTTCTTGCTCGCGATGTTACCGGATCTCGCGCTCGGCGCCACGGGTCAGCTCACGGCTTTGCCCGATGCGCGCACCGTCCAGCTCGACGTCGTCTACCCGGTCTCAGGGGGCTCCTCGGGCACGACGATCAAGACGCGGCTCTTCGCGGGCCCGAAGGACCTCGAGGTGTTGCGCAGCACCGACGAAACGCTCGACAGCGTCCTCGACTACGGTCGTTTCGCGCTGCTCTCGCGCGCCTTCGTGGCGATTCTGAGATTTTTTCATCAGTATACGGGTAATTGGGGATTTGCGATCATCATCCTCACTCTGGCGGTGCGCTCGCTACTGTTACCGCTCCAAGTCACGAGCTCGCGCTCGATGAAGAAAATGCAGGGGCTGCAGCCGGAGATTACGCAGTTGCGCGAGCAGTACAAGGACGACCCGATGAAGATGCAGCAGGAGATGGGTCGCCTGTACAAGCGCCACAAGGTGAATCCGTTGAGCGGCTGCTTGCCGCTGCTGCTCCAATTCCCGGTGTTTCTGGGCCTCTACTACGCGCTGGCCCAGGCCATCGAGCTTCGGCACGCACATTTCGCGTTCTGGATCCACGACCTGTCGGAGCACGATCCGTTCTACGTGACACCGATCATCATGGGTCTCACCATGTACGTGCAGCAGATGATGATGCCGGCGATGGGCGATCCCACCCAGCAGAAGATCATGCGACTCATGCCGCTGATCTTCACCGTGTCCTTCTTGAACTTCCCCTCGGGTCTCGTGCTCTACTGGTTGTTCTCGAACCTGGTCAGCATCGGCACCCAGTGGTACATCCAGCGGTCGTGAGCCGAGTTCGAGCTCGACGCGCCTCGGCCAAACGACGATAGACCACCCGCGAGACACGGAAGCGCAGGGTCAATGGCGACCACGAGGACTTACCAAGGCGCGACGAAGGACGAAGCGCTGGCGCTTGCCGCGAGGGACCTGGGATGCTCGGTCGAATCGGTCGAGGTGCTCGAGCTTGTGACCCGAGCGGGTGTGGGTGGCGCGCCTGGCGTAGTTGAGATTCGGGTGCGGCTCCCAGATGCGCTCCAAGGCGTGGATGAGCTGGCCATCCTGGAGGGCTTTCGGCGCCGTCGAGCCGACGCGCCCACGACAGCCGCACCTGAACCCACGATTCGCAGTGCAGTGCTGGCGGAACCACCGGCGTCCGCTCGTGGCGGAGGGGGAGGGCGGCGGCGAGCCGAGGAGGGCGATTCGCCGCCGCCGGGCATTCTCGCCGAGCGCGCATCGGCATTTCTCGGCGATCTTCTGACCCAGATGGGTTTCGCAGCGCGGTTGCAGACGAAGCTCGAGGGCGAGAACGTCAACATCGAAATCCTCGCCGACAAGGGTTTGGGGGGGCTCCTGATTGGGCGGCAGGGTCAGACGCTCGACGCGATCCAGTACCTCGTGAACCGCGTGGTCCTGCCGGGAGCAGCTGCGCGCGGAAGGATCTACCTGGATACCGAGGGCTATCGCGAGAAGTACCGCCGCAAGATCGAGGAGCTAGCGCACAAGTACCGGGACGAGGCATTGCGAGCCGGTAAGCCCGTGACTCTCGAAGAGTTCAGCTCACGCGATCGCTGGATCATTCACCAGGCATTGCTCGACGATCCGCGCGTCACGACGCGCAGCGTCGGCGAGGATGACGATCGCAAGCTGATGATCATCCCGCGTCGTTGAGCTCGGAGCGGCCAGCACTCGCCGCCGTCGCCAATCCGCGTGGTTTGCCGTGCTTCAGGATCTGCGTTCCGGCGAGTCGATCGCGGCCGTCGCGACGGCCGCGGGTCCTCCCGCGGCGTTGGCGATCGTGCGCATCAGCGGCGCCGACACGCGCCGCATCCTCGAGCGTGTGCTCCGGTCTCCGGCAGGTGCTTCGTTGCGACTCGCCGAGCGCCGACCGACGCTCGGCTGGCTCGTCGACCCCGCGGACGGCGAGCGGCTCGACCAGGTGTTGGTCACCCTCTTCCTCGCTCCGCATTCGTTCACCGGTGAGGATCTCGCTGAGCTAAGCCTCCACGGGGGCGCGTGGCTGGTTGCTGAAGCGCTTCGTGTCGTCGTCGAGGCCGGTGCACGCGCGGCCCGTGCCGGCGAGTTCACGCGCCGCGCCTTCGCGAACGGGAAGCTCGACCTGGCCCGTGCGGAGGCAGTTGCGGAGTTGACGTTCGCCCAATCCTCGGGAGCCGCAAAGCTCGCGGCACGTCATCTTGCGGGCGAGCTGTCCGATCGTTACCGCTCGTTCCGGGATCGCTTGATCGAAGCCGCCGGGTTGTTGGAGGGCCCACTCGAGTTCCCAGACGACGCCGCGGAGGACGAAACGTGGGCGCAGGTGGAGGGGCTACGCGTCCTGGAGGCTCTCGCCGATGAGCTTTCACGGCTGGCGTCTAGCCAGACGCGCGGCGGGCGCATCGTGGCGGGCATGGAGGTTCCGATCGTCGGTCGCCCCAACGCGGGAAAATCAAGCCTTTTCAATGCCTTGTTGGGAATGGATCGGGCGATCACGAGTCCTCGTCCGGGCACCACGCGCGATACCATCGAAGCCGCTCTGCAGTTGGATGGCCAGCTCGTGCGACTGGTGGACACGGCAGGCCTCGAGCCGAGCGAGGATGAGCTGGTGATCGAGGGCATGCGCCGAGCGGAAGCGCGGATCGCGGCGGCGGATCTGGTCGTGCTGGTGCTCGACGCGAGCGCCCCTCTCGCCGCCGCGGACCACACCGTCGTCGCGTGCATCGGCACGAAGGCCGTTATCCCTGTCGCCAGCAAGTGCGACTTGGGGCGCCGGTGGAGCGACGCAGCGAGCGCCGCCCTCGGATTGCGTGAGGCGCCGATGGCGGTTTCGGTGATGGACGGGACGGGCCTCGACGCGCTTCGACGCCGACTCGCGGCTGACGCGGCGCAGTGCCTGCGCATCGAGGAGTCGCTCGATGCCCCAGTCACGAGCATCCGCCAGCGCGCATTGCTCGAGCGCGGCGCTGCTGAGCTGCGGCGAGGTTGCGAGAATCTGGCGCGCGGTGCCTCCGAGCTCGCGGTCGAGGACATCCGCGCCGCGCAGCTTGCGCTGGAGGAGATCCTTGGGGATGTGTCGAGCGAGGAGGTGCTGGACCGCGTTTTCCAGCGCTTCTGCATCGGCAAGTGACGGCCGCGCCCTGATGCTCGCGCGGGTCCGCAGACGAGGTTGTTTCACGTGAAACCAACGACGGTGCCACGCGTGATCGTCGTGGGCGGCGGACATGCCGGTGTCGAGGCGGCGCTGGCCTCGGCTCGCATGGGCGTCCCCACGGCGCTGGTGTCCCAGCGGCGTCAGCAGATCGCGCGCATGAGCTGCAATCCATCGATCGGTGGACCGGGGAAGGGGCAGCTCGTTCGTGAGATCGACGCGCTGGGTGGAGCGATGGCGCAGAACATCGACGCCACCGGGATCCAATTCCGGCGTCTGAACACGGGCAAGGGAGCCGCGGTCCAGGCTTCGCGCGCGCAAGCGGACCGCGGCGCCTATCTGGCTGCGATGATCGAGCGGCTCGCGTCTGCTGCGAACCTGGTGGTGGTGGAAGACGAGGCTCTCGGGATCGAGGTCGTGCGAGGAGAAGTGCGCGGCGTGCATCTCGCCCGGGCGGGTACGGCTGCCGCCGACGCGGTGGTGCTGACGCCCGGGACATTCCTGAACGGGGTGATTCACGTTGGCGAGGAGAGCTGGCCGGCCGGGCGAATTGGCGAAGCGCCAGCGACGGCACTTCCAGAGAGCCTCGGGCAGCTCGGCTTGCGCCTGACGCGCCTCAAGACGGGCACTCCGGCGCGGCTCGACGCAGTCTCGATTCGCTTCCACGAGCTCGCTCCTCAGCTCGGCGACCCGTGCCCGCGTCCGTTCTCGTTCTCCACGCGACGGATCGAGCGCCTCCAGATTCCGTGCCACGTGACGCGCACGACCGACGCCACACATCGCATCATCCGCGAGAATTTGCACCGCTCGGCGATGTATTCGGGGCGGATCGCGGGTGTGGGGCCGCGCTATTGCCCGTCGGTCGAAGACAAGATCGTGCGCTTCGCCGAGCGCGCGAGCCATCTGGTCTTCCTCGAGCCGGAGGGTTATGCGTCGCGAGAGATCTATCCCGCCGGTATCTCGACGAGCCTCCCGCGCGAGGTCCAGGAGCGCTTCATTCGAACGATCCCAGGGCTCGAGGACGCGACCCTCACGACGCCGGGATACGCCGTCGAGTACGACGCAGTCGACCCCACCGAGCTGAGCCACGCATTGGAGACGCGGGTGGTGCGGTCGCTTTTCCTCGCGGGCCAGATCAACGGCACGTCGGGCTACGAAGAGGCCGCCGCCCAGGGGCTCGTCGCGGGCATCAACGCGGCACTTCGGGTGCGCGACGAGCCGCCCTTCGTGCTGGCCCGCGACGAAGCGTTGACCGGGGTGCTGATCGACGATCTAGTCACCCGTGGCACCGGTGGCGAGCCCTACCGGATGTTCACGTCGCGAGCCGAGGCTCGGCTGCACCTGCGTGAGGACAACGCAGACCTACGTCTGACACCGCGCGGCCGCCGATTGGGCGTCGTTTCGCACCAGCGTGCGGTCGAGGTCGAATCGCTCGCCGCGGAGATTGCGGCCGCGCGCGCTCGGCTGGAAGTGGGGCGCGTTACGCCGTCGCTTGCCGTCCGCGGCTTGCTGGGTGAGCGCGGACTGCCCGTGCCGAAGAGCGCGACCTCGGCGTGGGCCCTGCTCACGCTTCCGGGCGCTCGATACCGATCGCTTGCGGACGCAGGCCTCGTCGACGCAGTCTCCGAGCGAGCAGCCGAGCAGCTCGAAATCCTGGCGCAGTACGATCGTTACCTGTCCCGCCTCGACGAGACCGCGGCCGAGCAGCGGGCCTGGGAGCAAGTTCGACTGCCAGCAGGCCTCGACTACGGCGCTGTCTCCGGCCTGTCCACCGAGGCTAAGGAGCGACTCGGTCGCTCCCGTCCATCGTCGATCGGTCACGCGCGTCGGGTGCCCGGCGTTACCGCTGCCGCGATCGAAGCGATCATGGTCCACCTGCGCACCGGTGGCGCCGCGCCTGCCGCGTCGGAAGCGTGGGGGGGCGATGGCAGCGAGTGATCGGCAGCGGATCCGGCCCTGTACCCGCGCAACGGACCCGATCGACGAGGCCGTGGTTCGCGACACGGTCTCCGCCGGCGCTGCGGCGCTGGGCATCACGCTCGCGGACGGAGATGTCGACGCGCTCGCGATCCATTACCGCGAGCTGATGCGCTGGCGCAAACGCGCCGACCTGTCGTCGATCGTGGACCCACGCCAGGTCGCCGTTCGGCACTATCTAGACTCGCTGGCCCTGTCCCCCTGGCTGCCTCTGGGCGCGCGAATCGCGGACCTCGGGTCCGGGGCCGGCTTCCCGGGCATTCCGATCGCGATCGCTCGTCGGGATGTGGCAGTGACGCTGCTCGAGACTCGCGAGGTGAAGCTCGCGTTCCTCCACCACGTGTGCGCTCGGTTGGATCGCCCGAACCTCGCGGTGGCGCGCACCGGTGCTTTCGTCACGACGGGCGGCTGCGAGCGCCTGGACATCGTGGTGGCCCGGGCCGTCGCGAGCGTACCCGAGACGCTGGAACGCTGCGAGCTGCTCCTCCAGCACGGCGGCGAGCTGTGGCTGATGCGCGGACCTTCGCGGATCGGGGAAGATGAGGATACGGCGAGGCGCGGCTGGAAGGTTGTATCCGAACGCGAAGTTCGTTTGCCGGTGGAAGACGCGAAGCGTCGAATCGTGGTGTGGCGGCTCACGTCTAGCCGAGCGACGGGCTGATCGAAATCCGCATCGTTTCACGTGAAACCGTGCAGGATTGCCGCTCGCTTGCGCGCGTGTGCTATACGCCCGCCCGGCCAGCAGTCTCTCGTCGTCGTTTTGCCAGCATCAAATCTTGTGGTTGAGTTGCAGCGCAACCACAAGATGTTGTAGAGACTGGGTGAGCGACGGGTTGACGACGTGATCTCACGCTGGCCATCGAACGAAGCCCTGGTATCGGCGGGGGAGCGACTCGGGCATGGGACGTGTGATCTGCATCGCGAACCAGAAGGGTGGAGTCGGCAAGACCACCACCGCGATCAATCTCGCCGCGTCGATCGGAGCGCAGGAGCAGCGCGTTTTGCTGGTCGACCTGGATCCGCAGGCGAACGCCACCAGCGGACTCGGCGAGACGCGCGACGAATCCAACATCAACGTTTTCCAGGCGATGCTGGGCTTCCATCCGATCCATCTCGCGATCAAACACACCGCGTTCGCCAACGTCGATCTCATTCCATCCAGCAGCGATCTGATCGGCGCCGAGATCGCGCTCATCGCTCACGACGAACGCGATCAGCTCCTGCGCCGCGCGCTGCACTCGATCCGCGACCGCTATGCGTTCGTCCTGCTCGACTGTCCGCCCTCGCTCGGACTGCTGACGGTGAACGCGCTCACCGCCGCCGAAGGCGTGCTCGCGCCCGTCCAGGCCGAGTACTACGCGATGGAAGGCCTGTCACAGCTCCTCACGACCGTGGAGCGGGTACGGGAAGTGCTCAACCCGGAGCTCGCGGTGGATGGAGTGCTGCTCACGATGTACGACCCGCGCAACAACCTGGCGCGGCAAGTCGAGCAAGAGCTGCGCGCGCAGCTCGGAGATCGGGTGTTCGCAACGCTCATCCCGCGCAACGTGCGCCTCAGCGAAGCACCGAGCTTCGGCAAGCCTGCGCTCTACTACGACGTGCGTTCGAGCGGTGCCCAGGCTTACCAAGCCCTCGCCCGCGAGCTCTCGAATCGCGCACACCCGGCCGCACCGGCCTGAAGGGGAAATCGACATGAGTGGACTCACGAGCGCGGCGCCCCCCGATCGGCAGATGCGCCATCAAGGCCTCGGCCGAGGGCTCGGGCTGCTCATCCGCGACCGCGCCCCGGAGAGTGCGGGGCGGCGCCTGATCTCGGTGCCGGTCGAACAGCTTCGGCCGAATCCGAACCAGCCTCGCAAGCGTTTCGATCCCGAGGCGCTCGAGAGCCTCGCCGCTACCGTTCGCGAACGCGGCGTGCTGCAACCGATCCTCGTGCGGCGCACCGAAGCGGGCTACGAGATCATCGCAGGCGAGCGCCGCTGGCGTGCTGCGACGGCTGCCGGTCTCCCCGAAGTACCGGTGGTCGTCACCGACGTCGACTCCGGTGCCAG
>CAYVDO010000107.1:0-7962 GCA_964450125.1 uncultured bacterium
GGGCGGGGGCGGGGGGCTGGAACGGCCCCCCGAGGAAACATCGCCCCGTTCGACAAACTCGCCTCGGCGAGTTTGTCGAACGGGTTACGGCGCGACTTGGAACCGCAGTGCGCGTCGATCCTCGCTGTCGCCTACCTTGAGCGTGCTCATCAGCGTGTAGCCGCCCACGGCGAGGTTGCTCGGAAGTGCCGACTCGAGCGTGGCCGAGAATGCGCCGTTCTGCGGGCCCAGCTTGCGCGAGACCGAAAGGAAATCGACGGCGCTGCCGTTGGGATCGAGAACCTGCAATGTGATCGATCGTGGCTCGTTCGCGTCGGCGTCTTGGATCTTGTACTTGAGCGTCACGTACAGCTTGTCGCCGAGGCGGAAGCTCGACTGTGACTGCTGCGAACCGTCGTTGGACACGTTGACTCTGGTGATGCGTACTTCGCGACCTGCCGGCGCCGGTGCGGTCACCTGCGGAATGGCCTCCGGTGCGGGCGGCGGTGCGACAGCGACCCGCGGCGGTTCGACGGCTGTCGGCTCAGGCGCAGCGACGACGGGGGCCGATGCTTCGGGTAGGGTTGCTCGCGGCGCTGGCTCGGGAATCACCGGGCGAAGTGGCGGAGTCGTCATCGCCACGGGCGGCGGAGGCGGAACCTCGCGGCCCATGCGCTCGAGCTGACTCTCGAGCTGCTCGTTCCGCGACTCGGCGGCCGCGAGCTTGGACTCGGTCTGGTGGAGCATCTGCTCGACCGCCTCGCGCACCATCTCGGCCACGCGGAGCTGCTTTTCCGCATCGGTGCGGGTGGCAAGCTTCTCCTTGAACTCGGCCTCGAGGTCGGCCTTCGACTTCTCGAGGGTCGCGATCTGATTCTTGGAAGCGGCGAGCTCGTTCTGAAGCGCCAGAATCTCGTTGGTGGAGCGGCTGATTTCCTTGGTCGCGTCCTGGCCCTTCGCGACTGCGTCCTTGAGATTCTGGTTGGCGGCCGTGGCGCTCTGGCGTAGGCCTTCCGCCTCCGCCTCGATCTGCTGGCGGGCGCGGTTGGCATCCGCGAGCTGCGCGTTGAGCGCTTCCACCTGGGTCAGCAGTGACGCGCGCTCCTTCTCGAATTGCGCCCGCGCCGTGGAGACTTGCTCCAGATTCGCGGCGCTGCTCTTCGATTCCTCCGCGCTACGACTCAGCGCCGTCTTGAGCGATTCGTTCTCGGTTGCCAGGCGCTTGGCCTCGGCGTCGGACGCAGAGCGGCTGCGGGTCAGCTCGTCGAGGCGCGCGCGCATCGCGCTGTTCTCGTCGCTGATGCGCTTGATCTCGGCGCTGAGCCGTTCGTTGGCCTGCGCCGTCGACTGGCTTTCCGCCTGAAGTCGGTCGAGGTTGGCGCGCAGCGTGCCGGCCTGATCGCTGGAGGTGCGCACCTTGTCGGAGAGGAGAGCGCTCGAGCTCATCTCCTTGTCGAGCTTCGCTTGCAGGTTGGCGCGCTCGGCCTCGGCACGCTTGAGGCGAGCGTCGAGGTCCGCGCTGGTGGCTGTCAAATCCTGGATGCGCTGGCGAAGCTGCTGGTTTTCCCGGCCTTTTTCGGCCTGGGCCGGGCCCAAGTCGGCGATCTGCTTTTCTGCCTGGGTGGCGCGTGTGCTGGCCGCTTGGGCGTCGCGCTGGAGGCGGTCGCGCTCGGCTTTGACGGTTTCGAGCTCGATCTTCTGCTGGTTGAGGAGCGTGCTGATCTGTTGGACCTGGTTCGAGAGCTCCTGGCGTTCGCGCAGCAGCCGCTCACGTTCGCTGCTCGAAGCTTGGCCGGAAACCTTGGCGTCGAGTGCGGCCCGCTGTGCATCGGCGATGGCGAGCTTCGCTGCTTCCACTTCCTGGCGTGACTGGTCGGTGCGCCGCTTCAGCTCGGCCGAATCCCGCGCCATCCGGTCGATCTCACCTTGGGCGCTCGCCTTTTCGGTTTGGAGTTGGCTCAGGCGAGACTCGAGCTCGGCCTTCTCGTTCACCACGGTGACCATCTTCTCGACGAGCTTCTCCTTGTCCTGTCGCGCGTCGCGCTCGCGGGCCAAGAGCTGCTCGCGCTCCGTCTTGAGCGCCTCCGCGTCGCGCGCAGCCGACGAAAGCTCGCTTTGAAGATCGCGGATTTGCGCCTGGGCCTTCATGAACTCCTGAACCAGGAGCTCGTGGTCGCTCGAACGGATCACGTCCTCCGAGGGCGCTTGAGTCTTGGCTTGCGCGGCTGCGCTCTTCGACTGCGCATGTGCCGGAGCAAGGGGAGCGAGACCGCTCGCGAGCAGTACGACGAGCACTGCCCTCGGCAGGGACGTGGAGAACATTCGTGGATCCTCCCTTCGTCTGCAGCCGCGAAAAACGGCGCAACGGGGGTCGAAATCGTCGAGGTCTATATCAGGGTTCCGTCGAAAGATGCAAGGATTATCCGAGCTTTCGCAGTGTTCCTGACGAGCCTCGTCGCATCGTCCGTGGGCACGGACGGCCGTGCTTCAGGCGGGCAAGGTGGTTCCGCAGTGGGGACAGAACCCCACCACCGGGTCGATCGCGCGCGAGCAGCTCCTGCAGTACGACGGCGGCGCGCTGCTGCGCAAGCTGCGTGGGGCTTCGGCGATCGAGAGCAGCAATCCTTTGGCAGCCATGGAGCGACGCAGCTCACCCACGAACTCCGCGGGCAGGTCGCCGAGGATGAGAAGCTGCTGATTGCGGGCGCGGATTCGTGTGCGGCGATCGAGGCTGCCGCTCGTTTCGATTCCTTCGATGGTTTCCAGCGCGAGCTTCAGATCCCGCGCGCCCATGGCGCGGTCGAGGACACCGACGGGCGTGAACGTCAGTCGGCGATTGGTGAGATGAAGCATCCCGCTCTGGGTGATGAGCCGGCTCACGAAAAGGTTGACGCGCACCTCGGCCAGCACTTCTTCTCGGGCGGTCGCCTCGCCCTCGGTCTTGCGGCTGAGCAACCCACGAAGCTCGCGCTCCAGGTTGTCGAAATTCCGCCCGACGAACCGAAGGGTCTTGATGGCCGTGCGGATCGTGAGCTTCTTGGTTGCGTCGCCTTCGCTCGCCAGGCGCTGAATCTCTTCGACGCCCACGGTGACCCGCTCGGCACCGACGGCGCGATCGATGGTTCCCGTTGGCACGAACACGAGCCTCAGGTTCGTGAGGTGGAGCATGCCCGACTGGGCGAGCATCCGGGAAATGTAGTACGTGGCCCGAACGCGCTCGATCTCGCGTTCGCTCGGCTCGAGGACGACGTCGGTGGCCATCTCGAGCGTTCTCCTGGGACGCGCGCCGATCTACCCGCGGCGGGATTTGACGGCCGGGCCTGTATAGGGCACATGCTCGACGGACGTCAACGAACCGCCACTCGCAGTCGGCACGGGTTGGTGTCGGGTCTCGCCGCAGCACACCCTGGTCCCCCGTGAGGCCGGCCGGGTGAAACGCTGGGAGAACCGCGCGCTTCACCTGAACTCGAGCCGGCTCGTGTCGTACCCTGGGGCACACCATGCGCACCTGTCATGCCTGTGGCACCGAAGTGGGGTTCGAGGGTCGCGTGGGGTTTCGGGACGAATGCACCCGCTGCCTACGCCCGCTGCACATCTGCCGCAACTGCCGGCATTGGGACGAGGCCGCGGGGGGCCTCTGCCGTGAGCCGGTGGCCGAGAAGGTCCGCGATCCCGAGCGCGCGAACCTGTGCGAGTGGTTCGTTTTCCAAGAGGGCGAGCGTGGCGACGCGCAGGGGCTCGCCGCAGCACGCGCTGCCGCCGACAAGCTCTTCAAGATCTGAGCACCGCGGGTGGAGGTCGCGCGGGCGTCGCATCCGCGCGGGGGGCTCAGCCTCGCGCCCGGGAGCCGGCGACCAGCGACCGCGGTGGCGTCACGCCATCTCCGCCGAGCTGCACCACGGGGCGCTGACTCGCGCTCGCCGGAACCACGCGCTTGAGCCCCTGGTCGCGGCCGCGCAGCTGCCGGTATTCGGCCTCGGTGAGGATCAGGTATTCGTAGCAACGCACACGCTGATTCTCGAAGCCCTTGAAGACCGGCTGGTGCGGAATCTCGCGGACCAGGACCATGCGATCGATCGTCGGGTCCTTGTAGATCAGCAGAAACGAATAGTGTTGGAAGGGCGACTTCGCGTCGCGGGTCTCCTCGGGGTCGTAGCGCGGGAGGTTCTCGGCGCGGACCTGGTCGCGCAGCTCCTGAAACGTCGAGTCGAGGGAAACGATGCCGTTGTTGTCGAGGGTGCCCTCGTGGTCGATGCAGGCGCGGAAGAGGCGCAGCGGGTCGGGCTCGCGGCTGGGATTGGGGCCCTGTAGGTACTTCTCTCCAGCCTTGCCGGTGGTGAGCCGCGACGTGAGGTTGATGACCTGGCCGATGCGGCGGAACTCCTCGCGCGGCATGCCGTCGAGCGCCGTGCCCTGATAGATCGAGATCAAGGCGCTCTCGCCGGTGCCGATGCCCACGCGGATGCCGTCCACGAACGGGCTCTCCATTGGGCTGTCCAGGACGCGTCGCTTGATGACCCGCTGGCTCTCGTAGTGGTCCTGAAAGACCGAGACGTAGCGGACCGCGTCGATGGCGCGCTCGAAGCTCTCGAAGACGGCGTCGCCCTCGAACGACTCGGGCCGGCCGTCGAACTCGCTGAGACGGTCGCGGCGGATCGCGAACAAGTTCTGGATCGCGAGCCCGGCGTACTCGTTCAGCACCTCGCGGGTTCGACGGCTGAACCCGATGATGTCGAAGAGCACGTACGTGCCCCAGCGATTGTGGTTGTAGAGATGATCGCGATCCAGCGTGATGGGCACCGTTCGCTCGCTCAGCACGATGTCGTGGAGATACGTGCCGTTTTCCTCGATGCGCACCTCGCGAATCAGGCTTCGAAGAGCGTTCAGGAAGTCCCACACCAAGAGATCGTTGGTCACGACCGCGAACGCACGGGCCAGCTCCCGCAGCCGTGCCAGGCTCGTGAGCTCGCGCTTCAGCTCGCGCGGGTAGTCGGCACCCGCCAAGTGGAAGAGCACGTAGCGGCTCACATCCTCGCGGTGGGCGAGGCGATGCGCCCAGTCCTCGCGTGCCGCCGGCGGCGGGCCGTCGCGCAAGAACGACTCCTGGAGGAAGAGCGCCCTGCTCGTGGGACGGCCGTGCTCCAGGTCGTCGTAATCGCGGCGCAGGGTCTGTTCGACGACGTCGAAGAGCTTGAGGAACGAGTCTGGGTCGATCCCGTAGTCCTTCACCAGGAACACGCTGCGAAGGTTCGGCCGGTGGTAAAGCGAGTCGGGGCGCTCGCTGTCGATGAGCCGATTCTCGGTGAGCATCTTGAGCAGCGGGTTCGCGAACACGCGCTCCGTCCACGGTCCGGGTTTGGTGCGGTGGAAGACGTGCCGAAGCGACGCGTTCGCGAGCCGGTGGCGGGTAGCGAGGCTGGCGAGGACCAGACGCTTGATGCGTCCGTAGCGAGCCGGGTCGCGGCCGATCAGATGATTGAGGTGGGCATGGGTGTTGAGCGCCGTGGCGATCCGCTCGCTCAAGAGCAGCCACACCACGTTCTCGAATTTGAAGATGCCGCCGCCGCTCACTGCCTTGACCAGGAGATCGGAGAGCGCCTCGACGTAGCGTTCGCCGAAGAGGCGTTGCTCGGCGTCGGGGCTGGTCAGGTCCTCGCGGTGATGGGGGTCGTCGAGGTGCTGATCGATCAGCCGCGTGACGAGCTTCGCCAGCTCGCGGTCGAGGTCGTGATTGGGCGCGACAGGAAACCCCTCGCCGATGATCTCGTCGGCCGTGCCGATCTTCGAGAGATGGGGGATCTCGTTCTCGATCCCGGGCAGCAACCGGCGCAAAGTGGCGACCGGAGTGCCAAAGCGGCACTTGCGCGCCACGGTTTCGAGACGTTTGAGGTCGCCCATCGGCCGGCGGGGTCGGTGCGCACCTCGAGCGCAGTCCCGCCACCGGCAATCGAGCAACGATCGTGCCGCGCCTGACGGCGCTTCCCGTGCGCCGTTAGCTCAATGATTTCGAGGGCGGCGTGCGGATCTGGACACCCGCAGGCGCATCCTCGGCGGGCCACCGCCAACGCAGTGACAGTCGATGACGGTTCGCTGCAACCAGCCGGCAGCGCCCTGTGTGGCGTTCACGCCACCGGCGCCGCGGCGGTGACGGGCTCGAGTCGCGCCGGGCCGCCGTCGCGTGGACGGCCGTAGAAGGCCCGTTTCGCAGCGACCCAGCCCTTGTAGATCAGTTGGCTCGGGTTGGGGGTCTGGCGCAGCACCCGGAGCACGCGGCGAGGTTGAGTGTAGAAGCGCCGGTAACCTCGATTGCGGATCTCGATGAGCTCGTCGTTGCTCAGGCGCGAGCGTTGGCTCTTGGGGGTCTGGTAGTCGTAGCCGGTGATCGCGTCGAGGGTGAACGCGGTGCGATGGCCCTCGCCCGAGTTCGGCTGTACCGAGTCGTCGTAGTAGTTGACGATCGAAAGCGAGATCGAGTTGAGCGGCAGCGAGCACGCGAGGTCGATGGTGCGTTCCATCTCCTCGCGAGTCTCGTCTTCGAAGCCGATCATGAAGAAGCAGTGGGTGAAGATGCCACGCTCGCTACACTTGCGGATGGTGTCGCAGATCTTCCCGATCTGGCTTCGGCGTCCCAGCGTCTTCTGGCGCTCTTCGCTGGCGGTCTCGATGGCGAAGGCGGCGAAGATCGTTCCCATCTGCACGAACTTGTCGAGCAGCTCGTCGTCGAAGATCTCGCCGCGCAACCCGTTGGGAAAGGACCAGTTGAAGCGCATCCCCGACGCGAGCACGGCGTCGCACACGGCTCTTGCGCGCGCCAGGTCGAAGTTGAAGATGTCGTCCTGCACCAAGATGTCGCGCACCTGATAGCGGTCGTGGAGGATGCGCAACTCCTCGATCACGTTCTCGGGTGAACGCGCCCGGAACTTCTTCCCTTGCACGTGATGGCAATAATTACAGCGATACGGGCAACCACGTGAGGTGAAGATGACGGCGTTGCGCTTCTCGACGAAGAGGTACTGGTTTGCGAACGAGAAGTCGTAGTCATCGAAGCGGATCAGGTCCCAAGCGGGATGGGGGATGGCGTCGAGATCCGCGATGAACGGACGCTCGGGAGTCTCGATCACGCCACCGTCCGCCTTGCGCACCGCCATGCCGGCGACTTGCGACGGATCTCCGCACGCGTCCAGCGTCTCGATCAGCTCGAGAAACGTGGCCTCACCCTCGCCGATCACCGCCGCGTCCACGTTCGAATCGCGGAGGATCGAGCGCCAGGAACAGCTCGCGTATGGCCCGCCGAACACCATTGGCACGGCGGGTAGCGCGCCTTTCACCTCGCGCGCCACGCGATGGGCGACGGCGCCGTCGACGTTGAACGAGCCGATGCCGACGAGGTCAGGCTCGAGCGCCACGATCCGCTGGGCGGCCTCCTCGGGCTCGGGGTAGTCCACGAAGAGATCGACGATGCGGACGTCGATCTCGGGCCGGAACTTCCGCAAGTAACTCGCCAGGTAAAGCAGACCGAGCGGCAGGAAACGCTCGGTCACCGACGAGCGCATGGCCGAGCGGGCGAGGACGACGCGGCGGATGCGATGCATGGAGGCAGACGACGGGTAGGCGCGAACGCGTAGGAGAATACCAGCGCGCGAGTGGTGGGCCAACGTGCACACCCGAGCGCAGCGCCACGGAGGACGCGGCGCTCGGGTGCCTGATACCCTCCGCGCCCCGTGGAATCGGCGCTTTACGACGAGTGGAATCGAATCGAGTCCCACCATTGGTGGTTCGTCGGTCGCGGTGCCTTGTTCGTCCGGATGCTGAGCCGCTACCTGAGCGCGGCGCCCCATCGCGTCCTCGACGTGGGCTGTGGGACCGGCAGCAACGTGCTGCGGCTGGGGCGATTCGGCAGCGTGATCGGTCTCGACCCGTCGTGTGCGGCATTGGGTTATTGCCGGGACCGGCTCGCGGGCCGCGGCGCGCTCACGGGCGGCA
>CAYVDO010000107.1:7972-16535 GCA_964450125.1 uncultured bacterium
GCTGCCTTTCGGTGCGGGCGCGTTCGACCTGGTGACTGCGTTCGACGTCCTCGAGCACGACGCCGATCCCGAAGCGTGCGTGCGTGAGGTGTTCCGCGTGCTCGAGCCCGGCGGGTGGTTCTTCGCCAGCGTCCCCGCCTACCGCCTGATGTGGGGCGATCACGACCGGGTTGCGCATCACCATCGCCGCTATCGGCGCGGAGAGATCGAGCGGCTGCTCCGGGACGCGGGTTTCGAGGTGGTTCGGTCCACGCACCTCAACGCGATCTTGTTTCCGATCGCGTTCGTGTTTCGTCAGCTCAAGAACGCGATCGGGAAGCTGGTGCCTCACGAACCACGCTCGGATTTCGGCAGTACCTCGCCGCCGCTGGTGAACGGGGTGCTACGCCGCGTCTTCGAAGCGGAAGGCCCTTTGCTCGATCGCTTCGATCTGCCGTTCGGTCTCACGATCGCGTGTCTCGCGCGTCGGCCGTGAAGGCCGCAACGCAGGTGCCCGAGCTCGGCGCGGCCGAGGAGGTATGCGGCTGGATCGCCCTCGCGACGGTGGCCCTGTTCTCCTGGCTCTGGCAGTGCCAGTGGCTGGTGCCGACGCTGGGTGTGCGCGGTGCCGACCTCGCGTGTTCTCTGCCGATCGTCGTCGGGGGCGGCTGGCTCGTGGCCAGCTCCGAGCGACGCCTGCGCGTGCTCGGCTTCGCGGAAGCCGTGTCGAGCTCGCCGCGGCGCGCGGCGGCCTTCGTGACGGTCGTGCTGATCGCTGCGGTGAAGGTCTATGCGGTGCCCGGCTTTCGCGAGCTCGACGGTGACGGCGCCTGCCACACCACCGCGGCACAGCTGGTCGCCGACACGTTCGCTGCGCGCGAATGGCCGAGCTGGTCCAACGCGTGGGCCATGGGTTTTCCTTTCCTGCAGTTCTATCCGCCGCTCTTCGCCTGGCTCTCCGGCGCGCTCACGCTCGCGACCGGCGACGCGGGGGGCGCGGTACGCTCGATCCTCGCGCTCGCCCATCTCGCCTCCGGATGGGGTGCGTTCGCGCTCGGCCGGCGGCTCTTCACGCGTCCGGGTGCAGCGATCGTGTGTGCAATCGGCTATGCGCTCACTCCGTGGCACCTCTTCGAGGTCTTCCATTGGAATCGTTTTCCCACGGCGCTCATCTGGGCGTTGTGGCCTTGGGTGCTTTGGCTCTTCGAGCGCGGTCGCGACGGAGGGCGCTGGGTCTTCGGGTGTGGAGCGGCGCTCGCGATCGCGGCGCTCGCGCATCACGGGGCGGCCTTCTTCGTCGCCGAGCTGCTCGGCCTTTGGGCGCTCTTGCGCTGGCTCGAGGTGCCGGGGGCTTGGCGTGAGGGGATGCCGGCGCTCGTGGGAGCAGCCGCCTTGGCGTTCGGTCTGGTCGTGTTTTTCGTCGTTCCCTATGCGCTCGAGTCGAAGCTGACCTTCGAGCCGCCGGGGCTCGGTGGAGTCAAGTTCGACTTCGATCAGCCGCATCTGGCCACGATCCTGTGGCCTGCGCGCCGGCCCGTCGGGCATTCCGGATACCTCGGGCTCACGCTCGTTCTGCCGGGACTTTTCGGCGCGCTGCTGCTCGCGCTCGCGCCGGCACGGGGCCGCTTCGCGGTCGCAGGCTGCCTCGCTTACGCGTGGTTGCTGGCGCTCGGTCACGACCTCTCGATCTACCGCTGGATTCCCTTTGCCAAGGCGCTCTTCTTCGGAGGCCGGTATCTGATCTTCGTGGCGCTCTTCCTGGCCCTCGGGCTGGGGCATCTGTGGTGCCGCTGGGAGGAGCGCGGATCGGCCCTCGGGCCGAACGGGCGTGGGTGGCTCGGCGTCGCGGTGCTCGGCGTGCTGCTCGCCGATCTGGGCGGTACGACCTTCACCCGCTATCGTCACCCGTATCCAGGAGGCCGCACGGGCGAGGATCGACGTGTGGCGTTTGAGGCGCTCGGGACTTTCGCGGAGACGGATCTCGGCTCCCGTGTCCTCGAGCTGCCGGACGCGCCGCGTGACTATCTGTGGAGCGCGTTGCTGCCGCTCACCGCGCGGCACGCCACCGCGGCGCCGGGGCTTTGGGGCACGCTGCGCTCGGGGATGTACTTCTTCCGCTCCTGGGTCGACGTCAATGAGGCGTGGCACGCTCACTCGGACGCGCTGCCGCCAAGCGCCCTCGATCGACTTGCGCTGAGCGCCACGCGCACGGTCGTGGCGACGCGCACGGGCGTCGGCGGCGGAGCGACGCGAGTCGCCGTGGATCTCGGCGCGAGCAGCGGATGGGTGATCGCGGCGCCGCGTTGGCAGTCGATGACGCCCGATTTGGAGCTTCCGCGTGAAGGATGGGAGCGGCCATTCGAGGTCGACTCGACTCCACCGGGGGCTTGGGATCGAATCCTCGCCACGATGGCCATCGACCGAGTGGCTTCGACGGCAGGCACGCTGATCGTGCGTCGCGAGCCGCCGCTGCTGGCTGACGAGCGCGGACGCGATGGGGAGGCTCGTCCCGTGCTCAGCGTGGACAAGGTCCACGTGACGCCGACCACGGTGACCGTGGTCTTCGCTCTCGACCGCGCCGCGTACCTGCGTTTCGCCCAGTCGTACTATCCCCACCAACGGGTGCGGCTCGACGGCCACCGCGTGGATGCCGTGCCGGACGTGACGCACGCGACGGTGATCTCGGCGCCGGCAGGCGTGCACACGGTGCGATTCGAGGGCGGCTCGTCGTGGTTGCGCCGCTTGCTGGGCGGGGTTTCCCTCGCCGTGCTCTGCGTCGCAGGGACGCTGGAGTTACGTGCGCGGCTCGTCGCGCGGAGGCGTGCGTGAAGGTGGCGATTCTCGCCGGAGGCGTCGGCGGGGCACGCTTCGCTCGGGCCGCGAGCGCCGAGCTTGGCGCCGACGCCATCGCGGTGATCGTCAACACCGGCGACGATCAAGCCTTCCACGGTCTCGACGTATCTCCCGATCTCGATTCGATCGTCTACACACTGGCAGGTGTGAGCGACGTCCAGCGCGGCTGGGGTCTCGGTGACGAGAGCTTCCGGGCCTTCGAGTCGCTCAAGCGCTTCGACCCGACGGCGTGGTTTCAGCTCGGCGATCGCGATCTGGGCACGCATCTCTTTCGCGCGCAGTCGCTCGCGGCGGGTGTGCCGCTCTCCGAGGTCACGCGGCGCATCGCAGCGGCGTTCGGGCTGCGCGAGACGGTACTGCCCATGAGCGACGATCCCGTGCGCACACAGGTGGATACCGAGCAGGGGCCACTCACGTTCCAGGAGTACCACGTGCGCGAGCGCTCGCTGCCGCGCATCCAGGGCGTGCGCTATCGCGGCGCGGACGCGGCGCGACCGGCACCGGGAGTGCTCGCGGCGCTAGCGAACGCCGAGGTCATCCTCGTGGCGCCGAGCAACCCCGTCAGCTCGATCGGCCCGATCCTCGCCGTTGACGCGATCCGTGACGCGTTGGCGCACACTTCGCGACCGATCGTGGCGCTCAGCGGTCTGCGCGGCGGTGCCCCGTTCCGCGGCGACGCAGATCGCTTCCTGGTCGGCGCAGGGCTTCCAGCTACGGTCGTCGGAGTCGCACGGCTCTATCACGACTGGATCGATGGCCTCGTTCTGGATGTCGCGGATTCGGCCGTGGCGATCGAGATCGAGCGCCTCGGGATTCGCGTGTCGGTATGCGACACGGCACTCGATCCGCTGGACGCGGGGCGCGCGGTGATCCGGCGCTGTGTCGCCCTCGCCGCTGCCGTTCACTCGGGCTGATCGAAGCGTTCGCGGCAGCGCTCGTTTGCCGCGGCCTCGGCTGGCGCGCGCCGAATGTGCTACCCCTGGCGCGGTCATGAACGTGGTGGTGGTCCCGATCAAGGCGCTTGCCTCGGCGAAGAGCCGGCTCCGCGCCGTGCTCGACGACGGCGAGCGTGAGCGCTTGGTGCTAGCGCTCGCGGAGCGGGCGATTCGCGCAGCGCTCGCAGCCGAGGCGGTCGACGAGGTGTTGGTGGTGAGCAGCGATCTGCGCGCGCTGGCGCTGGCGCGCGACTGCGAGGCCACCGCGGTGCTCGAAGCGACGCCGATTCGCCACCCGCAGCCATTGAACCGTGCCCTGGATCAAGGTCGTGAGCGTGCGCTCACCCTCGGAGCCACGGCGCTCGCCGTGTTGGTGGCCGACCTGCCCACGATCGAGCCAGCGGACGTGCAGGCGCTCTTCGAATCCGCCGCGTCCGGTACCGGCGTGGTGCTGGCGCGCTCGCACGACGGCGCCGGGTTGGGAGCGCTGGTGGAGCGTCCCATCCTGGGGCTCCCGTTTCTCTTTGGCGACGGACGGGCCTTCGAGCACCACCTGCAGGAAGCGCGGTCGCGCGGCTTGCGCTCGATCACGCTCGATCGCCCGGGGCTGGCCCTCGATCTCGACACGACGGACGACTGGGTGCGCCATCGCGAGGCGTGGGGGTATGTAGCGCCCGCGGCCGCGGCATGCCACGAGCGCGCTCCCGTCGCTCACCCCCGATGACCGGCGCGTGCGCTTTCCCGAGCGTGTCGCTGGTGGCGTTGCCCGGGATCGGCGCGATTCGGCAGGGCGACGATCTGGTCGCGCTCATCGTGGCCGCGCTTGCGCGTGCGGGACGGTCGCTGGCGCAGGGCGACGTGCTGGTCGTGTGTCAGAAGGCGATCTCGAAGGCGGAGGGACGGATCGTACGGCTCGCCACCGTGAAGCCGAGCCCATTCGCGCGGCGTATCGCGTCCACCCTCGGGAAGGATCCGCGCGTGATCGAGGTGGTGCTGGGTGAGTCCCGGCGCATCGTTCGCATGAGCGAACACGCGCTCATCTGCGAGACACACCACGGATTCGTGTGCGCCAACGCCGGCGTCGATTCGTCGAATCCGGTGCGCCCCGGTACCGTCACGCTGCTACCCGTCGACCCGGACGCATCCGCTGCGGCGCTGCGCGCCGAGCTCGGGCGGCACGTCGGAGTGCGGCCCGCGGTGGTGATCTCCGATACCTTCGGTCGCCCGTTTCGCGAGGGACAGGTCGACGTGGCGATCGGCGTGGCTGGGATGCGGGCGTGGCGCTCGCTGAGCGGCGAGCGGGACTGGAGCGGGCGGCCGCTGAGCGCTAGCGCTCCTGCCGAAGCCGACATGCTTGCTGCGGCCGCCGGACTGGTGGTGCGCAAGAACGGCGGCGAGCCGGTGGTGTTGATTTCGGGCTTTTCCCGTCGCAGCGGTCGCGGGCGGGCCCGCGACCTGATTCGCCCGCGGTCCGTCGATCTCTTTCGGTGACTCGGCGCTCGTCGGAGACTCGAACGCCGTGGGCGTGGGACCCACGGCGTCGTCACGGTGAAGCCGGGTGGGATCACCCGGCAGCGCACCTGCGTGCGCTGCTTCTCAGGCTGCAGACTTGCCGCTCGTAGTGCGCATCCGCTCGAGCGTGGCCTTGTTGCGACTACCTGCGGGACGACCGCGCCGCGGCGTGAAGGGCATGTGTACCGTGGGCGTGCCTTTGGGGGCGTCGATGAGGCCTTTCTCGATCGAGTAGTGAACCAGATGGGCGAGGCGATGCAGGTGCAGCTTCTCCATGATGCGCGCGCGGTGGATTTCCACGGTCTTGACGCTGATGCCGAGCAACTCGGCGACGTCCTGATTGCGATTGCCGAGAACCAGTAGCTTCAACACTTCGCGCTCGCGTGGGCTCAACGACTCGAAACGACTCTCGGCGGCGGGGCCGTCTTCCCGCGCCGGTGTCCTTACCAGCGTCGCCGGCAGCGACTTGTGCAGATACACCTTCTTGCCAGCGAGGGCAGTCTGGACGGCATCGCGTAGCTCGTTGAGCGTGGCGTCCTTCACCACGACGCCGCGGGCACCGGCCTCCACCGCCTCGAGAATCAGATCTTCACGCGTGTTTCGGGTGAGCAGCACGACGGTGGTGGACGGCGCAGCCTTGCGCACCTGGCGCGTCAACACCGCGCCGTTCCAGTACGGCAGATCCATTTCGGTGAGCAGGAGGTCCGCCTGTGTGCGCTTCACGACGTCCGCGGCGCTGGGCCCGTTGTCGGCTTCTCCGACGACCGTGAGGCCCGGTAGCTCGGACAGCAGAAGCTTGAGACCGTCCCGGAACAGGCGTTCGTGATCGGCAATGACGATGCGCTTGGATTCGATTGAGCTGTTCATGGCGAGAATCGTAACCCGAATCAGCTTGATAGGCAATCATCCTGAGCGATGGTGGAAACGAAACGTCGATCGGGCAGACTGCCCGGCAGGGTTGGATTGCGGGGAATGCCCGACCATTCTCGATCGCAGCGCGCAGAGTCCCTGTTTTCGCGGCAGATTCACGGTCGAGCACGCAGGGAATCGACGATGACGAGCCGGGCGCGTTGGACATGGTGGACGACGGTGGTGGGTGTCGCACCGACTTTCTTGATCGCCGTCGCGAGCTGGGCGTGGACCCACGCGTGGGGCGTCGACGCGCTCGTCGCGCGGGTGGTGCGTGTCCATCCGGAGCCCGTGCGCACGATCACGCTGCGGAACGTGCGGCTGGCGAGCCCGCTTCCGAGCGAGCCGCACGATGCCATCGACTTGCGCGTCGAAGCGGGCTCGATCGCGGCGATCGGGCCGGCCGGTTCGTTGGTTCCACGCGGGGACGATCGCGTTCTCGATGGGGAAGGTCGCGCGCTCACCCTGGGGATGGTGGACGCCCACGTCGCCGCGGTGTTTCGCGATCCCCTGCGGCACGCGCTCCCACCGTCGCTGGTGCGCGATGCACTACGGCTCGAGGCCCGCGCGGGAGTGACCTCGGTTCGTGATCTCGGTTCGCCGGCGGCGGCGCTACGCCGCCTGGCGATCGCGATGGGCACCCGCCTCGTGGGCCCGTCGATCGAGCCGGGGGGGCCGTGGCTCGAGCTTCCGGGCGCGGCGGGTCCTGCGCTCGACCCTTTCCGCCATCGGACCGAGTCCCGGCCGGTTCGTTCCGCGGGCGACGTCGCGCGTGCCGTCGACGACGGCGGCTTCGCTGCCGGGCAGTGGCTCGCCGTCGATCCGCCCGCGAACGACGATACGCGTGAAGGTCGTGCACTGCTCGACTCCGTGTCGGAGGCAGCCAAGGCCCACAATCTCAGGCTCGCCGTGCGCGCGCTCGACGAACCGGCGCTGCGTTGGGCGCTCGAAGTGGGAGCCGAATCCATCGAGGAGCTCGCGCGTTACCCGCGCGAGCTGACACCCGAGTTGGTGGCTCGCATCGCAGCGTCGGGCGCGGTGGTGGTGCCGCTCGCGCATCTCGCACGGGTGGCGGAAGTCGGCTCGAGCGGGGCCTACGAACGCGATCGGCAGACGCGCTGGATCGGTCGCGCCTCTTGGTGGGGGCCGCTCGCCAGCCTCGATCGCGGTATCCGTGCCGCACACGCGGGCGCCGACGCGCGCGCCGCCGACCGTGCGCGCGTCGATGCTCTTCGAGAGAACCTGGCGCAGCTTCGCGCGATGGGTGTGCCGATCGCCCTCGGCACCGGCGCACCGCGGCCGTTCGCCTTCGCCGAGCGACCCGGAGACGAGATCGAAGCGCTCGCTGCGGCTGGGCTCGCGCCGACGGAGCTGGTGGAGACCGCGACTCGCAGCGCCCGGCGTTTGCTCGACGATCGCCATGCCGGCGCCCGGATCGCCGTCGGGGCAGCGGCGGATCTGGTGGTGTGGGACTGCGATCCAGCACGGGAGGTGCGCTGCTTCGCGCGCCCGCGCTGGGTGATCGTCGCAGGGCGTGCTCTCGACGGCCGCAACGACTCGCCAGCGCGACCGTTCCTGTGAAGGAATCGGCGCCAGATGCTCGCCAGCGACGCGGCCCGCCCGCAGGAGTGTCAGCGATGGGCCGCGTCGGTCGCGAATCGGAAAGCGACGGGCGCCGGTGCGCAGTCCTCGCGTCCCACCAGCACCACCCGCACGCGCCACGGGTTGAAGTCCGCGAACGAACGCCACACCTCGCGCGGGTATGGGCCGAAATCGTGGACGTTGCCGGTGAGCGGCATGCGACCCACGGTGTGGAAACGGCCTTCGCCCAGCTCGTATTCGAGAACGTAGGGAAGGTCCGACCTGCCGACCCAGCGGGCTCGCACCAAGCCGCCACCCGCGTCGAAGTCGAGGATCGCGTCGTTTCCGGGCGATTCGACGCGGGGACAAGGTGCATCGGCGGGAGCCGCCGCCGGGCTCGCAGCCTCCGGTCGCAACCGATCGACGAAGAAGCCGGGATCGTGCAACGCCAGGTAGCGCGTGAGGGTGGTGCGGAGCTCGATCTCTTCCGCGTGTCCCATGCCACCCAAGTCCCTGGTCTCGCGGGGATCGCTGACGAGGTGAAAAACGTGCGCCGCCGGCTTGCCTCGCTCGAGCACGAGCTTCCAGCCGCGATCGCGGATGCCCGCCAGCCGCTCGCCCTCACGCGCGGGAGGGGTTTGGTAGCCCGCGATGGCCGTTTCCAGGATGGCCGGCGCGCGCGCGAGCGATTCGCCCCGCATGAGCGGCAGCAGGCTGCGGCCGTCGATGTCGGCAGGCGCGCCCACGCCGACGGCGTCGAGCAGCGTCGGCATCACGTCGACCCCCCGCACGGG
>CAYVDO010000107.1:16545-20160 GCA_964450125.1 uncultured bacterium
GCGCCCACCGGGCATGCGGATCAGCAGCGGGATGCGCACCACCTCCTCGAAGAGAGATGCGTGGAGCGTGGTCGAGGCGTGGCCGACCCAACCGTGATCGAAGAGCTCTTCGCCGTGGTCGGCGCTCACCGCGAGCACCGAGCGATCCAGTAAGCCCGAGCGCTCGAGCCGGTCGAGCACGTCGCCGAGCCACGCATCCATCGCGTGCACCTCGCCGTCGTAGAGCCGTGTCACTGCGTCGCGGTCGGCCGGCAAGGCGAAGGGCAGACTGTCGCGCGGCACGATCACGTCACGCCGCACCGCTGCGAGCCCCTCGGATACGGGCGAGTCGGTCGCGGGTGCGGGCCAGACTGCGGCCACGTGGTCGGGGTTCGGGCGATACGGCAAGTGGACGTAGCGGTAGTGGTACCAGAGGAAGAACGGCTCTTCCGGGCGATCGTCGAGCCATCGTGCCAGCTCGTCGTCTCCGCCTTCATCGCTGAAGAACTGGTGAAGCGGTGGCCCGAAGCCGAGGTTTGCGTAGTTCGGGATGGACGTCAGATAGACGAGATTCGGGACGGCATAGCCGTGCGCGGCCAGCTCGGTCGCGAGGGTGGGCGTGCCCAAAGGTGCACTGGCGGCCGGCCCGGTGACGCCGTGGCGAACTGCGAAGAGCCCCGTGAGCAGGCTCACGAGTCCCGGGCTGGTCCAAGCGCTCGACGACACGACGTCCTCGAAGAGCACGGCACGTCGTGCCAGTGCGTCGAAGTGAGGGCTCGTGGGGCGGGAATAGCCGTAGGCACCCAGGTGGTCGGGTCTCAGCGTGTCGATGGTGATGAGAATGACGTTCGCGCCGGGAAACCGACGGCGCTCCGGTGCTGCGGCGTCGTCTTCCGGCAGTCGACTTCGGCTGAGGAGCAGCAAGGCGATCGCGAGCACGCCGATCGCGAGCGTCAGCGCACCGCGGTGGCGCATCGCCTTCGGCCGCTCAGCCGCGATCGTGCTCGCGAGTGGCGAGCGAGGCGTCGACGACGACGGCGCGCGGCATCGCCACGGTGGCGCCGGAGCGCACCAGCACGGTGGCGAGATCGGGCGCGGGTCGAAACTCACGCGGCAAGGCTTGGATCCCGCTCAATCCCGGGACGGTCACGACGTCGGTGGTCAGGAACCGAAAGCCGGTGGGCGTCTCGCGTAGCTCACTCAGGAACGTGCTCGAGACCGTCTGCTGCTCGCCGCTCGGGCGGACCCGGAATGTGCCGATGTAGCGTAGCCGCGCGAACCACCGATCGCCGGCGCGAAACGCGTCTTCGATGGCAATCTCGAAGCGTTGTGAGTCGGAACCCGTGGCGGCGGCAGTCGCGCGGGCGATCTGTTCGCGGCGGGTCTGGCCGCTCGAGCCTCGGAAACGCTCGTCGAAGAAGCGCTCGAGTGACTCGACATCGCCCGCACGCGCGACGCGTGCGAGCTCGCTCATGGCGTTCGCTAGCCGCGTGAACGCGTCCGATGTGGGGGCGAGACGCTCGGCGCCCGCGGGAATCGGCAGGAACACGATCAGGCGCGGCTGCGCTGCGTCCGAATCGGCGATGATCGAGACCCCGTAACGCCCCGTTGGCACGCCCTCGTCGCGGAAGAAACGGCCACGCCCCTCGATCACATGGTCGCCAGAGCTGTTGTTCGAAGCGTTCGCCGGCGTGAGCACGACCCGATAACGTGCGGTGCCGACCACGGCACCAGAAACGCCTCCCACGCCACGGGCGCTTGCGCCCTCCACCGCTCGCCGATCCACGACCCCGAGGCTGAGCCCTAGGACGAGAAAGATCGAGACGCCGAGCAGGGTTCGCAGGATGGGCGGCATGGCCGAGAGGTGGGTGCAGGAACTCGGAGTCCGACACCGCGTAACGCCGCGGCAAGCTACCACAGTCGGTTGTCCGCCGCGCCGCCGCCGAAAACGAGCGTCCGCACCCGATATTCCTCGTTTTTTTCTTGACAGGCGGGGTTGCCGGCCCTAGGATGCCGCCGAAATCCTGGAAATCCAGACGTTTATCCGGACATCTGGAGTGTTTGGTCGAATCATTTGCCGGGCGTGAGGCGGGTCGGCCGCGCGTTCGGGCCAACAAGGGGGAGCGATGAGGAACGGCGTGCGCAGCGCGCTTTCCGTTCTCTTGGCGGGTGCCGCGGTTTCCACGGTCACCACCGCAACGGTTGGATGGGCGGAGGAATCCGAGGCGGTGCGGGCCCCTGCGGATGCCAGCGCCGAGGTCGCCGTACCGGCTGCCGCCACCGACGAATCCAAGCCCGTGTACGTGGTGAAGCCAGGCGACACGCTCTCGGGTCTCGCGCAGCGATGCCTCGGCGAGGGTTCGCGGTGGCGGGATATCCACCACAAGAACCCGCAGGTCAAGGATCCGCATTGGATCTACCCCGGCGACGAGCTGTTGCTCGATTGCGGTCAGGGTGCATCCGACGGCACGCAGGTCGCTGCGAGCACGGCGCCCGCTGCTGCGGAGGCCGCGCCGGCCACCGAGGAAACCGCTGCCGCTGCGCCGGCGGACGCCGCTGGCGCAGCCAAGCCCATCGGTGCGGGCGGGAGCAGCGCCACGGCATTCCGGGTGACCGAGTCGCAGTACGCGTACATCGTTCCACGCCGCGAACTCGCGGTGGCGGCGTTGGTGGGCAACATCGATCGGATCAACTACTTCGGCCAGGGGCAGCGCGTTTATCTCAATGCGGGGAAGAACTCGGAATTCCAGGTTGGTGATCGCTTCTCCGTCTACCGTGACTCGGAGATCACCCTGCACCCGGTGACCGGCCAGGTCCTCGGGTACGTCACTCAGATCCTCGGCGACCTGGTCGTGGAGGAGGTTTCCGACCGCAGCTCGATCGCGCGCATCGTGCAATCGTTCGAGGCCATCGGTCCCGGTGATTTGCTGACGCCGTACGTGGACGTGGGTACGGCGATCTCGCCAGTGGACAGCGATCGGGCGCTCGACGGCGTGATCGTGGGGTCGCCGGCGATCACCACCGACATCGTCGAGCGTCGCAGCATCTTCCTCGACAAGGGCAAGAAGGATGGCGTGAAGCTCGGCAACGTGGTGGGGGTTTACCGCGGTGGTCGCGTGGCGGCGGACCCGCTCACGGGCCGCGAGCTCGCGTTGCCGCGCGAGCTGATCGGCAAGGCGATCGTGTTCCGAGTCGAGGAGGAAACCGCTTCCGCCTGGATCTTCTCGAGTAGCCGGAACCTGCTGATCGGCGATCAGGTGAGCTTCGAGTAGCGCGCTCCGGCGCCCGCGGGGCGCTGTGAAGGTACGAACGGCGCTGCGTCCTAGGGACGCAGCGCCGCCGTCTTCGTTTGTAGCGCTCGCGGTCTGCGGGGCTCGTCCGCCGCCACGCCGCCACGCGGCCATGCAGTCAGCGTCGCGATGGCGCGTGCGTGCTCGCGCTCAGCACTCCGAGTAACCACACGAGAAGCACTTGAAGCAGCCATCCACGTTGGCGGCGGTAGCGTTACCGCAGTCGGGGCAAACCTGCATGAAGGCGCCCCCCGCGGGTGAGCTGCTGCGCGGACTCGCGGCGCTTTCGCCGAGCGGTGCGAGCGCGACGTTCGCTTCGCCCGGAGACGGCGTCGGCGAGCCGATG